>JAGFIQ010000151.1 GCA_024103495.1 Aridibacter famidurans
CGCCGCGCGGATGCGCGGAGGAGATGCGGGCGGGGACGCCCGCGGTCCAACGAGGTACCGCGAACTTCAGTTTGCGCCGCGCGGATGCGCGGAGGAGATGCGGGCGGGGACGCCCGCGGTCCAAGCGCTCGCGGTTCAACGTCAAATCCCAACGATCACTCCTCGTAGGTTCGTTCCTCGACCAGTGTCAGCTTGTAAGGCAGGTATCGACTGCCGATCCCCCGTGCAATCTCTTCCGCCTCACCTTTCTCCATCGTCGCGTTGATGACACCGGTGTCGGAAATCTCTTCCTGGACATAAGCGATACTCAGGATCTTGCCGTTGTACACTGAAGCAATATAGTTGCCGATGTTCGCCTTTGACCATTTGCTCATCAGTTCGCCGCCTTCCGCATTGAGCGAGAAGTTGATCGAATAGCCGTTTCCGTCCTGGTTGGCAACGGCGTCAGCTGTTCTCACATGTTTGCCGGTCAGTATCGGAGTCGTCCCAAGTACACAGTGCCTCTCCCCGGTATAATCGAATTGCGAAAGGACCATCTGTCCTTCGCCAGCCTTTTCCCGGGCTTCCTCCGCCTTTGCCGTACAAGGGAGAGCAGGGTGCTTTTCGGAGATCACTGGCAGCAATTCGAGTTTGGAGGTTTCGAGAAGGAATTTCCTCAGGGCCTGCAGATCCTGTTCCCCCCAAACATCGACAACGACACTGTCCTTTCCGCCGATCTTAAGGTGTCCCCTTGTGACCTCGCCCGGAACTCCAATGGCGTAGAGGCCGGAACTCAAAACGCTGACGACGTGCTCGATCGCCGCATCCTTGTTTTCTGGCCCGGGATCGACCTCAATCACGAAGTACGTTCCCCCGGGATTCATCCATCTGGAAACAGAACTGCAGGAAGATGCAAGCGTGGATAGGCACGCCATGACCAAGACCAAAGCGATCGTCCTGATCCGCTTCATCGGAGAAATCTGCATACCGTATACGACCTCCTTGTGCACTTCGGAGTCCCGAGCGTTCGCGCGGCGCAAACTGAAGTTCGCGTTACCTCGCTACTCCGGAAACGCGGACCTGTCGATCCCCGGGAGCAGTTTCAAAGCGTTCTTGTAATAGAACTTTTTCAGCACTTCATCAGGCAGGCCCAGCCCGTACATTTTCCAGAACGCGTGGCGGCGGCGGAAGTAATCGAAGTACTCATCGTTCGACTCGAAGATCCTGAAGTACGTGTGGTATTCCTCCGGCGCGTACGTGTCCTTCCCGAAAAGCACACGGTCCTGGTACTTGATGAACCACTCCCGCGCGAACCTGGGCTGTCTTCCGAGTTCGGCGACGATCGCCGCCACTTCCGTATAGACGTTGGGATACTGGTCGAGGAGGGCGCCAAGGCTCGCAAGGTCGTTCGCCATCCAGCCGAAATGCGCCGAGATGAACTTCGTCCGAGGGTGCTTCGCGAAAAGATTGTGCTGTTCGCGCATCACCTGCTCCCAGGACGGGAACTTGTCCGCCGGGCGGGCGCGGTTCGGGAACTGCTTCAGCTCCAGCCAGCGTTCGTTGAAGCGATCGTGCGGGTCGAAGAACGATCGCGGTTCTCCGGTGTGGATCAACACGGGGATCCCCAGATCGCCGGCCTTCGCGAACACCGGATCGAGCCTGGGATCGTCGGTCGGGATCCTGTTTCCCTTCCCGTCCTTCGCCGTCAGGCCCAGGTCCTTGAAGATCTTAAGTCCCTGCGCTCCGTTCCTCACATCCTCTTCCAGCTGTTTCGCCGTGCGTTCGCCGTAGCCCGGATCGTCGATCCCTTCGTAGCTGATGTTCGCGAACACGACGAACCGGTCGGGATACCTGCCCTTATAGTTCGCGACGATCTGCTTCAATGCCTCGCCGCTGCGGCCGCTCAGATTCACAAGCACGCGCATGTTCATCGCGTCCATCTCGGCGATCATCTTGTCGACGTCGCCGGACTGAGGCTCGCCGCGCCGGTGGTTGTGTATGTCGATAAAAGGAAATTTCGCCTTCGTGATAGTAGTGCCCGGAACGACGAGCGTCGACTTCGGCTCGTACTCCTCGAATGTCATCTCCTGAGCGGGCACGAACGGGCCGTTGAACAGTAGAAGCGCGGCGCACAAGGCCGCGGTGATCGATCTGTATGATCTGAATGAATAGTACATGTTAGTGTCAGCTTGCCTCTCAGTAACTCGCACACAGCGAAGCGCCCGGAAAACATCGCTTATGAACGACCTTCCGTGAAACTCGAATCCCCTCGTAATCCCGGATTCCCCAAACGGGGAGCAGCCGGTTTCGGCAAGCGACAAATATATCAGATTTCCGCACTGGCTCGACCGGGTGACGATCCGAATGAACTCCAAGTTTATCGAAGCCGCTGCGAAAATGCCCACGCGAATCCGCTGATCCTGATCGCCCTCAGCGGCCCGAATGACTGTCAGCCAGGGACCGGACCTGAGCCAAACGCAGCAATGCAGCGTCTTTCTGTGTCCTCAAATTTTCTTGCCCCCGATCGTTTGTTTCGCATAGAATCCTGCAAACCCGCCTCTCACACAGATTGATCGTCCGCATCCGGGCCGTCCTTTGTTCCGGATCGTTTAGGAACCCTGATAATGCTTCTCGACGAAGGTCACGGACTCCGCAACGGCTTCGGGGTATTCGTTCGTTCCGCGCGAAACTGTTCCTTTCTGCTTTTTATCGTACTGGCAGCTTTTTCAATTCAGGGACAGGGTCTCGCCGGCCTCTCCTTTATCGAGGGAACGGCTGAGGACGGATACGGAGATCCTGCCGCCGGAGCTGCTGTCGTCCTCAGAAGCCTTCGGACCGGGCTTGAAAGATCGGCCATCGCCGATACGAAAGGCCGTTTTATCTTCCAGGGGCTTTTTCCGGGAGGTTACGAACTCCACGCGGAATCGGGCGGCGATTCGTCCGAAAGACTGAAGGTTGCGACCAGGATCGGAGACGGCGTGGCGGTTCGGCTGGTGCTCGGATCGGGAGGAAACGGCGGAGCACGGTCTGTCGGACCGCTTCTGAACAGAGTGTTGACGGGAAGGGCAGGATCGTCCGCATTCGTTCCCGGTGACTGGATCGAGTATCTGCCGATCCTCGGCAGAGAGCCTGCGGACCTTTCGGTGATCGTGTCGGGCGTCGGCCTGGATACAAGCAGGGCGGTCGGATTTGCCCCCACTTCCGGCTTTCAACTCGGCGGACAGAGACCGCGGTCGGTCCGGTTTGCCGCGGATCATTCCGACGGCAGGGACGAATTCACGGGAGACTTCCGCTCGACACTTAGCCGATCAGCGGTTGAAGAGGTGCTCGTCTCGACCTTCTCGCTGAATGGCGAAAATTTTGGATCCCTTGGCGGCTCCATTCGTGAGGCATCCCGAAAGGGTGGAAGGGAACTGTCGGGAAGCGCTTTCGGTTTCTTCACGGACAACGCGTTCTCGGCCGATCTTGCTTTCGCACCCGAGGGTTCTGCTTTCCGCCAGGTTCAGGTCGGAGGAAAGCTCGGCGGACGGCTTCGGGGTCAGCGCACCTTCTTCTTTGCGGCGTACGAGCGCGACCGCCACACCCGCACCGGCTCCCTTGTCGCCGAACCGTCCTTTGGCCTGGACCGATCCGTAACTCTCGGAGCTCCCACTTTGCCGTTCGCGCAACAATTCGAAGGACTGACCCTCGCCCAGATGGTGTTCGCGGAAACGCTTATCGAAACCGGTAACCCGGCATTGTTCGGAACCGCGCTGCGGTATCTCTATTTTGCTTCCAGCGGGACTTCGACTGCCCTGACCGGCTTCAATCCGCTGCGCAGCATAGGCGATTTCTCGCCCGTGCCCTCCGGGGACGTGATCGGATCCAAATTCCTTCTTTCGGGCGCGGGCATACCGCTCGGCGCATTGGACAGTGAAGGATTTCCGTTGGCGTATCGTACACTTGAAAACCTACCCGCCTCGTTTCCCGTGCGTGATTCCGCGGACTATCTGTCGTTTCGAATCGATCACGTTTTGGATGGCACGAACGACCTTGAACTTTCTTTCGGTGTCGCCCTTGCCGATCGATCAGGTGTGCAGGTTGAAACGTACAACCAGGCCGCGGGACAGAACGACTGGTCGCGGACCGGGACCCGGAAGATCGACGATCTGTCGATCGGCGGAGGCTGGATCTCCAGAAGTTCGAGATCCGCAGTCAATTTCCTGAACGCCGAGATCACCAACCGCGGGGCCGGCTTCGGGTCCGGAACGGAAAACGCGACGGCATACAACATCCCGGGAGCGGCATTCTTCGGACCTGCCTATTTTTCACCTTTTGACAGGACAACAAGAACTCTCGGCGTTTCGGATTCATATACGCAGATCATCGGGCCGCATGTCATAGGCGCCGGTGCGGAACTGAAAAGGGTGGCGATCTCGGACATACGTGCGGCGCACAATCGTAACGGCTTGTTCGACTTCGGTCCTACACACGCGACCTTTCCCGAAAGTATCGATTTAGTATCGGGCGGGGCCTGCCCGGTGAATTCGGATCCGTCCGAGTGTATCCGGGTCCCCTTTTTCACTCCCGTGCAGGCGTTCGGACTTGGCTATCCTTCGCAGTTCAGCCAGGGATTCGGCGACGCGCGGTCCCGGCTGGTCAATGTTCCGCTCGGTTTCTTTGTTCAGGATTCCTGGAGAGTGTCGCGGAACCTGACATTAAGCGCCGGGCTTAGATATGACATCGAGTTGACGCAACAGTTCGAAACAAGCCATTTCGCCGATCCTCTTTCAAAACTGGAACTGAACGCGGCTCAGATGGCGGAAGCGCTAAGTGCCCTCGGCGTGCGAAAGGGGATCCCGGTCGATCGCGACAACTTCGCACCGAGGCTGGGACTGGCATATGACCTTCGCGGCAATGGAGCGACCGTGATCAGGTTGTTTGGCGGGATCTTCTATGACAGCCCGGCACTTGCGATCTCCGCCATCTCGGATCTCGCGGACGGTGCGCAACTGATACAGGCGATCTACGGCCCGGGCGATCTTTCTCCGCTGTCGTTCCTGAACGCGTCACAGATCTTTCAGGGCACGGTCTGCGACGGTTCTTCGGCGCCGGGAGAATTCTGTTCAGGCCTTCCGCAGGGGACCGTAACTCCGGGGGTATCTGCCGGTTCCGACTATATCCCCGGTCTTCAGCGATTCGGTTACGGGGCGTTTCCGGGCGTGGGGGAACATCTCCCGATCATCAATCCTGTGGAAGAGAGCTTTGTTTACGGCTCGTCTATCCAGGGCGGCCTGTCCGTCGAACAACGGATCACCGATGGGCTGTTCGTGAGGATCACATACAGGTTTGCGGGCTCTCACCACCTGCCGCACGCAGCGGAGCTGAATCCGCCGGATATCGGGAAGCAGATAGAGAATTACAGACGGTGCTTCGGCCGATTGCCGGCCTCGGTCCGTCAGGTCGCTCAGCTTGATCCTTCGCAGTGCAATGCCCCCGGAGGCGTGTTCGTGAATGTCATCCCGGGGATCATCTCCGTCAATTCCGCTACCGGCGAGGGCGTGATCTTGCCGAGTGCGGCGAACTTCTTCCGGCCGAATGCGCCGAACTATTTTCTTGTCAGTACCCTGACGAACGGAGCGACGACTCCGGAGATGTTCGACGCGGCGCTCGCTTCGACCAACACACTTCGAACGCCGGGGATCATTTCGCCCTTCGGGTCCGTCATAGCGCAGGTGTCGAACGGAAACTCGGACTACAACTCGATCAACCTCGACATACACCGCAGATTCACCGACATCGTTTCCTTTCGCGCGTCATATTCGTGGTCGCACGTGTTTGACGACTCAACGGATTTTCCGGCGACGTTCATTGCTCAGGACCCGAACGACTTCCGGGTTGAGAGAGGCGATTCCTACATGGACCAGCGCCACCATTTTGTATTCAGCGGAGTGTTTGCTTCGCCGGCGGGCTGGGCACGATCCGGATCCTTGTGGAAACGCCTCTTTTCCGGTTTGACTGTCGCACCGATAGTTCGGATCAGATCCGGGAAGCCATTCAACATCGTGACCGGGATCGATCGCAACGGAGACCTGTCGTATTACAATGACAGGCCGAACGGCACTTCGGACGGGACCCTTCTGATCCCGGAGCCGTTTACGACGGGCGCACTTGCCCGGAACAGGGGAGTGACCCATCACATAAAGGTAGCTGACGTGCAGATCTCCCGTTCTTTCAGTTTCGGCGAACGGTTCAGGCTGGAAGCGGTCGGCGAAGTATACAACCTGTTCAACCGGTTCAATGAGGCATCCGCTTCGCCTTATTTCGACGACGCGAACAGGGTCGGCGACCGCTCAGGAGGCAAAAGCTATTTCAGCCGCACGACAAACGCGCTTGACCCCAGGCTGATCAGGTTCGGGCTGCGATTCAGGTTCTGAGCGAAACCCGGACTTCGGGGCCTCGCCTTTTAAGATCCCCGGAAAGAAACACGGCCTGCGGATGACATCCGCAGGCCGTAACCCGTCGTTCTCGGATCTACTACATAACAGGATCGTTCAGCACAGCCGCAAGAGCCTTCATCCGTTCCGCGTCTACACCCGAACCGCCCGTGAGCGAAGAAGCAAGCGATTTCAGTTTCGTGCGATCCGCCGAAGCCAGTTTCGAATTTTCAGCGCTCGAGACAGCGTCGCGAAGGGCCTTGACCTTTCCGGCGTCGAGCGCCTTCGATCTCTCCAGCTGATCGATGTAGGCCTTTGCCACCACAAGCTTGTTCGGCCATACGATCTTCTCCTGGTTCTGAACATTGAACTCGTCGACCTGTACCGTCTTGGCGGCGGCGATCTCGTTCTGTGTCAGGTACCTGGTCGGCGTCAGCTCGAGAATATCGAGGCCGCGCGCGATCTCAGATCCGTAGATCCGCCCGTTATACCAATACGCAGACCAGTGACCGCCCATGATCACCATCTTCTCGTCGATCGGGCCGCGGTCGAAATAGGCGATCTCCATCGGATTCGAAGGGTCGGTGAAGTCCATCACGGAGATCCCGCCCTGGTACCAGGCCTGGACCTTTATGTCGCGCCCCGGGACCGGAACCAGCGAACCGTTGTGAGCGACGCAGTTTTCGCTGTCGCCCTGCGCCGCGGGCATCTTGTAGTAATCCACGAACTCCAGCTTCTTGCCGTTCAGGCGGAAAAGCGCGTTCGCTCCCCACGTGTTCGGATCGTTGGCCCTGCAGCGCGCTCCCATACCGCCGCCCCATTCGTCCGTGAACACGACCTTCGAGCCGTCGTTCGAGAACGAGGCCGAATGCCAGTACGCGTAGTTCGGATCATTCACCGCGTCGATCCTCTTCGGATTCGCGGGATCGCTGATATCGAGCAAAAGGCCGTTTCCGGAACAAGCGCCCAGCGCGAGGCCTATTTCGGAGTACACGGTGATGTCGTGGCACTGGTCGGTCAGCGAGGCGGCAATAGTACCCTTCGCCGGATCGTCGGAATGCGTTCCGCCGCTGTCGAGACCCGCGATCTTGCCGGTCTCTTCAT
The DNA here is from genome assembly GCA_024103495.1 of Aridibacter famidurans. Lineage (GTDB taxonomy): Bacteria > Acidobacteriota > Blastocatellia > Pyrinomonadales > Pyrinomonadaceae > Aridibacter > Aridibacter famidurans. The sequence continues at coordinate 7,500 of JAGFIQ010000151.1, forward strand.
CCTTGAAGATCCTCGGGCTCGAAACGACCGCCGCGTTCTGCGGAGCCTTCACGGGCACCTTGATCACGTCGATGCTGAACAGCGCCGTGTTCGGATCCTGCTCCGGAGGTCCTCCGGAACAGCCCTCGAGCTCCTCCGCCTGGCGGACAAAAGACGTTCCCGATACATATATGTACACGTTCTCTTTGTCGTTCGGGTCGGTCACAAGCGTGTGCGTGTGCGAGCCGCGGCAGGTCTGAACGGCGCCGACCTGTTTGGGATTCCTTATGTCGCTGATGTCGAAGATGCGTACTCCGCGGAACCTGTCTTTATTCGCCACGGGCATTCCGCCCTGGCCAAGGTCCGGCGGAAAGCCCTCGGTCCCGCAATCGAGCCGGCCGTTCGGCATTTCCACCGACATGAACATAAGGTTCTTGTAAACGGAAACGTCGCCTTGTCCGCCGGGGCAAAGCATCGTCGTGACCAGCTTCGCCTGCTCGGGATCCGAGATGTCGTAGATGCTCATCCCGTAGAAATTGCCCATGAACACGCGGTCCCCCTGGAACGCGAGGTCGGAATTCGCGAAAGCGAGCTGGGCGAACACAAGCCTGATCGCGGGAGGTATTTGCGAACCGTCGCCCGCACCGAGCTGTCCGAGGATCTGCTTGACCTTCGGATCGTCCGCATCGACGGTGCCGAGGTCGAACGCGGACGGCTTCTTCAGGAGCGCTACGTGCTTCATTCCCATCGATGCCTGTCCGGCGTCGTACAGTCCGGCCGGGAGTTTCGCCCTGGGATCTTCCTTGCTCGAGCCGGTCATCCCTTCAGGAAGCGGAGGAGCCTTTTCGAGCGCCTGGGCGAACGTGCCGGTCACAAAACAGGCAGACAGAAACAATAAGCCTGCGATCGATATGAGGTTTCTTTTGTTCGAGGGATTCATAATCTGTTAATCATTCTCCTTGGGAAGTTCCCCAAGCATTTTCTGCATAACTCTGATCTCCGCGCGCTGGCCGCTGTCGACGTCCGTCGCGAAATTGAACAGCTGTGCGTCCTGGCCTGCGCCCGCCGAGCCGAAGAGATCCCTGACCATTACGAGCGCGCCTATGTGGTGCTGGATCATCCCGGTAAGAAACAGCCTGTCGAATTCCGTGCCCTTCGCGGCCGCAAGCTCTTCCATCTGTTTCGGGGTCAGCATCCCGGGCATCTGGTGGTCGGACATGTCCATTTTCTTGTCCGGCATATGATGGCCCGCGTGGTCTTCGCCCTTCATATCCATCCCGCCCATCGACGACTTCTCGCCGCGGGATTCGAGCCATCGCTTCATAAAGCCGATCTCTTCCGCCTGGGTGTGGCTGATACGCGCGCCCAAAAGAAGAAGCTCCTTGTTGTCCGTGCGGTCGGCCATCAAAGCGACCATCTCGACCGCCTGCGCGTGATGGACGATCATCCCCTGCATGAACTCGACATCCTTCTTCGAGGACGGAGGAAGCACTCCGGTCGTGTCCGCGGAAAGCTTGCGTGTCTCCTGGCCCGGCGCGCCGGGCTGAACGACGACGGGTTCAACCTGCTGTGCACTGACAGACGCGGAAAGCGCCGCCGTCAGGACGGCCGCTGTCCCGATCCCGACGATGAATGTGATCGGGCGACTTCTGATGATCTTGTTTTTCATTGGGCGTTCAATTTACCACAAAAGGCCCGCTGGTTTTACCCGGCGCGCATATCGATCCGGATGGTTTTGGGCACGAAGTAGGAGTGTACGTGCTGAACCGCGGCATTGTTCTCGGGAGAAAGGTTGCGTCGTCCATTGATACCGGAACCTGAGGCCGAGGTGGCCAAGCGTCTTGTTAGCCGTTCCGAGATTCAGGATTCCTGATTTCCGCCAAATGGCGTATAATGAAACGTCAGTTGGCGAAGCGTGATTGGCGGGTCTTTTCTTCGAGATCGATCTGAGATCGCCGCGAATCTGAGGATCGGGATCCGGCGGCATAGTATGAATGAAGTGAACGAAGTATCTGAGAGAGCATTGATAAACAGGTATCTGGGCATAACTGCACGGAGCACCACGGCGTTGATGTCGAGGATCGAAAAGGGACTTACGTTCGAAGCGTACCGGTCATTTCAGAGAACCAGCGGTTTGCAGGACTCGAGCCTGAAGCCGGTCATCGGGATCAAGCCAAGGACCTTTGACAGACGGAGGTCCTCCAACCGCTTTACGACCGCAGAATCGGACAGGCTTGTTTCGATCGCCCGCCTCTTTGCGAAAACCGTCCGGCTTTTCAATGGAGACACAGATTCTGCCCGAAGGTGGCTCACTTCTGAAACCAGGGCATTCGGGGGGTTGACCCCGCTTGAAATGGCAAAGACCGAGACGGGCGCGAGAGAGGTCGAGAAATTGATCGGCCGTCTCGAGCACGGAGTTTTCACCTAGTCAGTCGTCCAATGACCTTGTCCTGCTTTCGCATCGTCAAGGAACCGTTCGCTGCCGACCCGTTCAGCGGTGACGGGGCTTTCGAATTCGGCGGCAGATGGAACTCGCCGGGATCGCGCATCGTGTACGCATCCGAATCGTTGGCACTGGCCTGCCTGGAAATGCTTGTTCACCTGGACAAGGCGTCGATTCTACGAAGCTATATCTTTATCGAAGCACGATTCGAAGAGAAAATGGTCATCGGGGTCGAAGATGTCTCGCCGCTGCCGTCCGACTGGCACAGTGCGCCAGGATCGATCGAACTCCAGTCGATCGGCGACGAGTGGATCGCGAGCGGGAGCTCACCTGTCCTGAGGGTCCCTTCGGCGGTGCTTCCGAGAAGTTCCAATTACCTGATCAATCCGGAGCACGAAAAATTCGGCGAAATTATCTGCAGTGATCCCGAGACGATCGGCTTTGACCCAAGGCTTAAGTGATCGGAGGTACGTGCATCCGTTCAGAAAAAAAGAAGCCCGGCCGAAATGACCGGGCACTTTCTCTTCTCTCAAGTGCTCTCCGTAGCACCTGATTTCGATCGCGCTTTCGCGTCTATTCGTTGGCCGCGCGTGTGGCGCTCCAGTCGCTTGACTGGCCGGACTGGCCAAAATAGACCACGCCTGTGATCTTGTCGCCGTCCCGCTTCCCGGTCAAAGACATGACCATAGTGTTGTCGCCGTAAACTATGGAATAAGAGAACTGTACATCGTTTCCCTTGACCGTTCCTTCAAGTGGCCGGTCGCCGGAAGAGCGCTTGACCGTTCCCGTCAGTTTTTCCCCGTCTACCTTGAAAATGATCTTGAAATTGCTGACACCGCCCGGATGATTCATCGCGGCGTTCCATTCACCTGCCACAGAATCCGTCTGGGCATTCGCGACCCCCGCACCTGCAAACGCAAAACCCGCAAATAGAATTGCTCCGATAAATAGCGACCTGAATATTCTTCCTGATCTCATAGTTCAACCGGCTCCTTAAAATTGATAACTAAATCATATTTCGTAAACGCCGATTCGCCTAGCGGCGCACATTACATTACAAATTGCCGGCCCAGAATGGAGAGAGGAGATCACACTGTATCGATCGCGTTTCACAGGCTCCGTAGGAGCCCGATGTCTGCAGCACTGGATCCCAAAGAATGGTCTCAGCCCCGTAGGGGTTGAATGCTTTGCACAGATTGCGCTCCGTTAGGAGCGAGGCTAGATTTGCGGGACGTCTTTCTACAGACATCGGGCTCCTACGGAGCCGAAGAAGATCCTTTCGGCAATGGAGCGGATGCTGAAACTCATTACCGGGCTGAAGTCCCTATTATTGGATTGGGCTCTGATCATCCCCGCTGAAGCGGGGGGCAACCGACAACGGACTTACGCTAGGTAAACATCGCCACCGACACATTGAACCGCTCGGCAAGCCGTTTCGCCTGCTCCTTGCTGATCTCGCGCTTGCCGTTCACGACCTGCGAGACTCGCCCGCTCGAGCCGAATACGTCTACAAGATCGGCCTGCTTCAGATCGTTCGCCTCCATCAGAAACTTGAGCCGCGATCTCGGCGTGGTTTGGGTCTTCAGCGGAAATGCTTCGGATTCGTAGCTCTCGACCAGTAATGCGAGGAGTTCAAGAAGCCTCGACTCGTCGGGGGACAACTCCTCCTTGTCGATCAGATTGTTGATGATCCCCATCATTCTTTCGTACTCATCCTCCGACTTGATCACTCCCGGGATCGCCTCGATCAGGAGTTCTTTGTATCGATTGTTCATTTTCTCTCACCTAATTCGGCTTTCTACTCACATCCTGCCTTCCACCGATCAGAGTCGTACTCGGAATGTGTAAGCAGCTCTTGAACCACCAATATCGATGACCTGAAGTTGATCTTGGCGATCAAGCGGAAGTTGTTCCCTCCCAGATTGAACACGTAGCAAGAACCGACTTTGTCACAGTTTCGGAAAGTCCTTCGGATATCGACCAGGCTCCCCCAATCCGCCTGTTTCGCATTCTCGATCCAATGGTCCGAAGAACTGCGGGCCCTCGTATGAGCACGGCAGAATCTGTCGATGATCTGTAATCCGAGTACCTTCATCTCGCCATCGCCGCTCCCATCGACCAACCGAATCCTACCAAAATGGCAGGGTGTGCGCAAGGAAATCCTGCCGTTTTGGAAGGCTTTGCTACCGCCGTTTATCGACCAAAGTGTCGCCGCTTGCCTATAAACCCGCAACGGGTATTGTCGGCCTCGCTCTTTGCCTGCCCACGCGATTCGCTCAACAATGGAATTCTGAGTAAGCTTTGAACGGGATAACGATATGAGCGAATCACAGTCTGCGCATAAAATGCCGGCGCTGTTCCTTGGGCACGGGAGCCCAATGAACGCGATCGAGGAGAACGGCTACACACTCGCCTGGAGGAAGATCGGAAAGGCGCTGCCGCCCGCCCGAGCCGTGCTGTCCGTTTCGGCGCACTGGTACATCGGGGCGACGGCGGTCACAGCGATGCCGAACCCGCGCACGATCCACGACTTCTACGGCTTTCCTCAGGAGCTTTTCGAAGTCGAGTACCCCGCACCCGGGCTTCCTGAACTCGCGGGCGAGATCGCTGAACTTGCGAAGCCGATGTGGGTCGGAGCCGATCACGATCAGTGGGGTATCGACCACGGCACGTGGAGCGTCCTCACACATCTTTATCCGGAGGCGGACGTTCCGGTCGTGCAGTTGTCGATCAACGCGTCAAAGCCTCTGGATTACCACTTCGATCTCGCGCGGCGGCTGTCACCTTTGCGCGACAAAGGCGTCCTGATCCTCTCCAGCGGGAATGTCGTACACAACCTTCGGCGTATCGACTGGAATGCGAAGAACAGCGGGACCGACTGGGCGCATCGGTTCGACAAAGCGGTGATGGAGCAAATGACGGAAGATCCGGCCGGCATTCTGAAGATGAAGGAACATCCGGACTATGATCTGGCGGTCCCAACCCCCGACCATTTCATCCCTCTCCTTTACACGGCCGGACTCGCCGCCGAATCGGGAAATGCGAGGCCGATCGTAGAGGGATATGCGCTCGGGTCGTTGTCGATGACGTGCTACGGAGTGGATATCGAAGAGCTCGACTGCGCCGAAGGCGACAACGCTGCCCTTCTGCCGGAGTATGTCCCGGCCGACCAGACGAATACTTGAAAGAGGTTCAGGTCGCAATAAGAAAAGCCCGGCCATTCGAGGAGCTTCGAATTCCCCAGCCCCAAAACGCGAGGAAGATTCATTGTCGATCAAGAATTAGTCTGGGAAGCTACTCGAAGATGAATTCCTCACTTATCGCCAGGCTGTTCACTTAGACGTCCCAAAAATTCTAGAAAAGTCAGGGCCTTGCTCGCCGTTAATTACCGAGCTTCGCAACCAGAAGTATGAGAGCATATTCAAAAACAAAGAAAGGTTCGCAACACCTATTCGGTTCGCCTTTGACTACAACAATTTGCCTAAACTGATATTATAAAAAGTGTCTTAAGTGTTATCATTTGGCTCTTGGGATAGCATCGAGGATTCTTGGAAACATCATTTCTAATCGTGTGAGTTGTTGAGAAGCTGATTGACCGAAATGTCAATACCTACAAGCGAACGAGTCGTTTTTCAGAATAACCCCATAGTCGAAGTAGTTTGTCAATTGAGTTTCCCCCCTATACTCCGAATTGAATCGGAATTGCCCGCCACTTTGCAGGAGGGAATCCGAAAAGATTTTCCAGAGTATGTTGAGTCCCAGCGATCTGGTTTCCAGCTGACGATGCCAGTTGGAGTCCCATCCAAATTTTCTCCAGGGACATTGTCGACCGAGAACAACAAGAAGATTCATACCTTTGTGACAGAAGATAAGACTAGGTTTATCGTTTTGACAAGCGACTCAGTGGCGTTCGTGGCAAAGGTTTACTCAGACTGGAATGATTTCAAAGGTTGGATCAAGAACCCCTTGGACCAGTTCATCAAAGAATATGAGCCTCGATATTTCAAGCGTATTGGACTTCGTTACAAAGACCTTATTGTTCGTTCCAAGCTTGAATTGAAGGTCGCTGAATGGAAGGATCTTCTCGTTCCTTCAATTGCTGGTGAACTATGTTGGGAAGGCATGGATGAATTAATCACAGGAAAAACGAGTCAAGCTGTTTATCAGATCGGTGAATACGAGAGACTTGTCTTGAATCATGGAACAGTGATTGAGAGCAAAGCCAAGGAAGAGTGCTATTTGATCGATTGCGATGTTTCATCCAACACCGAATCGGAGGTAAATAATGCGTACAGCGTATTGGATAGATTCAACGGCATTGCCGGAAATGTCTTCAGGAGTTGCTTGTCTAAACGACTTCGCGAAGCTCTATCACCATCATGATGTTATTCCTGCGTCTGTTAGCTTAGAACCTAAGTTGGAAATGGAGTTTTCAGGTGAAGAATGGACGGCACTTTCATCCAAAGTCGGAGATTTCATAGATGCGTTTGCACTTGATTGGGAGAACCCAATTGAGCTCTCTTCGCTTGAGTCATTAAGTGGTGTTTCAAAGCACATCGAGCTTTGCTCTGAGAACTTGGAGCTGAGTCTAGATTTTATTGATTCGTGGCCGAACCTCATGCTTGAGTTGGAGAAGGCTTGGACTGCTCATTTCGGCGAGGTTACTCAGTTCCGTCATTCGGAAGTCGATGGGTACGCGTTTCATTTGAAAAGAGCAAAACAAAGGGTAAGACGGGTCATTCGCGACCTTGACCTGGGGAATCTTGATCGACAACGACTTGAGAAGCTAGCAGATGAGTTCTTACTCCTTATCAAATGGCAGCGCTTGCTGCCAACCTTCATCAATCCGACGGAGGATGGAGGGTTATCAATGGAATTCTACGAAGGAAAGGCTGACTTCTTACTAGAGTTTTACAGCCCATCAGAAATAGTTTTTCTCAGCAAGAGTGATGGCGGTCCCACGATAGTCGAAAACATTACAGAGGATCACTTAGCGTCGACAGTTTCCAGAATTGCTCGAAGTAATGAATTCTTCTTGTCGTGAACTCAGAATTCCCATTAGATTGAGAAGGTTGGGGAGGCCAGCGAACAGTAAGTTCGATGATTGCGTCGAACAACTTTTTAGGTGGTATCCTCCAAATGTAGAAGCAAGATTTGGAGAGAGACTAAGTGCTCAAGTCTTGAAGGACACATTTAAGCCTGCCCACAACGTTTCTTGTGCAAGGTCTAAGTATTGCAGATACCCCCAAGATGTTCTTTACAACCCTTTTTCACTACCACATCGTGACGACCATGGCGTAATCAAAGGAATCGTTCACGAAATCAACGGTTATACCTTTCAAGCAGTAATTGGTCCAAAGACCAACCCAGAAGAGAGCATTACGCTACGAGTGCGTCACGTCCCCGAAGAATGTCTGTTTCCACACTCTGAAATTGAAGTCCTCCGCAACGGCGAGTTGGTCGAAAAACCCATTGGATCGAAGAATCTCAAGGCTACGATTAGGTATGAGCTTGCAAAGAAATTCCAAGTTTGCCATGAGCCTGATCCTGAGCATCAGCTTAAACTGGAGGTTCATCGGGGAGTCGTCAGTGATTCCATAATGCTCGCAAGGAAGATGTTCTATCGAATAACACGAATGCTTTGACTTCTATAATGGAAGCCCCCTGCGATGAATCGATTTGGCTTCTTTTGAAACGACCGGTGCTGACAACGCGTCTCCGGTTTTCTATTTCTGGGTCTCTTAGTTAGTTCGCTGTGAAGTAATAAAAAGCCCGGCCATTTCGACCGGGCTTTTCAGATCTGGCTCCGCAGGTAAGACTCGAACTTACAACCCTTCGGTTAACAGCCGAATGCTCTGCCATTGAGCTACTGCGGAATAAAGCCTTCCTCAGAGGGAAGGCGAACACTTTTTATACCATCCGACCCTGCAAATTGCAACCGAATGCCGGACGCGCCTCCGCCTTCCGCAAACCCGTTCCAAATCGCACCGTTTGCTGCTATCTTATACCCGGCGCCGGCGGGCCGGCCGGCTCCGGAGTCCCGTATCATCGACCAGTTTCAATGGAAATCTCCGTCATCATCCCCACCTACAACGAGGAACAGACGATAGGGAAGACGCTCGACGCGCTGTCCAGGCTCGTAAACGTGTCCGAGCTGGTGATCGTCGACGGAGGCAGCACCGACCGCACGATAGAGATCGCCGAAACCCACGACAAGATCAAGAACACGCAGATCGTAAGCCTCAGCCGGGCGAGCCGCGGGCTTCAGCTCCACGCCGGCGCGGAGCACGCCACGGGCGAGATACTGTGGTTCGTCTTCGCCGACGCGAGGCCGGTCCAGGGCTCCGGGCGGCAGATAAAGAAATACCTCAACAACGAGGAGATCTCCGGCGGGCATTTCGAAGTCTACTTCAAGGGCGGCTCGTTCTGGGCGCGTCTGATGACGAGGATCCATAATCAGGCCCATACTTCCGGGCTCGTATATGGGGAGTCGGCGATCTTTACGAGCCGGGAAAAGTACGAGTCGGTCGGCGGCTTCCGGGACCTTCCGAAATTCGAAGATGTGGACCTTGCGAAACGCCTTCAAAAGCGCGGCCGGTTCGTTTATGTGAAGATGCCGGTCGAGATCTCGGACAGGCGGTTCAGAAACGGCTATTGGTGGAGATTTCTGAAATGGAGCGTTCGTCAGGCGCTCTACTGGATCGGCATTCCGCCGAGGTTTCTTTCGAGGGAATACCTGCCCTCGCGGTGACCGGAAAAATGGGAGATACGAACAAAGAAAAGCAGCTTGCGGCGCTTGAAGCCGCGAAACTCGTCGAGGACGGAATGGTCCTGGGGCTTGGAACAGGCTCGACCGCATATTTCGCGATCGAGGAGATCGGGACGATGGTTCGCAACGGGTTCTCTGTGACGGCGGTCGCGACGTCGGCGCGGACCGAGGAGCAGGCGCTGAAACTCGGGATCGAGCTGGTATCGATCGACGACGTTGATTCGATAGACCTGACGATCGACGGCACGGACGAGTTCGATCCGCACCTGAACCTGATCAAGGGCGGCGGCGGGGCGCTTCTGAAAGAGAAGATGGTCGCAAGGATGTCGGACCGGCAGGTGATAATCGCAGACTCGACGAAGAAGGTTGAGAAGCTGGGCGCGTTCCGGATCCCGGTCGAGGTGCTTCCGTTCACGGTGAACTACGTGAAGTCGATGATCGACGATTCGGGCGGGAAAGGCCATATCCGAATGGACGGCGACGGGTTCTATCTGACAGACGAAGAGAACTACATCATCGACGCGGACTACGGCCTAATGGACGATCCGTACGGGATCTCGGACTACCTGAATGACATAGAGGGCGTGGTCTGCAACGGCCTGTTCCTGGATCTTGCGGAGATGGTCATCGTCGGCGAAGGAGACCGGATCGTCACCTACACTCGCGAGATCGAAGAGGAGCAGGTTGAGCAGGATCTTGAGGATGGGCGTCTGCACGGGTGAGCGGTGAGCGGTGAGCGGTGAGCGGTGAGCGGTGAGCGGTGGTTCGAAATAGGCGGGGGGCGGGTTTCAAGTTTGAGCCTCCGAATCACGGCTCTCAGGCCTTTGTTCTCAGTCTTGCGGTTTACCGCAAAGGACACGAAGGTATTCGCAAGGGTCGCGGAGCGAAAAGCTAAGACTGAGCATGGAGTATTGCTGCAAAACGATGGAGGAGCGAGTGTTCGTCGGTGAACCTGACCCCAGCGCAGATGTTGATCAGGTAATCAGGTTCGTACCCCGGTTTCGCGAGTTTGGAATTCCGATCCACGATGGGGGCAATTCATTCTCCAAGATCGATTACTGCCCTTGGTGCGGCCAAAGACTCCCAGATTCATTACGAGATGAATGGTTCGACTCTATTGAATCACTGGGATACTCGACGATTACAGATGAAGAAGAGGACCGGATCCCGAATTGGCTGTTTCGCGCCGACTGGAAGGAATTGGCAAACACGCGATGATCTTTCCGTGATCGGCTTCTATCGGTCGCTCAGCATCACGACGCCGCTAACGCGGCTGCGAGGTTTATTTTGCCGCTGACCGTGGCCTGAAGGCCACGGCTAAGTTAACGCAGTCGCTGACGCGACGCGCTGCAGGAAACCGCCCGGGCCTCGATAGGGGGCACAGTTTATGAACAACGGACTGTTTTTGTGCAGGGGATGACCCGGCCGCTCAACTGCTCACCGCTCACTGCTCACTCATGGAAACCGCCACCAAACTAATCTTCATCGCCGCCGGAGGGGCGTTCGGCGCGGTGGCAAGGTATCTCATCAACATCTCTCCGCTGAAGGACCTGCCCGGAGGGTTTCCTTACCCCACATTCGCTATCAATATCGTCGGTTCCTTTCTCATCGGCTTCTGCTTCATAACCCTCACCGACCGTTTCGAGGTAAGCGACAACCTGCGCTTCGCGATAATGGTCGGTTTCCTCGGCGCCTTCACGACATTTTCCACGTTCGAGCTCGAGATCTGGGGACTTTTCCGCGATGGAAGAAACCTCGCCGTCTTCGCCTACATCTTCCTCAGCCTTTTGCTTGGTTTTCTGGGCCTTATCCTTGGAATGTCGATTGCCAAAAAGCTCTAGTATCCGTCTCAGATCAGCTTTTCGGGAGACTGTAGGATATGGATACAGCTTATCTGCACATCATCACGAATCACATCCCGATCATAGGCGTTCCGTTCGCGGCCGCGCTTCTGGTCCTGGGAATCTGGAAGAAAAGCGACGATCTGAAGTCCGCCGCTTTCCTTTCGTTCTTTGCGCTCGGCCTTGTCGTGATCCTCGTCTATCTGACCGGCGAACCCGCGGAAGAGCTTGTCGAGAACATTCCGGGCGTCGCCGAGAATGCGATCGACGACCACGAGGATTTCGCGTTCTTCGCGCTCGGGTCGGTACTCGCGACCGGCGCGGTCGCGGGGATCGGGTTCCTTTTGTTCAAGGGCTGGCGGGTCTTCCTTCGCGGCAAGAAGGACGAGGGCGCTTCGACCTATCCCGTATGGCTCGCGCCTGCGGTCCTGGCTCTCGCTTTGGTCAGTTCGGGTGTGCTCGGATACACAGGCAAGCTCGGCGGGATGATCCGCCACACCGAGTTCTACGGTGCGGCACCGGCGGCGGAAGCCGGCGAGAGTGACGAAGGCGAAGAACACGAAGAAGCTGACGACGACGAAAGCGGAAGGGGCCGCGGACGCAACCGCGGAGGCGACGGCTAGTCAATCAGGCTGTTTCTCGCATCGACGACTATCCGGACGGCCTCGCGCGGCGAGTCCGCCATCGCCGTGATATGTCCCATTTTGCGGCCGGGACGAGCCTCGGCCTTGCCGTACAGGTGTAGTTTTACGTCAGCGTCTTTCAGGACCCGGCTCCAGTCCGGCTCGCCGTTTTCCCAAAGATCTCCAAGCAGATTCGCCATCGCGGCGGGACGCATAAGCTCGGTCGATCCGAGCGGAAGACCGCAAACCGCGCGCACCTGCTGTTCGAACTGGCAGGTGACGGATGCGTCGAACGTCAGGTGTCCCGAATTGTGAGGCCTCGGGGCGATCTCGTTCACGAGCAGTTCGTCATGGCCCGTGACGAAGAATTCGACGCACAGCGTGCCGACATATCCGAACTTTTCCGCGATACCGCGAGTGATCTGAACCGCCTCATCGCGCAATTTGCTCGTGACCTCGGCGGGAGCGAACGAAACATCCAGGATGTGGTTCCTGTGATCGTTCTCGATGACTCCGAAATGCGCGAAATTGCCTTCCGCGTCGCGCGCCGCGACGACCGAGACCTCTTTCTCAAAGTCGATGAATGATTCCAGGATCGCCTCTTCGCCGCCGATTCCGTGGAACGCGTCATCGCAGTCGTCGATGTTCGTCACCTTTCTCTGCCCTTTTCCGTCGTATCCGAACCCGGCGGTCTTCAAAACAGACGGATGCCCGATATCGTGGACCGCGGCCTTCAGCGAGTCGAGGCTCGTGACGTGGCTGTAGCGCGCGACCGGAAATCCGTTGGTCGAAAGAAAGGTCTTCTCGCGGAGCCGGTTCTGGGTCGTGTGCAGGACATCGCCCTTCGGATGAACGGGGGCGAATTCGGCGGCGGTCTCGATGGTCGTTGAAGGAACGTTCTCGAACTCGAAGGTGACGACGTCGACGTCGCGTGCGAAGTCCCGGACCCGGTCAAGATCGCGGTAGTCGGCGGCGATCTCGAAATCGGAAATGTGCCCGGTCGGCGTGTCGCTGACTGGCGAGTAGGTGTGGACCCGGTAGCCGAGCTTGCGCGCCTCTATCGCGAACATACGCCCGAGCTGGCCTGAGCCGAATACGCCGATTGTCGAACCTGGTGGGATCATGATGACTTAACCAAGAAGAGACACGAAGGAACACGAAGAAGACAATTGTTAATACACTACCGCCGTCGGGTCAAATTCAGTTTATCTCTCCTTCGTGTTGCTTTGTGCTACTTAGTGGTTAGAGTACCAACTTCTTCCAATCGATCAGCCCTTTTGCCGCAAAGTTGATCAAAAGACCTGTCGCCAAACGCGGCTCCATAGGAGCCAAATGTCTGTAGCACAGAGCCCAAAAGAATTTCCGGGCTCCGTCAGGAGCCCAATACGCAGTTCGGATGTTCGGCTCCTGACGGAGCCGGGATTTTTTTGAAGCGCGTTGCTACAGACATCGTGCTCCTAACGGAGCGGAGAAGGGGGCATCAGTTTACTCCGTCGTTAATCGTTCAGCTCGGAATCCAGAACCGATGCCGTCTGTACCTCGCGGAACTTCTTCAGCCTTTCCCGAAGTTCGGGACGGGAATTCGCGAGGATCGAGACAGCAAGGAGAGCCGCGTTCTTCGCTCCGGCGTCGCCGATCGCCAGCGTGCCGACAGGGATGCCGGCGGGCATCTGGGCAATGGAAAGCAGCGAATCGATCCCGGAAAGCGCCCGGCTCTTCACAGGAACGCCGAGGACCGGAAGCACCGTCTGCGACGCGGTCATTCCCGGAAGGTGCGCCGCGCCGCCTGCTCCGGCGATGATCACCTCGATCCCGCGCTCTTCTGCCGATTTCGCGTACTCGAACAGAAGATCGGGCGTGCGGTGCGCGGAGACGACCTTGCACTCGTGCTCGACGCCGAAGTCCTTGAGAATGTCGGCAGCCTTCTTCATCGTGTCCCAGTCGGACTTGCTGCCCATGATGATGCCTACGATTGGTTCAGCCATAGGTTTCTAACCACGAAGATACACGAATCAGCACGACGGAAGAAATTCCGACTCCAGGGATCGTCGATCTGATTTCTTGCGATGCCCCGAAAGACCAGGAACCCGTGATCCGTGCGATCCGCGAAATCCGCGGCTTATCAATTTGCCGGGATCAGCCGGCCCATCGCCGGCGCTCCTACGGTACCCTTTCTCTTCAGGTATTCCATCACGATGTCCGAAAGCAGAGGCCCTTCTTCTTCCTGCTTGGTCTTGAGGAACGTCTGGTAAAGGTCGCCGCCCTGGGCGACGAAGCTGTTCGTCGCGATCTTGTACGTCTTCCTGTCGTCAACAGGGACTCCGTTGATCTCGAGGCTCACGAGCCGGGACCCGATGGGTTTCGACAGATCGTATACCGCTTTCAGCCCCGACACCTGGATCATTCCCCGCTCCAGCGAAAGACCCTGCTCAAGGACCTCTTTCACCTGCGCCCCGGTCATCTCGCAAACGACGACCGTGTTCACGAACGGAAGCGCATCGAGCACGTTCCCGTTCGTGACCTCGCCTTCCGGGAGGTCGGCGCGCAGGCCGCCGGCGTTCGTCACCGCGGCCTCGGCTCCAGAAATGTCTTTCATAACGTCCGCGACGAAATTGCCGAGCGAAGATTCGCGGTTGTAATCGCGGACAAGTCGCTTCTCGAGCCTGCCCTGCACGATCCCGATCTTCGGCGCCAGCAACTTCTTGTATTTCGCGATCTTCGCCGCGACGACCGGATCGGGCCTCAGCCGGTCGCTCCAGACCTTCAGCAACTCGCCTTCGTGCGAGACGACCTTGCCGCCGTTCACCTTCACTTTCAAATAACCGAGCCTGGTGCCGTAGCCGTATGTCTGGACGATTAACGTGCCGGTCTTCGGATTTACGTACGGCTTCTCGATACCGCGGTGCGCGTGGCCGCCTACGAAGACGTCGATGCCCTCGACCTCGGTCGTAAGGCGTATGTCCTCGTCGAAGTCGCGCTGGACCTCGGGACGGTTCTCGGCGTCCGTTTGCATCGGTCCGGTCTTGCCCTGGTGGGCGAGCACGACGATCAGGTCGACGAGCGGCTCCAGCTCCTTCACGTGTTTTTGGACGATGGGGATCGGGTCGGGGAATTCGAGGTTCGTGATGCCCGAAGGAAGTGCGACGCTCCGCGCGTCCTGGCCGATGATCCCTATAACTCCGAGGCGGATCCCGTCTTTCTCGATGATCGTGTACGGCCTGCTGTAAGGGTGGTTCGTGCCTTTGTAGAAGATGTTCGCGCCGAGTATGGGAAACGGCACGCGGTTCATCTGTTCGAAGAAGTTGTCGGCGCCGTAGTCGAACTCGTGATTGCCGATCGCCATTGCGTCGTACTTCATCGACATCATCATTTCCATCAGCGCCTCGCCTTTGGTCAGGAAAGACATCTGGCCGGTGAACATATCGCCCGTGTCGAAAAGAAAAACGCGGTCTTCTTTAGCCCGGATCTGGTTGACAAGCGTGGTGAGCTCGGCGGCGCCGCCGAGTTTCGGGGACCCTTCGAGCCAGTATGCCGGAATCGGATCGAACGCGGTGTGGAAATCGTTCGTGTAGAGGATCGTGGCGGTCTTCTCCTGAGCGACTGCGGAGACGGAAAGAAGCAGCAGGAGGAGAAAAAAGACGGCAAGTTTTCGCATGCGGGGATTATAGGGGAATCGGGAACCTATCATGAAACGGGGAAGGGTCAATGGTCAACGTTCAATGAAGAGTCGCGAAGCGACGATCGATCATTGCTCAATGTTCATTGCACATTGATCAATGGAGAGATCAATGAAGCGTCGCGATCCGCGCTATCCGCGATGATCCGCGGCCATAGAACTTCAAAGCGAAGCCAAAAGCGCCTCCGCCTCTTCCTTATACCCCTCGTCCTCGCGTTCGTGGTTCTTGTTCGGTGGCGTCTCGAGGATCCACTCCAGCTGCTCGCGCGCCTTCTCCTTCTCGCGCATCGAGATGAAAAGCTCCGCAAGAAACAGGTGGTTCAGGAAGAACTTGGGGCCCAGTTCGACGGCCTTCAAGAGATTCCCTTCAGCTTTCTTGTTGTCGCCGATCGAGATCGGGAATCCAGGGGCCTTGTTGTAAAGCCGGCCCAGAATACGGTACGGCCCGCCGTAGAAATAACCTTCATCGTGTTCCATCACGCGCTCGACCGCTTCCTTGATCGGGTTCACAAGGAAGAGGCTCTTCATTATCCCCTTCTCCTGCCCGTACGATCCCCAGTTCGCCGCCAGCCAGAAACTGGCCTCCACGCAATCCTCGTCGATCTCTACTCCCTGTTCGCCGTATTCGACGCCCTCGTTGAAGTAGAAGAGCTTCTCGTCGGGATCGGCGTATTCGCCGGTCCAGTAGTAGATCTCGGAAAGAAGCCCGTACGCCCACGCGCATTCCGGGTCTTCATCGAGCAGATCGAGGAGCTCGCCGTTCGCGGCGTCGAGGTTCTCGTCGTCGAGCTCCCGCTCGTCGATGAGCTTGCGGACTCGTTCGTAAATGTCTTTGTGTCGCATTCTTCGGTAAAACGAGAAAGGACGGCCCAACTCGTTATAGCTTTGGACTTGACGTAAACTTGAAGAGAATATCGTTATTGTTCGATCATCTTCAACCGATTTTTAAGCTCTACGGCAAAGTCCGTGGATCGGAAATATCGGGAATTTGGAATCAGGATTAAGAGTCAGACGTTCAGAATGTCAAAAATCTACTACACGTTAACCGACGAAGCCCCGATGCTGGCGACGCATTCCTTTTTGCCGATCATCAAGGCATTCGCTAGATCTGCGGGGATCGAGATCGAGGTTCCGGACATTTCGCTGGCCGGAAGGATCCTCGCTAACTTCCCGGAGTACCTGAGCGAGGACCAAAGAGTTCCCGATGCGCTTGCGGCATTGGGCGAACTTGCGACGAGACCGGAAGCCAACATCATCAAGCTGCCGAACATTTCCGCGTCCGTTCCGCAACTGGAAGAAGCGATAGCCGAACTTCAGAGATCCGGATATGCGGTGCCCGACTATCCGAGCGAACCGGAGACCGATGAAGAGACAGCAATCAACAGGAAATACTCGAAGGTCCTTGGAAGCGCGGTGAATCCTGTGCTGAGAGAAGGAAACTCCGACAGGCGCGCTCCGAGAGCGGTAAAGGACTATGCGAAAGCCAATCCTCACAGGATGGGAGTTTGGAGTTCGGATTCGAGGACGACCGTCGCGCATATGGAATCAGGCGATTTCTACGGTACCGAGACTTCCACGACCGTAGACAGGCAGGGTGAATTCAGGATCGTCTTCTACGGGAGCGACGGTTCGGAGAAGGTCTTGAAGGACTTCGCGCCTCTGCTTGCCGGCGAAGTGATCGACTCGTCCGTTATGGACCTTTCCGCGCTGAAATCATTTGTCGATGAGGCGATCGAAGAAGCGAAAGAGAGGGACATTCTTCTTTCCGCGCACCTGAAAGCGACAATGATGAAGGTCTCAGATCCGATAATCTTCGGCGCGATCGTGGAGACCTATTTCAAGGCCGTCTTCGAGAAATACGCAAGCACCTTCAAGGAGCTCGATATCGACCCGAAGTTCGGGCTCGCTACGCTGTACGAGAAGATCAAGGGACATCCGAAAGAAGAAGAGATAAAGGAAGACATAGCAAAGGCGATCGGGAACGGCCCTCGGATCGCGATGGTGAACTCCGACAAGGGGATCACCAATTTCCACGTTTCTTCGGATGTGATCGTCGACGCCTCGATGGCGGCTCTCGCACGGGGCGGCGGAAAGATGTGGAACCGGGACGGGAAAGAGGAAGACGCGGTCTGCATCATCCCGGACAGGACGTACGCCGGGTTCTATGAAGCGATCATCGCGGACATGAAGCGGAACGGGGCGATCGATCCGAGGACATTCGGTTCCGTTCCGAACGTCGGCCTGATGGCGCAGAAGGCTGAGGAATACGGATCTCACGACAAGACCTTCCAGATCGCCGCGGAAGGAACAGTAAGGGTGGAGAATGAGGACGGCGAGGTCCTGCTTGAGCAGGATGTGAGGGCCGGCGATATCTTCAGGATGTGCCAGACGAAGGACGATCCCATCAGGGACTGGGTCGGCCTGGCAGTTCGGAGGGCGAGACTATCAGACACCCCCGCGATCTTCTGGCTCGACAAGGACCGGGCGCACGACGCCCAGATCATCGCGAAGGTGGAGAGATACCTGCAGGAAGAAGATCTGGACGGGCTCGATATCAGGATCATGGATGTGAAGGACGCCGTGACCGAAACGCTTCGGCGTGCACGCGAAGGCAAAGACACGATCTCGGTTACCGGAAACGTGCTGCGGGATTACATCACGGATATGTTTCCGATACTGGAGCTCGGCACGTCGGCAAAGATGCTCTCGATCGTGCCGCTTATGAACGGCGGCAGCCTTTTCGAGACCGGGGCCGGAGGAAGCGCTCCGAAGCATATCCAGCAGTTTCTGGAAGTGGGTTATTTGAGGTGGGATTCGCTTGGTGAGTTTTTGGCACTCCAGGCTAGCTTCGAGTTTCTGGCGCAAAGCACCGGAAACAGGAAGGCCGGGATCCTCGCGGATTCGCTCGACGAAGCGAACGCGAAGTTCCTGGCCAACAACAGGTCTCCTGCAAGGAAGCTGGGGCAGATCGACAACCGCGGTTCCCATTTCTACCTTGCGATGTACTGGGCGGAAAGCCTCGCGAACCAGACGGACGATCCGGATCTCGCGGAGAAATTCGCACCTGTCGCGGTAGCGCTGCGTGAGAACGAAGAAAAGATCAATGAGGAGTTGATCGGGGCGCAGGGCGATCCGCAGGACATCGGCGGGTACTACCATCCGGACCGCGGGAAGACGTACGCGGCGATGCGGCCTTCGGCCACGTTGAATGGGATATTTGAGTGAGCAGTGAGCGGTTTAGCGGTGGGCTTGTGCGCGGAATGGTCGGAGGAGTGGGGCTTGTCCACCCCCGAAGCAAACTCCGCCCCGTTTAGAGCAGCCCTTCGGGCTGCATTGAGCGCGAAGCGCGAACCCTCGTAGACGCCTGTGGATATCGATTCAGACCACGCAATCGCTTTGCGATGCGCGAGTCATTTCCGACACCTCCCGTGGACTGCGCCCTGCGGCTTGTTCACGGCCAAAGGCAGGTCGTCGCTTCGCGACTCTTCATTGGTTAATGGTCGATCGTCAATGATCAAGGTTCCCGAAGTTCTGGGTCGCGGAAAAGTCCCTGCCTTCTGTCTCCCGTCTCCCTCTCATCTCGGATCGCTGAAATCATTCTTGTTCAGGAGCTCTATCGTCATCTTCGCCTCCAGAAGGACCTCGTCGGCCTTCGAAACCTCGAAGACATATTCGCCGTCGTCGTCTGCCATAATGATAAGGCTTGCCTCTCCTTCCTTCCATCTTTCGCGGCCTACGGGAGCATTCTCCAGCGTTAACGTGAGCCGGTCGCGGGCTTCGGCGGGCGAGATCTTCACGATCGCGCCGGTTCCTTTCTTCAGGTTTACGGAAAACCTGCGTTTGAACTTGTAGGGATACATCGCCAGGTCGACGGCGGCTGCGTCCGTACCGTCTTGAAGGACGATCTTCTCAGCCGGTTCGGGCACGGGCGTAAAGACCTTGATGACGAGCTTGTAGCTTTCCGGCGCTTCGCCACGATTGATGATCGTGATCTTGTTGATACCTTCAACCGCCTCGAATGTCAGATCGGTAGCGCCTTCCTCTTCGTTGATGATCACGTTCCCTTCATCCGAGCTGATCCGGGCGTTTATCGACTGGCCCTTCTTCGCTTTCACGGTGAACGTCCTCTCGGCGCCCGGGGCGAGCGTCCCGGAGTGGGTTGAGTCAGTACTTTCGACAAGCCCGTAGTCCTGTGCTGCTACAGAGACGGCGAGAAACAGAACGGCGATCGAAACGAGGTGTATTCGAGATTTCATGGTTGGGTGTTTTGGAAATGAGGTCCACGCAATCGCTGCGCGATGCGCGGGTGTTTCCGACGCTTCCCGTGGACTGCGCCCTGCGGGCTTGTCCACGGCTAAAGGCAGGTAGTCGCTGCGCGACTCTTCATTGGTTAATGGTCGATGGTCAATGACCAATGTCTTTGTCGTCGCTGCGCGACTCTTCATTGGTCAATGGTCGATGGTCATTGCTCATTGATCAATGCCGTCGATCTTCCCCGCGACGTCGAAGTCGTTCCTGGTAAGGCCGCCGGTGTCGTGGGTCGTCAGCTCGATCTCCGCATAGCCCCAGCCGAACTTGATATCCGGATGATGGTCCAGTTCTTCCGCGATCTCGCCGACCTTGTTAACGAACTCCAGGCTGAGTGCGAAATTACGAAAATCGAAGCGTTTTTTCAGCCAGTCTCCTTCGACCTTCCACCCCTCGAGGGCGTCCAGCGAATCCCTTATCTCATCGTCGCCAAGTTTCCTGCGGCTCATTCGTCACGCTCCTTGATTTTGGATATACTTTGCGTAGAGTATATCCCTTTCGCCCGGAATTCCTAACTTTTGACTATGCGCGCAATTCTCGCATTTATCGCGGTTTCCGCGTGTTTTACAATCCTCGCCTGCGGCGAAAGCCGCGAGCCTGCGACCCCCGTCGAGACGCTCAAGGCCTACACGATCGCGATGAAATCGAAGGACATCACGATGATGAAGCTCCTTCTTTCGGAGGCGTCTTTAAAAATGCACCAGGAAGAGGCAAAGGCGCGCGGGGTTACGGTCGATGAGATCGTCTAGCAGCAGACCCTTTTTGCTCCTGATCAGAGGGCCTTCAACTATCGCAATCAGAAGATAGAGGGGGATACCGCGACCGTTGAGGTTGAGAACGCCTTCGGCGCGTGGGATACCGTTTACCTCGTTCGCGAGGGCGGTACGTGGAAGATCGACCGTAAGGGCACCAGCGACAAAATGATCGAGGACATAGAAAAGCGGAATCAGCAGCTTGAGCAGGAAATGGACGAAGGCGGAATTCCGACCGAAGAAAGCCCTCTGCCGGACGTCGAGGCAAGTCCCGTGACGAGTCCCGCTCCTGGCGAGTCTCCGGCGGCGTCGCCGTTTGCTGAACCCTCGCTCCCGCCGCCGACCATCAATTGAAGTCTCGGCCTGCACGTATATGCACCGTCAGAGCGGTTCCGGCCACCATTCCATCTCGAGTCCCGGAACGGACAACAACCTGGAGAACACTTATGAAAAGCTTCCTTACCGCGTTGACCATCCTTGCAGCGATCTTCGCGATCGGCTGCGGCGGGGCGGCAAACACCGCCGATACCAATACGGCCGGAAATGAAACCGCTGCCGCTTCGCCCGGATCCGGGACCGACACCGCGCCTGATTCGGCCGCTTCGACCGGCGGCGCCATCGTGAGCCCGACAGACGCGATCAAGACGATCGTCGAAGGCGTAAAGGCAAAGGACAGCGATATGATCAGATCCGCGCTTTCGAAGGCGACTCTTGCGCGCTTTGACAAGATGGCACAAGAGGAGAGCAAGTCGTTCTACGACATCTTTGTCGCGGAAGACTTCGAAGAAATGTCGAAACTGCCTGAGATGAGGAACGAGAAGATCGACGGCGACAAGGCGATGCTCGAACTCCAGAACGACAAGACAGGCGAGTGGGATCCGCTTCCATTCGTGAAGGAAGACGGAAGCTGGAAACTCGCCATCTTCGACGGAGCACCGGAAGAAGGAATGTAGGACCTCACGGTCCCGGAGAAATAAGTGGCAGTAATCAGACCATTTAAGGCGCTCAGGCCTGTTCTTGATAAGGCAAAGCAGGTCGCGTGCGTACCGTACGACGTCGTTTACGAGTCGGAAGTTAGGGCCTATATCGAAACGAACACGATCAGTTTTCTGCGCGTGACCCGCGCCGAGGCTGAGTTCCCGGAAGGTTCGGACCCTTCTCCTTCGGAAGTGTTTAGCCGGGCCAGAAAGAATCTCGACGAGTTCATCGAGAAAGAGCTTCTGGTCCGCGACGAAGAGCCGGCGATCTACGTTTACAGGCTCGCGGTGGAAGGCCATTCGCAGACCGGCGTCGTCGCCTGCTGTTCGGTCGACGAATACGAGACCGGGCACATAAAGAAACACGAGAAGACGCGGCCGGACAAGGTCCAGGACCGGACCGACCATATGCTCGCGCTCGAGGCGCAGACCGGGCTCATCTTCCTCGCATTCCGCAACACGGCGCGCATTCACCACCTGATCGGCGACACGGTAAAAGAGCGTCCGCTTTACAGTTTCCATTGCAAGGAAGGCGCGGCGCACACGGTCTGGCGCGACACCTATACGGCCAAGTGGATCGCGGCGTTCGAAGAGGTTCCGTCGCTTTACATCGCCGACGGGCATCATCGTGCGGAGAGCTCGGCGAACGTCAGGCGCATTCTGAAAGAGAAAAACCCCGGCCACACGGGCGACGAGAACTATAACTTCGTCGTCGTCGGAATGTATCCGGCGGAGTACCTCCGAATACTCGCTTACAACCGGGTCGTCAAGGACTTGAACGGCCTCACGGAAGAGGAGTTCCTCGAGAAGCTGAGCGACAATTTCGTGATCCAGGAAACGGGAGAGAAGGAGCCTCACGACCACGGTTCGATCTGCCTTTATATGAACGGCAAATGGCGAAAGCTTCGGTTCGCCGTGGAGTACATCCGCGAGCCGGACCCGATCGAGCGTCTCGACGTCAGCATTCTTCAGGATCACGTGCTCTCGCCAATACTGGGGATCGAGGATCCGAGGACGGACCCGAGGCTTGGCTTTGTAGGCGGAAACCGGGGAACGGAAGAGCTTGAGAGGTCTGTGGATTCGGGCGATGCGGTCGCGGCTTTCTCGCTTTTCCCGACAACTATGCAGGACCTTCTGGACGTTTCGGACACCGGCGAGATAATGCCCCCGAAATCTACCTGGTTCGATCCAAAGTTGAAAGACGGCCTGCTTGTTTACGAAATCTAGTCGAACCAGCCGGGCTCTTCATACCAAAGGACCTCGAGGTCGCTCCTCAGGTTTATCATCATTTTTTCATCCAGCCTGATCAGGCCGTCGATCGTCACGCCTTCCGGCAGTTCGAGATATTCCAGGATCTTCGCAACTATCTCGGCGCGCTTTGCTCCGGGAACCTTCTCGAGAAGATGCCACAGGGTAAGCGTGTCCTTCTTTCTCGATTCGCGGATGATCGCATCGACCGAGTCCGTGCCGCCGTCCCCGAAATCGAAGTCGGAGAGCGACTTTTTCAGCAGCTTCGTGGCATTGCCGAAGAAAGGGGTCCCGAGCCTTTTTCCTTTTCGCGATTCGCAGAACGCTCCTGCGGGAACGTACGACTCGAGGCCTTCCGTTTCCAGAGCGACGTAACCGCTCGTGACGTGGAGCCGGCTGTTGCCTTTCTCATCAACGTCGAGTGTATAGGCGCATCCCAGGTCCACCGCTTTCGCGCTCGGGGTATCCACGATGAACAGCCTTGGCGGCGCGACGATCTCTGCTTTCAGCCTTCCGCGCTCAAGCGCCATTCTCTTCTCGGTTTCACCTGTGCTCACGATCTTCACACGCGAGTTCGGCGCGACATCCACGCGCCCTATGTCTCCGACGGCGATACGTGCGCTGGAACTCGCATCCGTTTCGATCACCTCTCCGGCCGCGATCGTATCTCCGCTTCCCGAGGTCGAAGGCTGTCCTCGGGTTTCTTCGATCTTCCATACGGGACCTTCGACAGACCTGGTCGCCGTCTGATCAGCACCCGAGGTCAAATAGATGTATAGCGGCACGGAAAGCACCATCGCGATGATCGCGATGCCAAACGCCAGCGCGGGTTTCAGGATCCGCACGCGGCGGCGGGCACGACGGTCTTCCTCAGCCTTTCCGAGTTTCGATTCGATCCCTGCCCAGACGCTCGGAGGCGCGTCCTCTCCGCTCATCACGCGCGCGAGCTCGCGGCCGGCTTTTTCCTCATCGTGCACCTTCCTGCATTCGGCGCAGGTGATGAGGTGTTCCCCGACCTCGCGCCGCTCGTCTTCGGAGAGCTCGCGGTCGAGGAATGGGGAAATGAGGTTTGTTACGTGGTTATTCATTGGGTTGAGTAAGCCGTGAGCAGTGAGCAGTGAGCTGAGAAGAGAAAAGGGTGTGCAGAGAGCGCTGGCTCGATCTGCCGGCCACCATGTGCATCGGATTCATTACTCTCCATTTCGATCCTCTCATTCCGCTCACTCCACCATTCTTCGCTTTCTACTCACACTTGCGGGCGAGCCCGCCGCTAAACGGCTCACTGCTTCCTGCTCACACTTCCGGGCAAGCCCGCCGCTAAACGGCTTTCTGCTCACCGCTCACACTTCCGGGCAAGCCCGGCGCTAAACGGCTCACTGCTTTCTGCTCACCGCTCACTGCTTCCTGCTCACCGCTCACCGCAGATGAGATAGTTTCTCCGCCAGCATCCTGTGCCCGCGGCTGAGCCTTGAGGCAACGGTTCCTTCCGAGACATCAAGCACGCGAGCCATCTCTTCGTAGCTCATTCCCTCAACGTGCTTCAGCACAAGCGGCGCCCGGAATATCGGTTTCAGATCCGCGACCGCCTTCCGGACCTCCTCGGTCAGTTCCAGGCGTTTCTCGGTCGCTTCATCGATCTCGAGCGGAACCGCATCGTCCTCTTCAAAAAAGTCGCCGAAGAAAGAGAATCGTTTCCGCTTCTTCTGCTCGTCGATGCATAGGTTGATGGTTATCCGGTAGAGCCAGGTCGAGACCTGCGAGTCGCCGCGGAACTTCTTCAGCGCCAGAAAGAACTTCAGAAACACCTGCTGGCTTATGTCCTCCGCGGTCTGGCGGTTTCCGCCGAAGAAGTTGAGCGCGACCGAAAATACCTGCCGCTGGTAGCGGCGGAACAGTTCTTCTAAGGCGGCCCTGACGCCCGCCCTTCCGGCGTCGATCAGGTCGCT
>JAGFIQ010000158.1 GCA_024103495.1 Aridibacter famidurans
GGTCCGGGTGCCGGACACGATTATCTTGAGCCTCTTGAAGGCCTGGGTAAGGACCGCTCCGTAGTGTTCTATGACCAGCTCGGATGCGGCAGGTCTGATAAGCCCGACAACCGCGAATTGTGGCGGATCGATCGCTTCGTGGCCGAGATAGACACTGTTCGGAGCGCTCTCGGACTTGAGAAGGTACATCTTCTTGGTCATTCGTGGGGCGGGTGGCTGGCGATCGAGTACATGCTGACAAAGCCTTCGGGAATAGTCAGCCTGGTCCTCGCCAGTACTTCCGCAAGCACATCGCAGTTTGTAAATGAAACGGCCCGCTTGAAAAGTGAGCTGCCTGCGGACGTCTACGAGACTATGCAGCGGTGCGAGGCGGCGTCTGATTTTGACGATCCCGATTATGAGTATGCCGTGATGATGTTCTACAAGCGGCATCTTTGCAGATTGCCGGAATGGCCTGACTGTGCCCTGCGTACGGTCGAGAATCTGGAGGGGAACGCGGTCTACGAGACGATGAATGGCCCCAACGAGTTCACGGTCATCGGAAATTTAAAGGACTGGGACCGCGCCGACCGCCTCGGCGAGATCTCGGTGCCGACTCTGATCACCGTGGGACGCTATGACGAACTCACCCCTGCCTGTTCGGAGACGCTGGTTAACGGCATACCCGGTTCGAGGATGGTCGTTTTTGAAGAGAGTGCTCACCTGGCGCATGTCGAAGAGACGGAAGAGTACCTTCAGGTAGTTGGTGATTTCATTTCAGGGGTCGAGTCGCAAGAATAGGGGGGCAATGCATCCGTCGCGTAGCGACGACGTATCTTAGCCGCGGGCTTCAGCCCACGGTAGAAGCTGGAGAGGGTAGCCAGAGCAAACACGAGTTCGCGCCTCAGAAAGTCGGATTCCATGAAACTGATACGTGACCATGAGTTCAAAGACGTCCTGTTTCACGATCGTCAGCTCCTAAGCGATTTTGTCCTTGAGAATTGTACATTCGAAGGGGGCGCAGGCCTCCGACCTGACCCGTTCAAAAACGATCCAAATGTCCGGCCGAAGATATGCAATGTGACCCTGCAAAACACCAATGCTTATTCAGCTTCCCTCGAGGGCGCGATAGTAGAAGATGTGCTCGTTGACAGTACGAAAGCCGGAAAAGCCCCCATCTTCCTGCGTGCCAACGCCTATCGCCACGTGACGCTCAGAGGTCGAATCGGTCATCTCGAGATTCGAGGCAAAGCTCATCCTTCGATCAATTTCCCTGAAGATGAAAGAAAGCGAATCGAGTCACTCTGGGATGCGGCAAACGCAGAATTCTACAAAACAGTTGATTGGGCATTGGATATAACAGAAGCGTCGTTCGGTTCCTTTTGTATTAGTGGAATTCCTACGAAATTGATAAGAAGGAATCCTGAGAATACCGCTGTTGTCACGCGACATCGTGCTCTTACCCGAGACTGGAAGAACCTACCTTATTCGCATGGGGTTTTTAGGACGGGAATTTCCTGGTTTCTGGAGGAAGGGTATGAAGACAAGTTGCTGATTGCCTGTTCCAGAGGAAGTAGGTACAGAGACGATCTGGAAGACTTGAAATTACTAAGAGAAGCGGGTGTGGCAGAATGACTTCGACAGACGGCGGCCGACGTGAAGTGCGGAAAGGCTCAGCCATTCCGGTGTGGCGTTCATTTTATAGCTTTCGCGGCTCCGCCGCCCCTGTGTGCGGAAAGGCTCGGCCTGTCCGACGAGGCACCTTTAATTTTTGCTCTTCGCGGCTTCGCCGCCCCTGTGTGCGGAAAGGCTGAGCCTTTCCGACGAGGCACCTTTAATTATTGCTCTTCGCGGCTCCGCCGCCCCTGTGTGCGGAAAGGCTCGGCCTTTCCGGCGAGGCGACGAATGATTTCCTCGTCGCGTAGCGACGACGTATCCTAGCCGCGGGCTTCAGCCCACGGTAGAAGCGCGCCAAAGTCACGCAGCCGCGTAGCGGCGTCGATCGATATTCACGTCGCTACGCGACTACGAAAATTCTTATCGACACGTCCCGTGGCCTGAAGGCCACGGCCAAGATACAGGTTCGCTACGCGAACGCGGGAGCTCAGTCCTATCCTCTCAGTCCTCACGGTAGCCCTGCCTGACGGTCGGGCTTCGGACACGCTCTGAGCTGCTTACCGCTCGCTGCTCACGGCTTAATCCGGCGTCGCTACGCGACTGAGAGAATCGTTCGCGACCGTCCCCGTGGCCTGAAGGCCGCGGCTAAGATACAGGTTCTCTACGCGAACGCGGAAGCTCAGTCCTGAGTCCTTTCCTCTCGGTTCCCACGGTAGCCCTCCCTGACGGTCGGGCTTCGGACACGCCCTTTGAACCTGGGACCTTGAACCAGGAACTGCCCACGGTAGCCCTCCCTTACGGTCGGGCTTCGGACACGCTCCATTCGGCTCTCCGCTCACTCCAACGTCGCTGCTCGACCGGCGGAATGCTTGAAACGGCGTTTTTCACCGCCGCTGCAAGACCTGCCCGGGCGTAGGTTCGGTATACTTTCCGAGGGCCAAAGATGATGAGAAAACATATAGAGCGACTCTACGAAGTCTTTTCAAGTTACCCGAGGCCGACGGAGTTCGGCGGATGCGAATGTTGTACTGTCAGACTCGACGCAGAACCCCTGCTCTCAAAACCTCTTCGCGAATTTACCACGGAAGATCTGGAGTTTTATGCCTTTAAGGCGATCACAACGATCGGAAATGTCGACGACTTTCGATACTTCCTTCCCCGGATAATTGAACTCACAGAAACGGACATTTACTTTGTTGATGCGGGTGTAACGTTCGAGAAGTTTCACATCGGCGGTTTCGAGGATTGGCCGGATCCCGAACGCCGGGCAATTCGCAGCTATCTTTTTGCGGGATGGCGAAAAGCGGTGAATTCGATGGACACCGCCTGGGGCGACGACTATTTGTGCGGTGCGGGCAAGCTGTTCGACGACATTTCCCGGTTCTTGGATTACGCTGATTCAGTCGCGCCGGATTTCAGGAAGGCGTATGAAGGGAGCCGCAGTCTGGGGACGATGATGGTGAATGGGCATTGGCGGGGCAACAAGAATCACAAACGGGTCTTGGCTTGGTTTTCCGGCGCCTGAGGAATTCGTTGTCTTAGGTGTGTCCTCAGGCCCATCGCTCCGAAGCCGTTGGATCAAACGTCGCGACGCGACTGGCGGAATGTTTGAACCACCCTCCGTGGCCTGAAGGCCACGGCTAAGATACAGATTCGCTACGCGAACGTGAATGTTCCCACCCGTGAACGGGCGGGCTAAACGAACGGGTGGGCTAAACTAACTGATCGTATCTTCCGCTCACCGCTCACCGCTCACTCCGACGTCGAAACGGGAACAGGCAGTCTCCCGTCTTTCTTTATCCGTGTTCATCCGTGTCCTTTCTTTGCCCGCCTTCGGCGGCCGATGCACGCGGGACGCGTGCGTTCCGAAAGGGCGTCGTGTGCACAAGTGCACACGCTAAACGGATCCACCTGTTCGTGTGCACAAGTGCACACGCTAAACGGCTCACCGCTGACGGCTCACGGCTCACTCCCTCTGAACTCTGAACCTTGAACTTTGAACTGAGAAGGTCCGCTGATAAAATTAAAGATTCGAATCATCCCGGATTTCTCCACAGTGGGCCTATGAGCATCAAGCAGATCTCCGTGCGGGGGGCGCGTCAGCACAACCTCAAGAACATCGACATCGACATACCGCGCGACAAGTTCACGGTCATCACGGGCCTGTCGGGATCGGGGAAGTCCTCGCTCGCGTTCGACACGATCTACGCCGAAGGCCAGCGGAGGTACGTCGAATCGCTTTCCGCTTACGCGCGCCAGTTCCTCGATCAGCTCGAGAGGCCCGACGTCGATTCCGTCGAGGGCCTTTCGCCCGCGATCTCGATCGAGCAAAAGACCGTTTCGCGCTCCCCGCGATCGACCGTCGGCACGGTCACCGAGATCTACGATTTCGTACGCCTTCTCTTTTCTTCGATAGGGCAGTCGCACTGCCCGAACTGCGACCTCCCGATCACCCGCCAGTCCGTCAACCGGATCATCGAGACGATACTTGCTCTTCCTGACGGCGAGCGCGTGATGATCCTCGCCCCGATAGTCCGAGGCCGGAAAGGCGAGTTCAAGAAAGAGCTTCACAGACTGCACAAGGAAGGGTTCATACGCGCGAGGATCGACGGCACGCTCCGCGATCTCGACGAGCAGATAGTGCTCGAAAAGCAGAAGAACCACACGATCGAGGTCGTCGTCGATCGTCTCCTTATGAAAGAAGGCGTCGAGGAACGGCTGACGGAATCGGTCAAGACGGCGCTGAAGATGGGAAACGGCGCGGTCCAGGTGGCGGTCATCGACGGCGGCGAAGAGCTCTATTCGGAAAAGATGGCGTGCGTAAACTGCGGCGTGAACATCGTGCCGCTCGAGCCGCGCTCGTTCTCTTTCAATTCGACCTTCGGTGCCTGCGGGCGGTGCGAGGGCATAGGCGAGGTCGCCGAGGTCGATCCCGGGAAGCTTATCCCCGACGAGAGCCTTCCCGCGGACGAGCTGCCTCTGCTGGACGATGTCGACAAACTGGCTTCGAGCTATTTCAAGGGCGCGCTCGAAGGACTCATAAAGGTCTATAACCGGCGTGCGAAAAAGCCGGTCAAGCCGAACACGCCTTACAAAGATCTGCCTCAGAAGATCAAGGACGACTTCTTCCACGGCGTCGATGGCAAGGTCCCTATGCGCTTCTACCGAAAAGTGCACCGGCAGGAATGGAACGGTGTCGTGAAGGTAATGCGCGAGCGGCTTCACAAGGCGGGGTCGGAAAAGGTCCGTGCAAGACTGGAGGCTATGATCTCGCCCGTGGTCTGTCCCGAATGCGAAGGCCACAGGCTGAAAAGGGCGAGCCTTGCGGTCAAGGTCGGCGGACGCGGGATCGGCGATTACGTCAGCGTCCCGATCAGCGATTCTCTAGAGCTGTTCAAGAAAGTGAAGCTCAACGAACGCGAAGAGAAGATCGCCGGCCTGGTCCTGAAGGAGATCGTGGACCGCATGCGGTTCCTCGATTCGGTCGGACTCGGCTACCTGACGCTCGACCGCGGGTCGGCGACGCTTTCCGGCGGCGAAGGCCAGCGGATAAGGCTCGCGACGCAGATCGGGTCGCGGCTCAGGGGCGTGCTGTATGTCCTGGACGAACCCTCGATCGGGCTCCACCCGAGGGACAATGCGAGGCTCCTGAAAACGCTTCGTGAACTTCGGGACCTTGGGAACACCGTCCTTGTAGTCGAGCACGATGAAGAGACCATCGAGCAGGCGGACTTCGTCGTCGATCTCGGTCCCGCGGCCGGTACGCACGGAGGCGAGATCGTCGCTTCCGGATCACCGAAGAACATCGCATCCGCCGAGCTTTCTCTGACAGGCAAGTATCTTTCGGGCGAGAAGAAGATCGATGTCCCGAAGAAGAGGCGCTCTCCGAACGGGAAGAAGCTGACCGTAAAGGGCGCGCGAGGCCACAATCTGAAGGACATCAGCGTCGATTTCCCGCTCGGGGTCCTGACGGTGGTCACGGGCGTTTCCGGGTCCGGCAAATCGACGCTAGTCGACGAGATCCTCTATCGTTCGCTCGCAAAGCACATCTACAAATCGACCGCGGAACCGCTCGAGCACGATTCGATCAAGGGCCTGGACCTGGTCGACAAGATCGTCGAGATCGACCAGAAGCCGATCGGCCGGACGCCTCGCTCGAACCCCGCGACCTACACGGGCGTTTTCACGCCGATCCGCGAACTGTACGCGATGCTCCCTGAATCGCGCGAGAGGGGATACAAGACCGGCCGTTTCTCATTCAACGTCAAAGCGGGACGATGCGAGCCGTGCGAGGGGCAGGGGATGAAGCGCGTGGAGATGAACTTCCTGCCGGATGTTTACGTGACCTGCGACGTGTGCCGGGGGAAGCGATACAACCGCGAGACGCTTGCCGTGAAGTACAAGGGATTATCGATCGCGGACCTTCTGGACACGACGATCGAGGACGCGCTTCCGATCCTGGAGAACATTCCGCAGATCAAGAAGAAGCTGAAGACGCTGTTAGACGTCGGCCTCGGCTACATCAAGCTCGGCCAGTCGGCGACGACCCTGAGCGGCGGCGAGGCGCAGAGGATCAAGCTTTCGAAGGAGCTTTCGAAGCGAGCGACCGGGAAGACGGTCTACATCCTCGACGAACCGACCACCGGGCTGCATTTCGAGGACGTTCGGAAACTGCTAGACGTCCTGCACAGGCTTGTCGAGAAAGGGAACTCGGTGATCGTGATCGAGCACAACTTGGACGTGATCAAATCGGCGGATTACATCATCGACCTGGGCCCGGAAGGCGGAGAAGGCGGCGGACGGCTGGTCGCGAAGGGCAAACCGGAGGCGGTCGCGAAGAAAAAGGGCTCGTACACGGGGGAAGCTCTGAAGAGAGTTTTGTGAGTTGGCTGCGTCTTGTGAGTTTATAGAGTTTGGCGACTGGAGCGCAGGCGGCCTCGCCTGCGTTGCGCCGAAAGGCG
Organism: Aridibacter famidurans; assembly: GCA_024103495.1. GTDB lineage: Bacteria > Acidobacteriota > Blastocatellia > Pyrinomonadales > Pyrinomonadaceae > Aridibacter > Aridibacter famidurans. The sequence continues at coordinate 6,558 of JAGFIQ010000158.1, forward strand.
CAGGAGAGTTCGGTGAGTTCGCTGAGTTTGGCGAGTCGGTAGGTGTAAAAGTCAACACTTCATCTGACAGCCAGTCTAGTTTGCCTCGGTTTCGGTCGTACGATCTTCGGTGTTGTACGACCACCACTTTTGATTATCCAGCTCTTTTTCGTGAGCAAGATGCTTTGACGACCTGAATGTCTCCATCGGCGTCTTGCCGTAACAGTACTTACCTGAGTGCGGTCTGTTGTTGTTGTAGAACGCAACCCATTCGTCCACGTCCTGCTGAAGCTCTTCGAGATTCTGATACAGCTTCTTTCTGAAAGCAATCGAGTAGAACTCGTCCTTGATGGTCCTGTGGAACCGTTCGCAGATGCCGTTCGTCTGCGGTG
>JAGFIQ010000168.1 GCA_024103495.1 Aridibacter famidurans
CAGAAAAAGACCTGCCGGACATTGGGCATTGGTCACTGACCATGGACCAATTGAGAGTCTCGCAGCGACGGCCTGCATTTAGCCGTGGGTGGAGCGAAGCGGAACCCACGGGAGGCAGAGCGCAAAGTCTTCGAGCCGCGTAGCGGCGTATCGATCCGTTCCGGGATCGCCAGCGAACGGACCTCTTATCGCACCGCCTTCTGAGACTGCCGAGGATTACTGGCCGCTGATCGACGCGGAGGAACGCGGATATTCCCAGCCGGCAAATCCTGCTCATTGATCGCCGAACATTGGTCGATGTGCAATGACAATTGTCCATTGAAAAAGCGAGGCCGGGATCACTCCCAAACCTCGCTTTTTTTAACCCAGATCAGTTCTGGCTTACGCCGTCGCCGGGTTATTGCCTGTGATCGGCGGAAGGATCGGCTTCTTGAACGGGCTCTTCGATTTCTCTTCCGAGCCGTCGTCGTCAGAACCTTCTGATTCCTCGTCCCCGTCGAGTGGTAGCCCTGCAACGACCCTACGGATCTGAACACCGTCCAGCGTTTCGCGCTCAAGAAGAGCCTCGGATAGCCTGACCATCGCCTCGCGGTTGTCCGTGATGACGGTCTTCGCCTTCTCGTACCCCTCGGCGACGATCTTGTTGACCTCCTGGTCGATCTTGATCGCGGTATCTTCTGAGTAATCGCGATGCTGGTTGATCTCGCGCCCGAGGAAGATCTGCTCGTCCTTCTTGCCGAAGGTCAGAGGCCCGAGCGAGCTCATCCCGTATTCGCAGACCATCGAGCGCGCAAGATCGGTCGCCCGTTCGATATCGTTCGAAGCGCCGGTCGTCACATTCGCGTCTCCAAAGAAGATCTCCTCAGCGATGCGGCCGCCCATAAGGATCGCGATCTGGCTGGTCAGATATTCCTTCGTAAGGCTGTGCTTGTCGCCTTCCGGGAGCTGCTGAGTCACGCCAAGCGCCATTCCGCGCGGGATGATCGTGACCTTGTGGACCGGATCGGCCGAAGGCACCTTCAGCCCGACGAGAGTGTGCCCCGCCTCGTGGTAGGCTGTGAGCTTCTTCTCCTCGTCGGAGATGACCATGCTCTTCCTCTCGGCACCCATAAGGACCTTGTCCTTCGAGATCTCGAAATCAGACATCGTGACGACCTTCTTGTCGAAACGAGCGGCGTTCAGAGCAGCTTCGTTGACGAGGTTCGCGAGATCCGCTCCTGTGAATCCGGGCGTGCCGCGGGCGATGATGCTGATATCGACGTTCTCGTCGAGCGGGATCTTGCGCGTGTGGACCTTAAGAATGCCCTCGCGACCCTTCACATCGGGCCTTCCGACGACGACCCGGCGGTCAAAGCGTCCCGGCCTCAGAAGGGCGGGATCGAGAACGTCAGGCCTGTTCGTCGAGGCCACAAGGATCACGCCGTCGTTCGATTCGAATCCGTCCATCTCGACGAGAAGCTGGTTGAGCGTCTGCTCGCGCTCGTCGTGGCCGCCACCGAGACCTGCTCCGCGGTGACGTCCGACGGCATCGATCTCGTCGATAAATATTATGCAGGGAGCGTTCTTCTTGCCCTGCTCAAAGAGGTCGCGCACGCGCGAGGCACCCACGCCGACGAACATTTCTACAAAGTCGGAGCCCGAGATCGAGAAGAAAGGAACGTTCGCCTCGCCGGCCACGGCCTTCGCGAGAAGAGTCTTGCCGGTTCCGGGAGGTCCGACCATCAGGACGCCCTTGGGGATCTTGCCGCCGAGTTTCTGGAACTTCTGCGGGTCCTTGAGGAACTCGATGATCTCCTGCAGTTCTTCCTTCGCTTCCTGGACTCCGGCGACGTCCTTGAAGGTCACCCTTTTCTGCTGGTTGTTGAGAAGCTTCGCTTTGGATTTGCCAAAGCTGAGGGCCTTGTTGCCTCCCGCCTGCATCTGGCGCAGGGTAAAGGCAAGGAAACCGACAAGAAGAAGGAACGGAAGGATCTGGATCAGCACCAGCCATCCCCAGCTGTTTGACGGGGGATCTTCCTTTAAGACGACCTGGGAGCTCTGATTCGCGGAATTATGTTCCGTAATAGCGTCGACCAGTTTTTCTCGAATCTCTCCGCTTCCGACGGTCGTGACAAACTTGTTTCCGTTCGCATCGGTAAACTCGACCTGTGAAGCTTGAAAATACGCCTCTTTGAAATCCTTGTTCTTGATGCGTGTGATGGCCGCGTCAATGGTGAGGTCCTGGGGCGTCTTTCCCTGTTTGCTCTGCAGGAACCAAACGAACAGCAGAGCGCTCGAGATTATCATCAGCCACAGAAGGATTTGTTTTGCTTTCGAACTCAAGTTTAAGCCTCCAAATATTGCCGGCACCGGATCGTGATCCGATTATCGACTACCGGTACCCGGAAAAGGCGTTAGGATGTCGATTCCAAAAACGGCGTTGTGCACGGCGTCCGAAGCGCGCCACTGTCACAACCTTTGATTGTAGAGTGCGGGAAGTCATTTTTCAACTTTGACGTCTTCGAAACACAGGCGCCCGCGGCGCTTTACGACCCTGGCAGTACCGGGCAGTTCCACAACCCTTCCGCTCTTGCTTGACCGCGCAAGATCGACGATCGCTTCAAGCCTTTCCCGGTCGATGCCGCGCAGATCGCCTCTCCTCTCAGAAAGCCAGTTCCTTACGGACATCAGCGCAAAGGCATGTTGCAGCTCGGTGAGCGCGGCTACCGGGATCGATGGCATTGAAGACACGCGGTGCGATTCCGCGAGGTGCTTCGGATCACCGGAAAGGAGTTCCAGCTCCAGCCTTAGGGTTTCGGCGGTGCGCGCCAGGGTATCGATGATGTTCGGATTCAAATCCGAAAGGGTGGGCAGGATCTGCTTCCTGATCCGCACGCGAAGGAAGGCAGGATCCTCGTTCATCGCATCGTTTCTGGGTTTGACGCCGCAGTCCGAAACAAATCGCTCGGTATCTTCGCGGCTTGCCCAGGAAAGAAGCGGCCTGTACAGCCCGATTTCCGTTTCAGAAAGCACGGCAGAGGTATTGGCGGATCCTGCCTTTATTCCGGAAATGTCGATTCTTCGCACGGATCGCATTCCGGAGAGCCCTGAGAGGCCGCTGCCCCTGATCAGGTTAAGGAGCAGGGTCTCCGCCTGGTCGTTTCGCGTGTGCGCCGTGACAACCGCCTTCGACCCAAGCTCGGCCGCTGCCGAATACAGGAACCGGTATCTGGCGTCACGCGCCTTTGCTTCCAGGTTCGATCGAGATCTGAATACTGATGCCGGGGCCTTCGCCGTCACGAACGCGAAACCGAGATCATCGGCAAGTTCTTCTACGAAGCGCGCATCTTCCGCGCTCTTCTTGCCGCGGATGCCGTGGTCAAAATGTCCGATCACAAATCGGCATTTCAACTTGCCGCGGCCCGAGAGCTCCGACGCCGCCAGCGCAAGCGAGCACGAATCGGCGCCTCCGGAGACAGCGAGCAACACAGGCTCGGGACCGAGCGGAAGCCCGATCTTCCGCCATTCGGTCAGCAGATCGAGGGTGAATTTGCGTTGAAGAGGGGTCGGGGACATCCGGGGTTTTGCCCGTGTCAGGTATCAATATCTGTTCAGTTGTTCAATGTATCCATCGAAGTTCCGGCGCATCTCCTTAAGGCTGTCTCCGCCGAACTTTTGCCGCATCGCGTCGGCGATAACCAATGCGATCATTGATTCGCCGATGACGCCCGCGGCCGGGACGGCGGTTATATCCGAACGCTCGAATGCGGCCTCGTCGATCTCTTTCGAGTCAATATCCACGGACTTCAAGGGTTTCCGAAGTGTCGAGATGGGCTTTTTGTAACCGCGCACGCGAAGCTCCTGGCCGTTCGTGATCCCGCCTTCCAGTCCTCCGGCGCGGTTTTGTGTTCGGCTGAAAACACCGTGCTCATAGACGATCTCGTCGTGGACCTCCGATCCCGGAAGGCCTGCGTTCGCGACGCCCGAACCGATCTCGACCGCCTTGACCGCAGGGACGGACATTAACGCCCTGGCGATCTTTCCGTCGAGTTTCTCCGACCACGACGTATGCGATCCGAGGCCCGGCGGAATTCCTTTCGCGACGACCTCGAAAACCCCGCCGAGCGTGTCTCCGTCCTCCTTCGCGCGATCGATCGCCTCGATCATTTCCGCTTCCGCATCCGGGTCGGCGCACCGGAGCGGCGAATCTTCGGGGATTGCCGCGATCTCCTTCCAGGACCTTTTAGCCGGACTATCCGGAATTCCTCCAAGCATTGTCACGTGGCTTCGGATCTCGATCCCGAACTCCGCCAGAAGAAGTTTCGCAATCGCGCCGCAGGCGACGCGCGCGGCGGTCTCTCGCGCCGAAGCCCGCTCGAGCACATTGCGAAGGTCCCTCGCTTCGAATTTCTGGCCGCCAGCGAGATCCGCGTGGCCCGGCCTGGGCCGCTTTACGATCCGTTCGTTGCTCGGCAGCTCTTCCGGCACATCCGTCGCCATCACCTCCTGCCAATGGACAAAATCCAGGTTCTCGATCATTAATGCGATCGGAGATCCGATCGCGGCTCCGTGCCGTACGCCTGAAAGGATCTCCACCCGGTCTTTCTCGATCTTCATACGACCGCCGCGCCCGTAACCCATCTGCCGCCTGGCGAGTTCGGCGTCGATAAATTCCTTGTCGATCGAAAGGCCCGAGGGAACGCCTTCAACAAGCGCCACAAGCGCTTTGCCGTGCGATTCCCCGGCAGTTATGAACCTGAATCTCATCTTCGAATAGAAAGCACTATCCGCGCAGTGCCCGCGCCGGAAGCCTCTTCCGGAATACGATCAGGCCTACGCCGGAAAGGATCAAGAGGCCCCCGATCATCACTTGCGGCCTCACGCTCTCGCCGAGGAACAACGCTCCAAACATAACGGCGATCAACGGAGTGACGAGCGCGATCGTCATCGCCGAAGTGGATTCCACGCGCCTTAGCAGCCAGTAGTAGAGCCAAAAGGCCGCTATCGTACCTACAAGCGACAGGAAAAGCACGCTCGTTACCGCCTTTGCGGAATAATCGAAAGCGAGCGGATTCCCTTCGAACACGAGCCCTATCACGATCAGCGCCGGAAGCCCGCAGATCATCTGGCCGAACACAAGGCCTTCCGGACCCAGACCGCTTCCTTTCGCCTTCGTAAGCACCGATGCGTGCGCCGCAGCATATGCCCCTATCACTATAGCAACAGAGCCTGCGAAGGCCATATAGGACTCAAGCCTGAGCTGATCGTAGAAAATGATTGCAACACCGATCAACCCGATCGCGAGAGCCGCGACCTTCAAAGCCGTCAGTTTCTCTTCGGGCAGATGGATCCTCGCAAGGAACAATCCGAATACAGGGATCGTCGCCTGCAGAACAGCTGCGAGGCCCGAAGTGATGTGAAGCTCGCTCCAGAACACGAGGCTGTAGTTGATGCTGAATTGAAGCACGCCCGTGAGTGCGAGAAGCTTCCAGTGTTCCCTGCTCTTCGGGAACGAAAGGCCGCTCAGCCGCATCACGGCCCCGATCAAAAGCGCGGCGAGAAGAAACCGAAGATATGCAAAGGTGACAGGAGGAAGGTCGTCGAGGCCTATCTTTATGAACAACCACGTCGTGCCCCATATGAGACACAGGATAAGCCAGACCAGGATCTTCATTTGCGGGGTTTGCTGAGAATGCGCATCAGCTGTGCTCGTAAAAGCTCAGGCAGGTCTCGCCCTGCTTGATAAGCCTCCAGCGCCTGATCTCGCCTGCGGCATCGGGCAGTTCGTTCTTAGCGTGATGCTCGACAACAAGGGCTCCGACCAATGCGAGTACGCCTGAAGATCGTCCTCCAACGGCCTCAAGCACGCCTGCATAATCGGCAACGTATGGCGGATCGAAAAAAATGATATCCCACGAGGCTTCCGGCCCCTTTTGCAGAAACTTGAGCGCCTCACTGCAGACTACCTCCGTCGAGCTCTCGGGTATGCCCAGCGAGTCGAGGTTCTCTTCGATCAATGCGCAGGCCTTTCTCGCCTTGTCAACGAATGTGACATGTCCCGCTCCCCTCGATAGCGCCTCGATACCGATAGCGCCCGTGCCGGCGCAAAGGTCCAGGAAGCGCGTCTCCTCGTCGATCTTAGGAGCGAGGACATTGAACAGCGTCTCCCGAAGCCTGTCGGAGGTAGGGCGGGTGCGCGTCCCGGACGGGCTCTTGAGGATCCTCCCCCCGTAGATGCCTGAAATAACGCGCATAAGCAACTATCGAATTCGCGGGTCCACTCCGCAGCCGCGCGAGACAACGGCAGGCCGCTTTCCGGCTGCTGCCGAACCGTCAAATGAAAGGGAATTTAATCAGAATAGGGTGCGTTAATCAAACGCGACCGAGCGCAGGCAGGCGGTTATCCGACAGTACCGAGACGGTACCTGTGGTCCGTCTCGATGCGGGATTTGAGCTCCGAAAGTTCCTCGGCAAGATCCGGGTCCGAAATGTATCTTTCCGCCTCCTTCCTGGCCGCATCGAGCACCGCGAGGTCGCGTACGATGTTGCCAAGACGGAACGTCCTGATGCCCGACTGGCGTGTACCCAGAATTTCGCCCTGGCCCCTGATCTCAAGGTCCTTTTCCGCGATACGAAACCCGTCGCTTGTTTCCTCCATGATCCCGAGGCGTTCTTTGGCCACTGCCGTCTTCTTGTCACCGGTGAGAAGCACACAGAACGATTGTTCCGACCCTCGGCCGACACGGCCCCGCAACTGGTGAAGCTGTGAAAGGCCGAACCGTTCGGCGTGCTCGATTATCATCAGCGAAGCATTGGGGACATCCACACCGACCTCGATCACGGTGGTTGACACGAGAATGTCGAGATCGCCCGAGACGAACGCGGACATTATCGATTCCTTCTCCGGAGGCTTCAGCTTCCCGTGAAGGAGTCCGACGTTCCGGTGCTTGAAGCGCTTGTCGCGAAGCTCTTCGTACATCTTCGTAGCTGCCTTGAGGTCCAGTTTCTCCGATTCGTCGATGAGAGGATAGACGATATAGACCTGGCGGCCGTTCTCGATCTCGCGCTCGATTCCCTTATAGACGCCGCGTCGCTGGTCTTCGCCGACGACGACCGTCTTTACAGGCGTCCGGCCGGGGGGCATCTCGTCGATCACCGAAACCTCAAGGTCCCCGTAAACCGTCATTGCAAGGGACCTTGGGATTGGGGTCGCCGTCAACACGAGCACGTCGGGATTGTAGCCACGGTCCTTTAGTTCCGCCCTCTGAAGCACGCCGAAGCGGTGCTGTTCGTCGATAACCGCCAGACCGAGCTTCGAGAACTCGACCTTGTCCTGAATGATCGCGTGGGTCCCTATCACCAGCCCCGTCTCGCCGTCCCTGAGCGAATCCCTTACCCCCTTCTTTTCCGAGGCTTTAAGACTGCCTGTGAGAAGCCCGACCTTGTACCCGGTCTTCTCAAAAAATCCGGACGCGTTCCTGTAATGCTGTTCGGCAAGGATCTCGGTGGGCGCCATCAGCGCTGCCTGGTATCCGCTCTCCAGTGCGGCGAGGATCGCGAGAAACGCGACGATGGTCTTCCCGCTCCCCACATCTCCCTGGATCAGCCGGTTCATAGGCGAGTCGGACTCGAGATCGTCGAAGATCTCTTTCACAACCCTCCGTTGGGCACCGGTGAGTTCGAACGGAACCAGGTCGGCGATCTTTTTCTTCGTAGGTTCGCCTATAAGTATCTCGGCGCCTTTCGGTTCCTTGATCCGGTCCGCCCGCATGAGTTGAAGCGCGAAAGTGACCCAGAAGAATTCCTCGAAAATGAGACGCCGGTGCGCCTCGCTTCGGAACGAGGCGTATGTGGAAAGCGCAGCGTCCTCCGGGGGAAAGTGGATCTGCCTGAGGGCCTCTGCTCGCGAGATCAGCTTGAGCCGCTCGCAGGTCGGCCCGGGGAGTTTCTCTTCGACGGTGCTTTCATCCAGATTATCAAGGACGTCGTAGATGATCTCTCTTAAACGCTTCGTCTTGAAAGATCCTAACTTCCTGTATACGGGAACCCTGCGCCCGACGTGAACAGCGTCAAATTCCGGATTTCCCGTGTCCTCCTCAAGGTCATCCACATTCTGTTCTTCCGCATCGCCCTCAGATTCCTCGTTCCCATTCTCAGCCGGGAGAAGCCCGTATCCGTCCTCTTCATCTTCGTAAGCGAGAAACTCCAGTTCGTCAGGCTTGGCGAGTTTCAGCGCAAGGGTGTTGCGGCGGGTGTCCCACTCCCATTTACCGTAGGCGACAAACGGCGCGCCTCGTTCAAACCTCTTCTTCCAGTAATCGATGATCGCGGGACCGCCTTTTCCCGAAATGAACCACCAGACAACCACGGGTTTTTGCGTTCTTTCGAGATCACCCGCGCTTACCTCGAAAATGAAAAGCGGCGGTGCGGTCTTGGGCCGGTTCCGTCCGACCCGGAAGCCTCCCGCAACACGCGTATATAGCACAACTGACGTCTCGGCTCCTTCGAACAGATCGCCTATCGCTCTAGTGTCCGACCTGTCCTCGTATCGCATCGGGAGGTATGCCAGAAGGTCCTCGACGGTCGCATCACCTGGGTCCGACTTGCCGACGAACGTCGCAACCGAAGACGCCAGCTTCCGGGACAGGTACTGCGAAAGCCCTGCGACACCGTGCTCATACAGGCCCAATATCTTTGTATGGAGTCCGATCTTCATCTCTCGGTCAGAACCGACCAGGCCAGGTTCAGAGGATTCCGAACCACATCTCTTCAGAGGGGCGGATTCGGGGATATGAGCAATGATCGAGGGTCCGGCCGGGCGATCTGGCTGTCAAACCGTAGTTTCTTTCCAGTCTTCGCCGGATCCCTTCGCAATTGACGGAAAGCTCCCCTTCGCGGACGAGGAGAAGGCCCAGGGCTATCCCCTCTTCCGCGTATTCGCCTCCCCGAAGCCGCAGATAGAAAGCCGATGTGAGGTGCGCCGAATACTCCCTCTGGTAAGCGGTCGGATTGAAGTAGCCTCTTCCATTCCCCGATGAGAAGCTGGCGAGCATCATCGAAAAGTCGACGGCGTGTTTGCCTTCGTGGACGAGCGTCCCCTCGATGCCCCTTTGACCGCCCGTGTCGATCGTCTCCCGGGCGATGTTAAGGCGGACGCAGCTTGCGGCATCGAACATCTTCAGCTCGCCGCTGCTGACCGCCCGCCTTGCGCCCCACTGGCTCTCGAGCCTGACACTACCGGATCCCCCGACGCTTTTCGCCGGTCCCACGCGGATGTTCAGCTCCGAAGCCCTCACGAATCTCGAGAGCCTGCGGTGAAAACGGTCGCCGTAATCTTCAATGTCGTCAAGCGCTTTCGCGATCCGCTTCCGGTCCGCATCCTCAACGCTATCGTCGAATCTCATATTTGCCGTCACTGCAACGCTTTGCGGAATGCATTATAACACCGACGGCACTTGCTTCAGGGAACTGCGGAACCGGGATCGCCCGCCGGTACGGACCTGAACGTTACGAATTCAGACTTGCGCTTCAACGTTACGGGGATCGACGGCGTTTCGAACATATTCCTGCCGGACATTGCCCGGACCACAAAAGTATTGCCGACTGCGAGCCCGTCAAATCTGAATCTTCCGAAATGATTCGTCAGGGCGAACCTGGCGCTGTCTGCGCTGCTTCCGTTGAGAAGGACTGTCACGAATCCGAGAGGTTCTCCGTCGGCGCTCAGGACACGGCCTTCGATCGACCCCTCCGCACCGGTAGTTCCAAGGAACTGCGCCCCGACCGAGATGTTGTCGATCGCAAGCTCATCCCTGGAGCCGGTCCCGGAAAAATCGTCGCTCTCCCAGCGTAGAAAGAACTCGCCGTTCGGTATGACGGAGATCGGACCGATCGTAACCGTTCTGCTGGGGCCTCCCTTGCCGATTTTAAAGAATTCGGGCGACGCGTCGGCGGCCTCGACCGTCGTGTGGTCGAGCGTGGGAAGAGGAGTGTAAGAAACGTCGTCGCCCGAATATGAAAAATAGAGATAACTGCTACGTCCCTGATCATTCAGTTCGTAAATATCATACGAGACCGTGAGGCTCACGATTATCTGTTCGGGATCGAGATTCGTGATCTTCAGCGTGATGGAGCCGGGAGTGAAATCCGTCCCGCCGGCCTGGAACGCGACCGATCGCCCGTCCGCCGCCGGAAAGTCGGCGAGTGCGTAGAGTCCGCCCGTCGACGTTCCTCCGCCGCTGATCGCGCCGCGGGCCAGATCTCCCGATACGGCGGTCCCGCCGAACAGAAGGTCACCGTCGCTGAATCCTTTCACGCTCCAGGCGTCGGAATCAAGCTGACCTTCGAGGGGCAAAGGCGCGAACCCTGCCGCTGAAAACGTGCCCGAACTCACACGTTCGAGAGTCGATTCGAAATCGATCGAAACTGAAGGGGCCGAAGCTGTTAGGCCGACTTGTGCCGCAGATCCGGCAGCGAGCAGCAATATGAGGAACGGTGCAAGGAATTTGTGAGAGTTGAACGACATCCCGCCTCCATCTGAAATGTAATGCGGGATCAGTCTGGCACGCGGGCAGATGAGAAGTCCTGAATTTTTCTTAATTCAGGGACAATTCAAAAAAATTAAGACCGGCCGGTGCTCATCCGGCCGGTCTTTGGAACTTCAGTATGGAAACGAGATCAGCGAACCGATCCCAGATCGATCCTCGCCTGCGCCTTCTGCAGACGTTCAAGCTCGATCTCGAACTCCTCTTCGGTGCCCTTCCACTCTCCGAGCAGTTTCTGGACCTCCGCCTGTTCGCCTCGGGCAGATTCGATGTCTATGTCTTCTTTCGCCTCGGCAATGTCCGCAAGTATCGAGACCTTGTCGCCGCTGATCTCGATGAATCCGCCGGATATCACCATCTTTTCCGTGAATCCTTTCACCGTGTAGCTAAGGATCCCAGGCTTGAGAGTCGAGATCAGCGGAGCGTGGTTCGCAAGTATGCCGATCTCGCCCTTTGCGGTCGGGACGGTGACCATCTCGGCTGCCTCGTCGACTACTTTCCTTTCGGGAGTGACAATTTCAAGGTTGATCATTGATTGAAATCTGAAGCCCCGCTTTCAAAACGGGGCCTCGGCTGGTTGCTAGGCGGCAGCGGCCATCTTCTTGGCTTTCTCGCGCGCTTCCTCAATGGTGCCGACCATGTAAAAGGCCTGCTCCGGCATATCGTCGCACTTGCCCTCGATGATCTCCCGGAAACCCTTGATCGTGTCATCGATCTTCACATAGCGGCCCTGAAGACCCGTGAACTGCTCCGCGACGTGGAACGGCTGCGAGAAAAACCTCTGCACCTTCCTCGCGCGTGCGACGGTCAGCTTGTCCTCTTCGCTGAGCTCGTCGAGTCCGAGGATAGCGATGATGTCCTGCAGGTCCTTGTACCTCTGGAGGATCTGCTTCACTTCCTGCGCGGTGTTGTAGTGCTCGTCGCCGACAACCTGCGGATCCAGGATGCGGGAGTTCGACGAAAGCGGGTCGACCGCCGGATAGATGCCAAGCTCCACGATCTGCCTCGAAAGCGCGGTGACGGCGTCAAGGTGAGCGAACGTGGTCGCAGGTGCCGGGTCGGTGTAGTCGTCCGCGGGGACGTAAACTGCCTGAATTGAGGTAATTGCGCCCGTTTTCGTCGAGGTGATGCGCTCCTGCATCTCTCCCATCTCGGTCGCGAGGTTCGGCTGGTATCCGACAGCGGAAGGCATACGTCCGAGAAGCGCTGAGACCTCGGAACCCGCCTGCGTGAAGCGGAAAATGTTGTCGACGAAGAAGAGAACGTCGTTGCCCTGATCGCGGAAATACTCCGCAACTGTAAGCCCGCTCAGAGCGACGCGCAGGCGCGCGCCCGGCGGCTCAGTCATCTGACCGTAGATCAGCGACACCTTCGAATCCTTGATAGCGGCCTTGTTGACCTTAGAAAGGTCGAACGCTCCTGTGTCGTGAAGCGCGCTGTTGAACTCGTCGCCATACTGGATGACCTTCGACTCGACCATCTCGCGGAGAAGGTCGTTTCCCTCGCGGGTGCGCTCTCCGACGCCCGCGAACACGGAATACCCCTCGCGGCCCTTGGCGACGTTGTTGATCAGCTCCATTATCAGGACCGTCTTTCCGACTCCGGCCCCGCCGAACAGCCCGATCTTTCCACCGCGGAGGAACGGCTGAACCAGGTCGATAACCTTGATCCCCGTCTCGAACATCTCGAGCTCCGTCGACTGCTCCTCGAAGCTCGGAGCGTGGGCGTGGATCGGAGACCTTTCTTCCGACTCGACCGGGCCCAGTTCGTCGACCGGATCGCCGATGACGTTCATCACGCGACCGAGCGTCGCCCCGCCGACAGGCACCGTGATCGGCCCGCCCGTGTCGATTACCTTCATCCCGCGGACCATTCCGTCGGTCGGAAGCATCGATACCGCGCGAACACGCCCCTCTCCGAGATGCTGCTGAACCTCAGAGATCACATCGACGGTCTCTTCAACGTCAAACCCCTCGGAAGTGACGCGAAGCGCCTGGTAGATCGGGGGAAGATAATTGTCTGAAAATTCAACGTCTACGACCGGTCCGATCACCTGGACGACCTTTCCGATCTTCACGTCTCCGTTATTATCCATTCTTGATAGACTGCTCCTGTAGATAGATAGAAAATCGACTGTTTTACAAAGGAATTAGGCTACCACACGGGACACATCGAGGCAAAGCCGGAGCTGCCGTACCGGGCGCTGATTTCCGATGTGCAGAATCCCGAATTGCTTCTGCGGGCACGACACGGGTTCGGGGCCGACGAACGCCCCCGGAAGCCCCGCCGCCGCGGCTTCCGATGCGGTCCGGTTTGCGATACCATTTTTCAGATCCAAAGCGAGGAATTTCAGGTTTTGTTTTGAAGAAATTACTTTTACCGCCGCAAGGCCTGAACGTGTTGTTCGGAGTTCAGGACCAGAACATCAAGTATCTCGAGTCCCTCCTCGACGTCAATATTGGCGCCCGCGGCAATGAACTGCTTATCGACGGCGACGCGAACGACATCGAGACGGTCGAGACGATCCTAAAGGACTTCGGAGAGCTTTTCGAAGAGGGACAAACGTTCACCGACCGTGAGCTCCGCGATGCCTTCCAGCAGATAGCGGAAGACCGCGCGTACAGCCTCCGGGATTATGTCTCCCACGGCCGCTTCAATCCTTCCGGGAAAAAGAGCGTGGCGCCGAAGACGGCCAATCAGCGCCGGTATCTCGACGCGATCGCAAGGAACGACCTGGTCTTCGGGATCGGGCCCGCCGGAACCGGGAAATCATTCCTCGGCGTCGCGATGGCGGTCCACGCCCTTTTCCAGAAACAGGTCAGCAGGATCATCCTCACACGGCCGGCGGTCGAGGCGGGAGAGCGGCTCGGATTCCTACCCGGCGATCTGCAGGACAAGGTGGACCCTTACCTGAGGCCTCTTTACGACGCATTGTTCGACCTTGTGGACGCGGAACGCGTGACGAAGATGCTCGAGAAGCGGATCATCGAGATCGCTCCGCTCGCATTTATGCGTGGTAGGACGCTCTCCGATGCCTTCATCATCCTCGACGAAGCTCAGAACACCACCGCCGAGCAGATGAAGATGTTCCTGACCAGGATCGGATTCGGGTCGAAGGCGGTCGTCACGGGCGACCAGACCCAGATCGACCTTCCGCGCGGACAGAAGAGCGGGCTTGTGCAGGTCCAGCAGATCCTGAAGAATGTCGAGGACATCGAATTCATTTACTTCACTGAGAAAGACGTCGTCCGCCACAAGCTCGTCCAGATGATCGTCCGCGCTTATGAGGAGCACGCCTCGAATGGCGGCGATCAGCAAGACTAGAGCGCGCTTATGATCGAGGTCCTGAACCGCCAAAAGAAAGTCCGTATCGACACCGAAGCGCTTCGGGAATTCGCGGAACTGGCTCGCGGGACCGTTGAAGAGGCGAAAGGCGGTTCGGCGACGGTCGTGATAGTCTCGGACGAAAGGATACAAAGCCTGAACGCCGAATTCCGCGGAAAGAACTCGGCGACGGACGTGCTTTCGTTTCCGTTCGGCGAAGAAGGCGATGAAGGCAGGTTTCTCGGCGACATCGTCATTTCGGCAGAAACGGCCGAGCGGCAGGCGAAAGAGAACGGGCTCTCGCTCGAGACCGAGCTCCGGCAGCTCGTCCTTCACGGCATCCTTCACCTCTGCGGATACGATCACGAGACGGACGACGGCGAAATGGATGCGCTCGAGATCAGGTACCGAAACGAACTCGGAATCGCCGGCTAAGACTTTGTAATGACAGAAACTCGCAAATCG
>JAGFIQ010000174.1 GCA_024103495.1 Aridibacter famidurans
ATTCCGTCAAAAGCGGCCTCAGATGCGCGGCCGCCGCCTGCTTTGAGACGCCGTTCGTGGAAAGCAACCCGTTGTGATTTCTTACATCCTTCAGCGTGTAATCGATCTTCTGTCCGAAGATGTCCGAGAGGGTGCCTCCCGCTTCCTCGATGATCGCCTGCGGCGCCGCGGTGTCCCAGTATTTTGTATACGGCGAGAGGTGGATGTAGATGTCCGCCAATTGCCTCGCGATGAAGCCGACCTTCAGGCCGACCGAGCCGTGGCGTAACTCGTTCGCGAATCCGTAATGCTCGATGATCCTCGACATCCTGGGGCTCCTGTGCGAGCGGCTGACCGCGATCGTCATTTCTTCAAAATCCGTCAGGTCCGATACGGAAAGCCTGTAGCCCTCGCCTTCGTTCTCTGAAAGGAACGCCCCGCCTCCCTTAAGCGCGTAGAACATGCGTTTTCCGATCGGCTGGTAAACAACCCCGATTTTCGGTTCACCGTTCTCCACCAGGCCGATCTGGACCGCGAAATCGCCCATCTTTTCCGTGAAACCCTTCGTCCCGTCAAGCGGATCGACTATCCAGACCCTCGATGCCGCGAGCCTGCGCGGAACATCGTCGGGCTCCTCTTCGGACAACACCGCGTCTTCGGGGAACTCGTCGGCGATCCCGCGCACGATGATCCTGCTTGACGTCTTGTCGGCAAGCGTGACCGGCTCCGAATAGGTCTCGGTGATGAACTTCTCCTCGACCTCAAAGCCCTCGTCATAGATCTTCATGATCGCCGCCCCGGCGTCCCTGGCGAGCGCCAGCGCGGTTTCCAGTTCTCGTTCAAGCATCAACTCAAAACTACAGATTTCACACCGGGTTAGCAAAGTTCGGCGCGCCCGTGCTTCGTGCTAGACTCTCCCGTATGGCTGAAACCCTTGTGTTCACGCGCGGTGCCGAGCGCGGGAAGGTGTATGCGGAGATAGTTCCGCAGATCCGGGAACTCGTGCGCGGAGAGCCGGACGTGACGGCGAACCTGGCGAACATCGCCGCGGTCCTGAAGGAAGCGTTCGGATTTCTTTGGGTCGGATTCTATTTGAAGAAGGACGGCCAGCTTGTGCTCGGACCGTTCCAGGGGCCGCTCGCCTGCACACGGATCGACTTCGGGAAAGGTGTCTGCGGCACCGCGTTTACGACGGGCGAGACGCTTATCGTGCCGAACGTTGTGGAGTTTCCGGGACATATCGTATGCAGTTCCGATTCGAAGTCGGAGATCGTCGTGCCCCTGTTTGACGGGAACGGCGAGCCCGCGGGCGTCCTGGATGTGGACAGCGACCGGCTCGACGATTTCTCCGATCCCGACAAAAGAGGGCTCGAAGAGATCGCCGGGATCGTAACGGAAGTGTTGTCAGGGAAGAACTTATGAGTCTATCGAAAGCGACGAAGGAAGGGACGGGGAAGTTCTCCGAAAGGTTCGGGGACGTGTCGAAAGGGCATTTCCGCGAGGCTAACGGCCTGCGGCTTTCCTCGATCGGGGTCGGAACATACCTGGGCAACTGGGACACGGCGACCGACGAAGCATATGCGGAGGCGATCGCGGCATTCGTCCGCGCCGGCGGGAACGTGATCGACACAGCAGCGAACTACCGGTTTCAAAGAAGCGAACGAAGCATAGGGTCGGCGCTGGAGGCGCTGGCAGGAGAGTTCGCGCGCGAAGAGCTTTTCATCTCCACAAAAGGAGGCTATCTGCCCTTCGACGGCGAGCCCGCGCCGGATGTCGAAGCCTACTTCGAAACGGAATTCGTCTCAAAGGGCATCGCCGCGAAGGAAGATCTTGTCGGTGGCAGCCACTGCATGTCTCCCGATTATCTGGAATCGCAGGTCGAGCAGTCGCTCCGAAACATGGGGATCGACGCTGTCGATCTTTTCTACATACACAATCCGGAGTCCCAGCTTGCGGCCGTCGACCGCTACACGTTCGAGGCAAGGATCGCGAAGGCCTTCGAGCGGCTTGAAAAGCTTCGCGCGAAAGGAAAGATAGGCGCTTACGGCGTCGCGACGTGGAACGGGTTCCGGGTTTCACCTGACGAGCGGGGCTACCATTCGCTGGAAGGGTTCGTGAGGACCGCTAGCCAGATCGCGGGCGACGATCACGGATTCAGATATGTTCAGCTGCCTTACAATCTGGCGATGCCGGAAGCGTATTTGGTCCCAAACCAATCGGCGAACGGACGGGCCGTGACGCTTCTTCAGGCCGCCGCCGACCTGGGAGTTACCGTGATGGCGAGCGCTTCGATCCTGCAGGGCCAGTTGGCGCAGAACGTCCCGATGTACGTAAGGGGCGTACTCGGCAACCAGACGACCGACGCGATGACGAGCATCCAGTTCGTGAGATCCACCCCAGGCATCACGACCGCGCTCGTAGGGATGAGCTCGGTCGCGCACGTGGAAGAGAATATGAACCTGGCGAAGGTCGAACCCGCAGATGAGAGCTCGTTCGCGGAACTGTTTACGAAGGATGCTTGAAGAAGTACTGAGAGGAAAGGACTGAGGACGAAGAAGGACTGAGATAAAAGGACTGAGGACTGAGGAAGAATTTGACACCTAGCTTGTCAGCCGGTACGCTCCTCAGTCCTCAGTCCTCAGTCCTCAGTCGCTCATCACCCGTTCGACTTCCGAGTTCATCCGCCCGGTCATCATCATCCACGCCATTTTGTAGTCCGAAACGAACGACCAGAGCGGGTATTTGAAGGTCGCCGGCTTATTCTTCTCGATGAAGAAATGCGCGAACCAGGCGAAGGCATACCCGACGACGAAACACAGCGGGATCAGGAGAAGTCTCCCGCTACCGACGAACCACACAAGCAGGACCATTCCGAGGAGCGTGCCGATGAAATGAAAATACCTCGTAAGCGGCTTGCTGTGTTCGAGGACGTAGAAGTCCCAGAAGTCCGAGTAATTGTCTATGCGGGCTTCGGTCATAGGGAAAATCTATCACACAATCACGGCTTTCAGTCTCGAATCCCTTCTTCGTGCCTCTTCGTGTCACTTCGTGGTTGAGTTCCAGGCTGAAGCTATCGTACCTCGGCCATCTTGCCCGATATCGCGCGGAGCGCGTAGTTGTAGCGGTAATTGATGTTGAAGTGCCCGCCTTCGAACTCCTCGTGGACGTGATCGATTCCCAGCGCGGTCAGTCTCTTGCTCAGGACACGCGCGCCGATGTCCAGCCCGAATTCGTCAGACGTTCCGGCCTCGATGTATAGAAGTTCCATCGACCGGAGCGCTTCAGCGTGCTTTTCCGCCAGATGGACCGGATCGTGCCCGATCCACCGCTGCCAGACCTCGTCGAGGATCTCTCCCGTTTCGAGATCGAACGGAAGATCGAAGCCGAGTTCGGAATCCGGATTCGGCGAGTAACAGCTCGCCATCCCGATCGCGTTCAGGGCGTCGAAATCGTTCCCGCCTTTCTTTTTTTCTTCGTCCCAAAACTTGTCGATCACTTCGAGGGGATTGCCGCCCATCCCCCGGAATGCCTTCCGAAGGTCCGGCTTGTAGCCCGCTTCGAAATAGCAGTCGCCGGCGATCGAAGCCGCGTAGCCGAACCTGTCCGAGTGTCGCATCGCCAAGATCAGAGCGCCGTATCCGCCGGAGGATTTGCCGGCTACCGCCCGCGCTTTCCTTTCCGGGATCGTGCGGAAGTTCTCGTCGACGAACGAAACAAGTTCTTCCGTCAGGTGGGTCTCGTACTCGCCCGTTGCGGAAGAGTTGATGTACTGCGAACCTCCGTACCGCGTGAAGCAGTCGGGGAGCACGGCGATCATCGGCCTTATTTCGCCCGAGCCGATCAAAATGTCGAGCCGTTCCGCGATGTTCGGCCCGAAGGAACTCTCGTTCAGCATCATCGAGCCGCGTCCCGTGAAACCGGACAAGAGATACACCGAAGGGTAATTCTCTGCGCCGTCCGCCTCGTATCCGGGAGGCAGGTAAACAGGGAGGTTCCGGACGTGCGGATCTCCCAACGGATTGCCTTCAAGAGCTTTGCTTTCGTGTTTCAAAACTCTTATAGTTCCTTTGCTTTCGGTCATATTGTCGGCTGATATTCGGACCCGCGGTCCGTAAGCGAGGAGTTGGAAAAGGCTATGCTGTTACTGATTCTTCAGTCTTTTTCGGCGAACGGCGGACAGACGCTGTCGGCTACGATCGCGTTTCTCACGGCGATGATCACGCCGGCCCTTCTGATATCCGCCACGGGGTCGCTCGTGCTCTCGACATCGACCCGGCTCGGCCGCGTCATCGACCGCGTGCGCGACCTCGAGCGGAGGCTCGCAGAGCTTATCACATCCGAGGAGAAGGAAAAGATAATCCTCTACGAACGCCGTGTCGAGGCCGTCTTCGACCTTCTCGACAAGGTCACGACCCGCTCAAGGCTGCTCCAGAGGGCGCAGTTCGCGTTCTACGCAGGCCTTCTGATGTTCGTTCTTACGAGCCTCACGATCGGGGCCGCGGGACTGCTTGGGCTCTACCCCTGGCTGCCGATCCCCGTCGGGCTGATAGGGATACTCTTCGTGTTTTACGGAAGCATTCTGATGATGGGTGAATCGAGGCTCGCGACTGCGACGGTCAATGCCGAGATGGATGTCACCTGGGAGATCGCGAACGTGATAGCGCCGAAGGAGATCTCGGAAAAGTACAGCTACAATCGTCACGGGAAGCGGAGATTTCAGCAGAGAGGAGACGAGGATACCATCGCCTGAGCCATGGCGTTCACCGACGAAGATCTGATGATTCGGGCGCTTGAGATCGCCTATGAGGGAATGCGGGCGGGCCGCGGCGGCCCTTTCGGCTCGGTCATCGCGAGAGACGGAATCATCATCGGCGAGGGATCGAACGAGGTAACCTCGGCGAACGATCCGACCGCCCATGCGGAGATCGTCGCGATCCGGAACGCGTGCCGCGCCTTGGGCAGTTTCCGGCTCGAAGGATGCCGGATCTACACCTCGTGCGAACCCTGTCCTATGTGCCTTGGGGCGATATACTGGGCGCGGCCCGAGAAATTCTTCTTCGCAGGAACAAGGGAAGACGCGGCCGAAGCGGGCTTCGACGACGAGGACATTTACGAAGAACTTGCGCTTCCCGTCTCCGGCCGCCGGCTTCCAGCCGAATCGATGCTAAGAGACCGCGCGCTCGCGCTGTTCCGTGAATGGATCGAGATGCCCGACAAGATCACCTACTGAACCAAATGCGATCTCTCTTCGGCAGCTATTTCTTCATCCTTCTCGCCATTACCGTGGGAATGGCGGGCACCGCCCAGGCCGCGATCAACAACCGGCTCAACGAGTTCATTACCAATCCGATCATCGTCGCGTTCGTTTCCTTTGTGGTCGGGTCCGCCGCGCTTCTGATCTACATTGTCGCTTCCGGCGGACAGCTCTCGAGCATATGGACGACGAAGAACATCCCCTGGATAGCATGGACCGGGGGCGTTCTCGGGGCATATTTCGTTGCCTGCACGGTGGTACTCATCCCGAGGCTCGGGGTCGCATTGACCTTCAGCCTGATCATCGCCGGCCAGATGGTCCTCACGCTGATAATCGATCATTACGCGCTTTTTGGAGTGCCCGAGCGCCCGATCAGCCTGGCAAGAGTCGGTGGAGTCGCGCTCATCGTTTTCGGTGTAGTTCTGATCCGAAGGTTCTGAACCCCGGCGCGTGTCCCGATTGCCCTCTCCGGTCCTAACCTATAAAATCGAGCTTTATCAGGAGGTTCCGAAATGCAGAGAGGCGACAAGGCCCCCGATTTCACACTGAAAGATTCGAACGGAGACAGATGGACCCTTTCCGACCACGAAGGAGAGGTGATCGTGCTTCTGTTCTATCCCGGCGACGACACGCCTGTCTGAACGAAGCAGCTATGCTCGGTTCGTGATAACTGGGACGACTACAAGGCGACGGGAGCGACGGTGATCGGGATCTCGACCGACTCCGTCGAATCACACAAGAGTTTCCGGGACAAGTACGATTTTCCGTTCCGTTTGCTTTCCGATCCGGACGGCGATGTGATCTCCGATTACGGAGTGAAGTCGTGGGTCCCCGGCCGGTCGGCGCGGGCGGTCGTCGTGGTCGGGCGGGACGGGACGATCGCAAGCCACAATGTCCAGGCTCTGAGCATATTCAGACCAAGCGACGAGGATGTGATCGCCGCCGCGGCGGAAGCCGGAGCGAAGTAAAGGGGAATGAATACAGAGCCGCACCGGCGGAATAGCTTCAGGAGTAACCCGATGGCAATATTTTCAAGCGACAAATTCGAGTGCGCCCGTTGCGGGCGAAAGACAAAGCCGATCGGCAGTGCGCCGATCCCGACCGATCTCGGTCAGCGGATAGGCAGCGAGATCTGCGGTGAATGCTGGTCGGAATGGCTCGAGAAACAGAAGCAGATCATCAATCATTTCGGCCTCGACCTGTCGAATCCGGACGCGCACGAATACCTTTTCGACCAGATGAAGCTTTTCTTCTTCAACGAAGGCGAAAACCTTGCGGAGATCGACACTTCGAAGGAAGGTTCGGTCAGCTGGTAGCGGAGAGTTTCTACAGTTTATGTTCTCGTTAAAGGAGAAGCCGGCGGCGGCAGCCTTTCTTGTCTTGCTTCTGGTCATCGCGGGCGGATCCGATCCGCCCTTTTCATTTGCGAGCGAAGTCAGAACCCCGAGCGCAAGCGAAGTCAGAACCCCGAGCGCAAGCGAGGGGGCAGAAAAAGTCAGAACCCCTAGCGCAAGCGCGAGGCCTGAAAACCCATTGAGCACCGATTTTACAGCGGAGAGACAGAAGGTGCGTGCGCCGGAACTCGAAGGGCATTCCGGATGGCTGAACACTGAAGAGCCGCTCTCGCTGAAGGGCCTGCGCGGGAAAATAGTCTTGCTCGACTTCTGGACCTACGGCTGCGTCAACTGTATCCACATCATCCCCGACCTCAAGAAACTCGAGGCGAAGTACGCCAAAGAACTGATCGTGATCGGCGTCCATTCCGCCAAGTTCGAGAACGAAAAAGACCTCGACAACATCCGCAACATCATTATCCGCTATGGGATAGAGCATCCCGTGGTGAACGATTCGGAGTTCCTGATCTGGGACTCGTACGCCGTCGGCGCCTGGCCGACACAGGTCCTGATCGATCCCGACGGCTACATCGTCGCCCGTGTGTCCGGCGAGGGGAAGTACGAATACTTCGATACCGCGATCGGGGCTCTCGCCAAGGACTTCCGCGAACGGGGAAAGCTCGACGAATCGCCCCTGGAGTTCGCACTCGAGCGCGCGAAGGTCGGGAACCTGCCGCTAGCGTTCCCGGGAAAGGTCCTCGCCGACGAGCCCTCGAACCGGCTGTTCATCTCAGACTCGAATCACAACCGCATCGTCGTGGCGGATCTGAAAGGGAAGTTGATCGAAGTGATCGGCAGCGGAGCGGCGTCGGCGAAGGACGGCAAATACGCGGAAGCCGGCTTCGACAAGCCGCAGGGGATGGCTCTCGACGGCGACGAACTGTACGTCGCCGACACCGGCAATCATCTGATCCGGCGGATCGACTTGAAAAGGAAGAGGGTCGAGACCGTTGCGGGGACCGGCACCCTCGAGGGATTCAACGGCTTCGGAGGCAAGGTGGCGGAGACCGCGCTTCGTTCGCCCTGGGACCTGGAATTCGCGGGCGGGAAACTGTACGTCGCGATGGCGGGATCGCACCAGATCTGGCGTCTCGATCCGAAAACGTCACACATTGAGCCGTACGCGGGAACGCGCTGGGAATCAAGAAAGGACGGACCTGTAAAGGAAGCACATTTCGCGCAGCCTTCGGGACTCGCCGCGATCGGCGAGAGGCTATTCGTCGCTGACAGCGAGTCGAACATTATCCGCGAGATCGATCTTGAGAAGGAGATAGTGTTCACGCTCGCCGGAGGCGACCTTTTCAAGTTCGGCGACGTTGACGGCGAAGGGGACTACGTAAGGCTCCAGCATCCGCTGGGTGTCGAACCGTACGGCAAAGCGGTCCTTATCGCAGACACGTACAACGACAAGGTCAAGATCCTCGATCCCGAAGAGCGCACGGTTTCGACATTCCTTGGAACCGGGAAAGAGGGTCAGGCAGACGGGAAGGAGCCGAGCTTCTATGAACCCGGCGGCCTGAGCGTTGCCGGAGGGAAGCTCTACATCGCGGACACGAACAATCACGCTATCCGCGTCGCGGACCTGAGGACGAAGGAAGTTTCGACGCTGATGATCGAGGGGCTTACGCCGCCTGTATATGCAAAGTCCGGCGCCGAAGCGTCGTCGGCGAACAGGGTTTTGATCGAGACCGCGCCGTTCGAAACAAAGAAGGGAAAAGAGATAAAGGTCCGTATTGAACTGGCGCTTCCTGTTGGGTTTCACCTTAATCCAATGGCTCCGAACCGCATCGACGCAGGTCTGGAAGGTAATCGCGAAGGATTCGCCAAGCGATACAAGGTGGAGCAGACACCCTTCGAACTCACGGTCGCGTCCCCCGAAGGTTGGGAAAAACGCCTGTTCGTTCGCTTCACCGCGTACTATTGCCGCAAGGACAACACGGGCGTATGTTACATACGAACCTTCGAGTGGCGTGTGCCGCTTGAGATCAGGGAAGAATTGGAAACGAAGATCCTGAATCTTTCGGCCCGCGCCGATCAGAAAGAGTAGCCCCGATCTTCAACGATGAACCAAATTGAGCCCGCATTGCTGATAAACCTGCTCGGATTCGCCGTGGGTGTATCGCTTTATGCGATGCTGCTCGTGATGGTGTTCCGGCACCGGACGGACGGCAGGTTCAACGGGCTTCTTCTGCTGACCGCTGTCCTGGGGATCGTATGGAACGTCGGCGAGCTTCTGGCGTTCGTCTGGAGGGATTTTCAGGGGTCGGAGATCCCGCCTTTCCTTCAGGCGGCTTCTTTTTCGGCTCTCGGATTCCTTCCCGCCGCCGTGTTCCAGACGGTCCGCAAGAACGATGGACTTCCAATGCTCTTTGTCGCTTCCGCTTACGGTCTGAGCGTCTTCGCGGCAGTCCTGCACTTTTTCTCGGCGGGCGTACACGGGGCCGCACCTTCGATACTCGCGTTTCAGGTGCTCAGCGCCGGTTCGTTGATACTCGTCGCAGGCCTGTTCATAAGGCGCGCCTGGGAAGGGATCGAGAACCGGGCGATCCTGATCACCGCGTTGCTCGTCTTCGCTTTTTCGGCGTTTCATCTAAGCACCGACACCGAATACGACTGGTGGCTGCTTGAGATGGTCGCCCACCATTCTTCGCTTCCGCTCGTGCTCGCGATCCTGCTTCAGGATTACCGATTCGCTTTCGCGGACCTCTATCTGAAACGGGCTCTCTCGATCCTGATCATCGCCCTTATCGCGTTTTCGACCTATGTTATTGCGCTGGCGCCGATCCTCGACCTCCACTCGGCACACGAAACGAACGACCCTTTGGCTGTCGGCGCAACGCTTCTGTTCTGGATCGCGACAGCCGCCGTCTACCCTGCGGTTCGAGGTTTTTCCGGATGGCTTGTGGACCGGATCATCCTGAAGAGGGTCGATTACGAGAAGTTCCTTGAAACGGCCTTTGATTCGATGGATGCGCATCGCGATGAGGACGAGTTTGTCGCCGATCTCGCCAAACGGATCGGCGAACTGTTCGCCGCAGGGCGGTCAGAAGTTTTCGTGTCCGACACTCCGGCGGCGCCTCCCGGCAACGCCGTTGAATTCAAACCCGACGCCGCGACTATCTCGATTGCGGCCGACAAGGCTCCGCATTTTCGGATCGATCTGCGAGGGTTCGCCGGGGCCCGCAGGCTGCTATCCGATGAGGCGGCGATGCTTGAGAAACTTGCTCTCGCAGCCGGAAGGAAGATCGACTCGCTCCGTGCGGGAAGAGAATTGCGCGAGAGGGAGGCGAGGGAACAGGAACTCGCCCGTTTGACGGCGGAGGCGCGGCTCTCGGCCCTCAGGTCGCAGATCAATCCCCATTTCCTTTTCAACGCTCTGACAACTGTCGGACATTTGATCAGGACCGCGCCCGAGACGGCGCTCGCGACACTGATGAAGCTGACTTCGCTGCTCAGAAGGGTGCTGCAGAACTATGGGGAGTTCTGCACACTGGAAGAGGAGCTAGAGTTCATCCGGAACTATCTCGATATCGAAAAGGCGCGGTTCGAAGAAAGGCTCTCGGTCACGATCGACATTCCGGACGAGTTGATGCCTCTGCAGATCCCGGCCCTCATTATTCAGCCGCTTGTCGAGAACTCGATCAAACACGCAGTATCGAAGAACGCGTCCGGCGGCACTGTGTCGGTCAAAGCAGCATCCGACGGCGACAAAATGGTCCTCGTCGTTTCCGATTCGGGAGCTGGACAGCGCAGGGCCGGCGGCGCTCACGGAGAAGGGATCGGCTTGAAGAACGTGCGGGAGAGGCTGGCAAACCACTTCGGCGACGAGGCCGAGATTGCCGTTAGCATCTCGGATTCCGGGTCCGAGGTTCGGATCGTGATGCCGGGAGCCGCGTCCGGTTCCATTCATTCCCGCATTGCCGAAGCGAAGCGCGAGACCGCAGCCTGACGGCAATTCCGACATAAATGAGAAGTATCAGAACGGTAATCGCCGACGACGAGAGGAACGCCAGGGACTTCCTGAAAGGATTGCTCGCGGATCTTCCGTCCGTCGAGCTTGTCGGCGAGGCGGCGAACGGACTCGAGGCGCTGACACTGATTCGCACTCTGTCGCCAGATCTTGTTCTTCTCGACCTGGAAATGCCCGAACTCACCGGTTTTGAGGTCGTGCGGCGGCTCACGGCCGATGAAACACCTTTGATCGCCTTCGTGACCGCGTTCGACGATCACGCGATCAAGGCGTTCGAACTCAATGCGGTCGATTACCTCCTAAAGCCGGTCGAAGCGGTGCGCCTCGCTCAAACGATCAACCGCGCAGAACGAAGGCTTGCGGAATCCGGCGCCCGTGAAGAAGCGGTAGGCGCGATCAGGCGAAGCGCCGGCGCGGGTTCGGCGGACTTTGAGTTCTTGCCCGTAAAGACAGGCGAAGAGATCTCGCTCGTAAGGGTCGAAGAGATCGCGAGCGTGGTCGCCGAAGGAGAACTGCTTCACCTGACGACTCTCTCGAACAAGAAGTATCTGATCAATTTTCGATTGAAGGACCTGGAGGAGCGGCTCGGAGAGGATCGGTTCATCAAGCTCTCAAGGGGCGCGCTTGCCAATATCTCAATGCTCCGCTCTGCATCGCCGATGCCCGGGGGCACATACCTCGTCGAACTCGCCAACGGCCAGAAGATCCAGGCGAGCCGCGGCCAGTCGAAGCACCTGCGGGACAGGCTTCTGAAGCTTTGATATCGATCCGGCTGCTCTTCTCACCATCCGTCGCATACCGTTCGTTGGCGTCTTCCGACAATTCATTGAAATTCCGTTGACCGTCTGTGATTTTCCGTTAAAGTGTCGACTTTTGAGCTATTTCACAAGAAACGGATACTGAGAGGTTGTGCGGCATTGCATTCCGCAGGCCGCGCCTGGCTCGAATTGCCCGGACCCGATACCTCATTCAAATAAGATATGCACAAGAACATTCTCTCGCTCGCGATCATTCTCTTTGCAGCAATTTCAGCCGCTGCGCAGACCGGGACACTCAGCGGAACCGTCACCGCGGAAGTGACGGGCGATCCGGTCCCCGGAGTTCGCGTCGAGATAACGCGGCTCAACAGGAGCACGGAAACCGACGAGAACGGAAGGTACGAATTCACGAACGTCCCTCCCGGAAGCTACACGATCGTCACTCATATCGAAGGATTTGCCGACAAGGCGCAGCCCATCCGAGTGCTAAGCAGCGAAGCGACGCTGGATTTCGTGATCAGCCTGCGCTCGATCAGTGCGGAGGTAACGGTGACCGCGACCGGCGAAGAAGAATCGGTTTACGAGTCGTTCTCGACCGTAAGTTCGGTCGGAACTACGAAGATCGCGAAGAACGCCAGCGTGGGGCTCGGAGACGTGCTGGAATCGGAGCCGGGCGTCAGCAATCGCTCGTTCGGGAGCTCCGGGACCTCGAGGCCTTCGATACGCGGATTCGAAGGCGACCGCGTGCTGATCCTTCAGGACGGCATCCGAAACGGATCGGTAGGTTCGAGCTCCGGCGACCACGGCGAGCCGGTCTCGCCGTTCAGCCTTGAGAGGATCGAAGTGATCAAGGGCCCGGCCACGCTCCTCTACGGCAGCAACGCGATCGGCGGGGTTGTCAATGCGGTCACGGATGACGAGAACGAGGCTCACGAAGGCTTTCGGGGTTATTTCACGGGCTTCGGCGGCTCCGTGAACAAACAAGGCGGCGCGGCCGGAGGCGTCGAGATCGGGGCCGGAAAGAACCTGTTCAACCTCGACCTGAACTTCACGAACGAAGGCGACTTTGAGACGCCTCTTGGCGAGATCCCGAATTCGGCCGCGCGTTCGTATGGCGGATCGGGAAGCTACGGCTACTTCAGCGAGAACGCGTTCTTCAGGGCCTCGGTCACTCTCGACCGTAGGCGATACGGCATTCCCTATGCGCCTCTTTTCGAGTCCGGCGAGCTCCTGAGCATCATCAACGGCGGCGCCGACTGCGGTGGAGACAAAGAGGAAGGAAAAGGGCCGGATTGCCAGTTCGAAATAGATGAATTGAAAGCGATCTTCGCGGACCAGCTTCCTCCGGTTCCCGACGAGGAGATCGACATCAGGATGCGGCGGAACAACTACCGTTTCGTCGGCGGATTCCGCGATCTGAACTCCGCGATCACGTCCGGCACGTTCTCAGTAGATTTCACGGATTACCGTCACGAGGAAGTCGAGACGGAAGACGGCATCGACGAGGTGGCGACGACATTCGACAACGATGTGCTCTCGTTCCGGGGAGTCTTGAGGCAGAAGGACTACAAGAAACTCTCGGGCCAGTTCGGCGCTGAAGGCTATCGCCGGTCGTACCTGACCGTGGGGGCCGAGTCGCTGATCGAAGGTCGCGTAAGACAGAACAACTTTGCCGCGTTCGTGCTTCAGGAGCTCAGCTTCGAGAAGTTTGCGCTTCAGTTCGGAGGGCGTGTCGAATCGAACCGCTACAGCCCGGTCAATCCCGAGCTTCCGGACCTTGATTTCACGGGATTCTCAGGCTCGGTCGGCGCGAGGTTCGAGCCCTGGGAAGGCGGGTCTCTGATCGCCAGTTTCTCAAGCTCGTTCCGCTCGCCGGCTCTTGAAGAGCTCTACAACCTCGGCCCGCACATCGGCACGGTCACGTTCGAGATCGGCGATCCGACCCTCGAACGAGAAAGGTCGAACGGGTTCGAGTTCAGCTTCAGGCAGAATTCAAAGCGGGTGCGGTTCAACGGCAGTTTCTTCTACAACGACATCGACAACTTCATTTTCCAGGCTCCTTTCGATGAGGACGAAGACGGCAATATCGATGTCGAGGACGGGCTTCCGGTCGCTTTCTTCACTCAGGGTGACGCCACCTATTATGGAGCGGACGCTTCGCTGGAGGTCGACGCGAACGATAATTTCGGGGTTTTTGTCGCCGCCGATATCGTAAAGGCGGAACTCTCGGACTTTGGTTACGCGCCTCCGAGGATCACGCCTGCAAGGTTCCGCGCCGGTGTCGATGCAAGGTACAGGGGCCTGAGCGTGCGGCCTGAGATCGTTCTTGTCGGCGGAAGAAGCGACGACGTGTTTCCGCTCGAAACCTCGACCGACGGGTATTCGCTGTTCAATGTGAACGGCTCGTATGCGTTCTATACGGGTAAGACAGCGCACATCATCTCGTTCGGCGGCCAGAACCTGACCGACAAACTGTACAGGAACCACGTCAACTTTCTGAAGGATCTGGTGCCCGCGGCGGGCCGAGGGTTCAAGGCGTCGTACACGGTGAGGCTTTTTTAGCATCGCGCACAACCGGTATAACTGCAGCGCGAAGCGCTGCTCTAAACTGTTGATATATATCCGTTTAGAGCAGCGCTTCGCGCTGCGTGCGTCGGGCAGAGAGTATCAGTTGCCCCCGGCTTCAGCCGGGGGTCAACCGGGCAAACGAACCATTGTCGGGGCTTTAGCCCCGAGATAGCCGGCTGAAGCCGGCAAAATGATCTATCGGCCATTTAGGCCCCCGCTGAAGCGGGGGGCAACTGATGTAAATTTACCCGGCAATGCCCAGGAGAACGACGACCGGATAAGATTCCGGTACGCTTAGGAATGCAGCCGTTCTAAACTTTCTAACAACGTTTCCTTCCGCCTTCCAAGAAATCCCCGCCTTCTGTATCATTCTCGGAATGTCGCCGGTCATCATTGTGCTCGTCCTCCTTTTCGTCGCGCTTGTTCTGTTCGCGACGGAGAAGATCCCCGTCGATGTCGTCGGGATCATACTCGTGATCTGCCTCGTGCTGACCGGGGTCCTGACCGCCCGCCAGGGCGTCCAGGGTTTCGGCGACGACATCATCGTCACGATCGCCGGGCTGTTCGTGCTGACAGGCGGCCTGGTCAAGACGGGCCTCGTCGATCTGATCGGCCGAAGGCTCTATAAGGTCGCCGGAGATAACGAACTCTTTCTCACAGGATTGATAATGGTCGTCGCCGCGCTCTCGGCGGCGGTCCTGAAGAACACCACTACGACGGCGATGTTCGTGCCTGTCGTGATGGGGCTCGCGGCGAAAGCGAAGATACCGCCTTCCAAGCTTCTTATGCCGCTCGCGTTCGGCGCGATCCTTGGCGGAAGCACGACGCTGATCGGGACCTCGACCAACCTTGCGGTCAGCGGCGCCTATCAGCGGTACGGATACGAGCCGTTCTCGCTTTTCGAGCTTACACCCGTGGGCATCATCACGGCGCTATTCGGGCTCGCGTATATGCTGTTCATAGGCCGGAGGCTGCTCCCGAGCCGGGGCGGCGAGGAATCGTACACGCAGAAATACAACATCCGCGAGTACATATCGGAGGTCCTTGTCCTGCCCTCGTCGAGCCTCGTCGGAAAGTCACTCGCGGAATCGGATATCGGCGCGAAGTTCAGTCTCAACGTTCTCGGAATCATCCGCGAAGGCGAAGAGGACGAGATCATACCCGGGGCCGAAGAGATAATTCAGGCGAACGACCTTCTGATCGTCGAAGGCTCGATCGATCATCTGCTGCGGATCAAGGAAGACGCCTCGCTGAAGATCAAGGCGGATTTCGAGCTGAACGACGACATGCTGGAAAGCGGGGAGGTCGAACTGTTCGAAGTGCTCGTGATGAAGGACTCGGACCTGATCGGACATACGCTCGCCACGATGCAGTTCAAGCAGACGCACGACCTGACCGTACTGGCCATAAACCGCGCGGGCGAGACGTTTTTCAACAAGCTGAGCGACGTAAAGCTCAGGTTCGGCGACGTCCTTCTAGTGCAGGGCAAGCTGAAGCGGATCGAGCCCTTTGTTGTGAAAAACGAGATGATCCTGCTCGAGGACATTTCGGCAAGCACCGTCCGGACCCGCAAGCGGAAGTGGGCGATAGCGGCGTTCGCGGTCTTCCTGGGACTTTCATTGTCCAAGCTTGTCACGGGCATCGAGGTGCCGCTGGCGATCGCGGTCCTGATCGGCGTGCTTGTCCTCCTGGGCACGAAGACGGTCAGGTATTCGGAGCTTTACACGCTTATCGACTTCCGCCTGCTGGTAATGATCGCCTGCATGATGAGCTTCGGCGTCGCGATGGAGAACACCGGGACAGATCAGTTCCTCGCAGGGCTTGTGCAGACGAATTTCGGACAGTTCGGTGGGACGGCGGTCCTTGCGGGATTCTTCCTGCTCACTGTCTTCCTGACCCAGCCTATGTCCAACCAGGCGGCGGCGCTGGTCGTGCTCCCGGTCGCCGTGAAGACGGCGCTCGCGCTGGGCTTGAACCCGAGGACGTTTGCGATCGGGATCACATACGCCGCCTCGTTCTCCTTCATGACCCCGCTGGAGCCCGCTTGCGTGCTCGTTTACAATCCCGGCCGGTACCGGTTCCTCGATTTCGTGAAGATCGGGACCGTTCTGACGATCGTCGTCTTCATCGTCTCGATTCTCCTCGTGCCGATGTTCTGGCCGATCGGCGGTGAGTAAGAAAGGACTAAGAGAAAAGGACTGAGGACTGAGTACGGAACGCACGCGTCCCGCGTGCAGCGAGCCGCGTAGCGGCGACACGACCCGGGCAGAAACGCGACCGTCAGGGAGCGTGCCGCAGACGAAGGCGGAACCCCGAGCGTCAGCGAGGGGGCAGGGAGCGAAGCGACGGACGGCGGAAGCGCGACCGTCAGGGAGCGTGCCGCAGACG
>JAGFIQ010000182.1 GCA_024103495.1 Aridibacter famidurans
CATTTGCTGATGTTCAAGTGATTTATGAAATCCGTCGGTTTCAGATTCTTGAAGAATTGGAGGTTCTTTGGCCTGTACCGTTCACGGAAAGATCGAATGCCGTTTGAAGTGCCGTCGGAACCGGCATCGACGTTCGGCCAGAACCAAAGCGCCGGCATGTCGAATTCGTGGACAGCCTCAAGCGTTTCCATGACGTGCTGGCGCGCCTTTTCGTGTTCGGTCGTCACCGGGTGCTGCATCACGACCAGATAGCCGTTGTCGAGTTGCTGCAGATCTCCGACTCCGCCGTAGCGTTCGAACGGATTGAAGTCCAGGTCGGGATTCCCCGAGATCTCCGCGGCGAGATCGATCGAAGGGCAGCCCGTGACGTATATCTTCCTGTTTTCCTCACCCATTCTCCTGACTCGCTCAGCGGCGCCGGCGGTGGAAACGAGATGGACATCTGCGAGCTTCGTGACCGCGTGGCGCACCTTTTCGTCGATCGAGCCGGTAACCTCGCCGCCCTGGATATGGGCGACAGGAATGTTCATATACGAGGCCGCGACGGCAGTGGCAAGCGTCTCGAACCGGTCGGCGATCGTGACGACGACATCCGGTTTCAGATTGTCAAAGACCGTCGCCAACTCGAGCATTCCTATGCCGGTGGTCTTCGCCATCGACGCGGGGTTCTCGCCCTCGAGCACCATATAGACCCGGGCCGCGATCGGGAATCCGTCCTTCTCAATGTAATTTACCGCCGTGCCGTAACGGTCCAGAAGGGCTGATGCGGCTACTACAAGCTGAAGCTCCAGGTCCGGATGTTCAACGATCGCTCTTAGTGCGGTCTTGATTCGGCTGTAGCTTGGTCTGGCAGTTATGACAACGCAGACTTTTCTTTTCATAAATAGATAACTGGGAGTGAACAGCGTGTGATTCTCCGAAACATCGGGAAAACACCGCGATGTTCAGAAGAAGATCTTTTCGGAGTTGCGGAAGCTGATCAAAAGCGCTTCCCTGGGAGTGGAACTGGTGAATTCCCCCCTTCTGTGAAAACCCATATTGTTTGCGATCACAAGTGTGTTTGGTTTAGCGCAGATCTGCGTTTCTTCGACATTCATCTGCCTGTAAAGCTCCGGAGAGATCACATTCCGTGTCTCGGTCCCCCTGGATTCGACCAGACTTTCGGAGATCGGAAGACCTTTTCTCATTCGGGCCTGACGAATGCTCAGTTCATACTCGTGGCGGATCCGGCTGAAGTTCAGCGTGTGGGATCTCTTCGCGTAAACGAATGCCCCGTTCTCTTCATTCACCGTATTGAGATAAAAGAACATCTTGATCGTCGGCGTGTGAAGATCTGCGTGCAGGATGTTCTCGATGTCATTCTCGACTCCAATCGGGTTGAGGCAAACATACTTGTCGAGAAACACCGTCGGATCCTGAGTAATGTTTCGCCGGATCGCGCCGGCGGCGATACTCCGGAGGAAACTATTTTGCCGGAACAACCTGTTGATATTGGGAAAACTCGAGAGATCGTCAGCAACCGGGATCTGTGTTCTGAAGAGTTTGGCGTCTTCCAATCCTTTGTACGGTTCCGGAGCCGAGTATGACATTGCCGATCTGTATTCTTCGGCAACGCTCTCAAAATTCTCATCAGTAAGAAAATTTTCGATCGCCAGAACCCCGTCGCGCTGAAGCGTCTCGACGTGATGTTTGACGGACTCATCCTCATTTACCCTTCGAACCTGCCAGAGAAGGTTCTTTAAGACGACCCGGCCCACCTGCAGCCCAAGCCGGTTCTCCCAGACGCCACCCAAATGGTAGACGGGAGTTGTTTTTCCTTTGCTCCGAATCAGGGGCAGCGGATGCAGCATTTTCCTTATCTCTTTCAAATCGATCCTTCCGACCCGTCTCTTAATTTATTGACAATGTCTCTCGCGCTCGATCACCTTGTTGCATCTTCGACGTCATCCATCAGGATGAGCTCGTCTTTTCGTATGCTCCGGTTCAAACGCATTCCGACCAGGTCTCCAAGACTGTCAGGACTCAATCCATTGCCCGGTTTCTTGAGTTCAAGATGCTTTGCTTCAAGTACGGTACCGTTTGTAAGATCAGTGCCGGCGACCACGCTTTTTGTAAACAGCTTCCTCAGATCCTCCAGTTCAACCGCTTTCTCGTCCTTGTCGATCCTCGAGGAGGTCATGATCTCGATCTGCCGAACTCCTTCGACAAGCTGCTTCAGTTCGCCCGTGGTCACGGAGGCGGGAACGTCGGGTCCGAACATCTCGCGGCTGAACGCCACGTGTACTTCCACAACCTCAGCGCCGAGGGCCGCCGCTGCGAGGCCCGCATAGATGTTCCCCGAATGATCTGAGAGCCCAACCGGCAGCCCGTACCGGTCCCTCATTTCTCCGAGCAGATTCAGTCCGACCTGATCCGGAGGGCAGGGATATGC
Organism: Aridibacter famidurans; assembly: GCA_024103495.1. Taxonomy (GTDB): domain Bacteria; phylum Acidobacteriota; class Blastocatellia; order Pyrinomonadales; family Pyrinomonadaceae; genus Aridibacter; species Aridibacter famidurans. The sequence goes on from JAGFIQ010000182.1 coordinate 2,432, forward strand.
TGAGGTGCACTGCAGGACCGCAAGCGGATTACCGCTCTTGCGAATCGTTTCTACAGCTGTGTCCAGTTCTTTCCAGGGACTCATTCCCGACGAAAGGATCACTGGGCCGCCAAAAGACGAAGCGAATTCAAGAAGCGGTGTATTTCCGACCTCTCCGGAAGCCATCTTCCAGACCTTCATTCCGATCCGGTCCAACAGTTCGGCAGCCTTTTTCGAAAAGGGAGTGCTGAGAAAGAGCAAGCCCGCTTCATCGGCGTGCTTCTTCAGCCCGAGCCACTGCTCTTCGGTAAATTCCATCCGCTGCCAGTATTCGTAACGCGACCCGTCCTGCGGACTGAAGCGCACCCTCCACGGTTCGCTCGGTGTGCTCTCTTCAGCTGCGATATGTGTCTGGAATTTGACCGCATCCGCGCCGGCCCTCGCGATCGCGTCGATAAAGGCGTGGGCGGACCCCAGGCTTCCGTCGTGTGACTGCGCTACCTCACCGATGACCAGGCATTTTCCGTCGGAAGGGTCCCCCTGAATATGACCAAGGCAATTGCTTCGAAAGTCGGACATTTAGCGTACAGAAAACAAAGATCCCCGAATCTTGACTCGGAGATCCATCAAACACCCGTTCTGGGTTTTAACTCTTTAGGACTCGCAACTACTTAAGATGAAGCGGGGCATAGGTTCCATCTGCCGCTTCAATTTCCTCGAGCTCGGTGTAATAGATCGAGTTGTGGTACTTGTAGCTGTTCAACGGGACATCGTTAAGAATGATCCCCACAACGTTCCCATTGACGTCTTCGATCTTCTTCTTCGCGCGCAGGTGAACTTCATGCGAGCTGAAGTTTGCCCTGGAGACGATCACAACGGCCTCAACACACGCTGAGAGAATCGCACTGTCCGCGAAATAGAGCACCGGAGGCGAGTCGATAATGATGTGCGAGTACCGCAGACTGAGCATTTCGAGAAGATTGCGCATCTCAGCGGAACCCAGCAGGTTGGCCGGATTAGGGACCCTCGGTCCGGAAGGAAGTACATCAAGGAATTGCTCGACGTCCTTACGGATCGCTTGATCGATCTCTTCTTGCTTCAGCGCCTCTGCGGTAAGAAGAGTGCTCAGGCCGGAGGAATTGCTAAGCTCGTTGATCAAGTGCATCTTCGGGCATCTGAGATCAGCGTCGATCAGCAACACAGGTTTTCTCAATTCGGCCATACTCCTGGCTAGATTCAGCGAATTCGTGGTCTTTCCTTCCAACGGCTGACCGGACGTTACGAGTATCGTTTTCGGAGGACCGCCGGGTGTCGTCAGCAGCAGCGAGGTCCTGACCTGGTGGAATGCCTCGATAATCACCGGCAAAGTGAAACTGTCCGGCGAATACACTTGTCCGCCAAGCCTTTTCAATTGCCTTTTTTCGATCAATGAGCCCAAAAATCCATTTCCGAGCTTCTTGTTGACCCCCGGGACCATTCCGAGAACGGGAACTCCGTCACGAAGCTCGAAATCGTCATCGACCCTGACCGTGTCATCGAGCCAGTTCCGAATGAACGCGAGGCCAATCCCGCCGAATAGCGAAGCAAAGAACGCGACAAACACGACCCTCGACCGGTTGGGTCCCTGAGGAGATGAAGGCGGCGCCGCACGATCCACAACATTTACGTTGTTCGGAGTGCCGTTGAGAATTACTTCCGTTTCGCGCGACTTCTGCAGCAAGTTGTCGAGCAGTGATTTATTGGTAGCGATCTCCTGTTCGATGATCCGGTAATTGATGGCCGCCTGGTTTTGATCAAGTACGGCCGCTCGCTGGACTTCGAAATTTCTTCGAAGCTCGCCTTCTTTTGCTGATGCCTCTTTGAACCGCTGTTCCAGTTCCGACAGCTGAACTGCTGCAGTTCGCTTCCTGCTGGATTGCAGCTCATTCTCTATCGCCGCGATCTTTCGCCGGACCTCTTTGACTGCCGGCCACTCTTCGGTGTATTCCACCTTCAGCTGAGCAAGTTCCTGGTTGAGCGTCGATAGCTGACCCTCGAGTGCAGTGGTCCGCGCATCTTTGGTTTCTGCAGTTGCGTTCCTCAAAGGATTTTGTTGTGCCGCCCTAAGCGCAGCCTCCGCGTTGATCCGCTCGAGTTCCGCAGCACTCAGCTTTGAGTTCAGATCCGCCAACCGCTGAACGACGGTGTTCTGCGATTCATCGAGCGACAAGATCTGGTTGTTCCTCGAATAATTGAGGAGGTTCTGTTCCCCGCCCCGGATCTGCGACTGAAGCTCCGCGACTCTCTTCTGCAAGAACTTGCTTGCGGAGGCATTAGTCTGGACCTTCTGTTCGAGATTCTGGATCACATACGTGTCCGCGATCGTATTGACGACCCCTGCAGCGATCTCAGGATTGAAGTGCCTGTAATCGATCTGGATCAATCGGGTTTCCTTACTGGCGATCCGATTGTCTTTTACGGGGTTCACGCTCAGGTTCTGCTTGATCGCTGATACGACCGGCGTCAATTTGGTCGATTCATCCTCTCCGCCGCTGTCAGCTGCCGCGATCTCAAGCTGAAGTTCACTTTTCGAGGCCTGGTCTATCAAGCCGGATGCAGGATTAGGAGATGGAGAACTTAGTCCGAACATCCGAAAGACATTCTGGAGTGCGGAAGCCTTTTCAGCTTCACTTGGCCTGAGGAACGACTGGCTCTCGTCCAGTTTCATCGCTTTCACGACCCGCCTGAGGAGCCCCCTTCCTTCAATTATCTGAAGCTGGGTGCCGAAATACGCAGGATCGTTGCCGGACGTAAGGATCACCGAACTGGTGTCACCCCCGGCGGCCGGATTGAACTCGTTGTTAACCTGGACCCTCGCCGTAGCTACGTAATAATCGGGTTGCTGAGCGACGTAGAACAGCGATGCCACGGTTCCAAGAAGAGTGATCGCTGCGATCCACAGCCAGTTCTTACGAACGATCGCCAGTGCGGCAAGCAGCTGCTGCCGCTCCGAAGGCTTCGGTGCACCGCCGTAGATGTTCGCATCGTAGTAGCCGTCAACATCGGCCAGAACGATCGCCTCGCGATCCTCTTCTTTCGGTCTGACGGTCAATTGATTGTTCTTCTGCATTTTCATGGGATAGGGATTACCCTTACCGGAGCCTGAGTGATTGCCGGAACCAAAGCCCGGAAAATATCTCCAAAAAACTTCTTTGCACCCGAAGGCCCGGGAACATCCACGATGTCATTCGGCTGAAGCAAAATATCATCCTGCTTTCCCTGGAGGATGCCTTTTACATCTGCGATCATCTCCTCCCGGTTCACGCTTCCCTTGATCTGGCGCCTGATCTTTACCTTGTCGAGCTGGGCGCCCGATGTCGGGCCACCGGCCATCGCAATAGCCTGGGTCAAACTTACGGGATCGTTGAGAGGGATCGCCATACTGCCAGCTACATTTCCCTGAATATAGGCCACCAGCCCACTATTGTCGGAAACCCGGACAATGTCGCCCGGAACGATGACGGGATTCGCAGACTCGGTACCGCTGAAAATGTCATCAACGTTGACCGACATCAGCACGTCTTCCCCGTTTTCGGGGACTACCAGATCCGAACCATCACATCTGGGCCGGCGGGAGTCGCGAAGTATCTCGACGGTAGGTCCGGCGTTCGCGCTGGTCCCGTTCACGAACGTAAGAAGCTCGGCGAGTTTGATCGTCCTCTGAAGCTGGAACCTCCCCGGTGCGTTCACCGATCCGATCACCGATACGGGGCTGGAATTGAACTCACGCACAGCCACGTTCACAAACGGATCGACCATGTATTTTTTGTATTCTTCTTTGATACGGTCAGCGAGTTGTCGTTCAGTCAGGCAGGCCGCCTGCATATCGCTGTCCATCATCGCAAGCTGAACAGTCCCTAAATTGCTCACACGCAACCCCGTCCTCGAAAGGACGTCGTTCTTGCTAACGGTCACGTCGAGAACGTCGCCCGGGCCGATCTTGTAATTTCCGATAGAATCGCTGGGTTCGATCTTTTGGCCGAAAGCGCTAGCACTCAGCAAAAGAAGGACTAGAGCTAAGAGATAAAACTTGCTCATTGCTGGAAAAGTTCGCCGGTTCATCTCGATCACCTTATTACCTCAGTGCCCTGCGGCGAGTGTCCAATGCTTCTCTCAAATGGTTCGGACACTTCAGATTCAGCACAGTATTGCTGAGCACTACATTATATTCCTCGTTCTGGTGAGTGAACTTCCCTGTCAAAGGCCCGTCGCCAACCTTGACCACCACACCCTGCTTTACCCACTGCCAGAACTCGATCTGTGTCGTCCAGTATTCCTTGCCGTCGTGGCACATTACAAGCGCGTTCTTCTTCTTACGCCTCTTAAGCATTTTCCTCTGCTGCTTCTTGATCTTTGCAAGATCCTTCTTCTCTTCGCTCATTGCACACCTCTTCCGCTATGCCCGAAAGACAATCGTCCAAGCCGGACACAAAAACCCCGGAGGGAAACCTGGAATCCCAGGCAATCTGAATTTTCCGGGAGCCGGACTGCTATCGACCGTTCCCGCTTGCCGAATTCCCGGTTGCGATCCGGAATTCGGGCTTGGAAAAAAAATGCCTCGAGGGCTCAGCAGTTTGGCTACACACCTTGTTCTTCGCTTCTGATTTGGAGCCCGGTTCAAATCGTTTCGGAAATCCGATCATGCGTTCATGCTCTGCGAGTATCCGCGAGACTGACCGCTGCCATTCGAAGAGCCGTTACCACCCGGCAGCTTCGCGAGTCCGTTCTTAAATGCGTAGATGACCAGTTCCAGCCGACCCTTGGTTTCCAATTTGCTGAAGATCGCCGTCAGGTGGTGACGGACCGTGTTCTCGGCGATAAAGAGGTCCTTCGCAATGTCCTTCGTGTTCTTCCCGGAGCACACGAGCTCCACGACCTCCATTTCCCGTTCCGTAAGGCCCTTTGCAGGGTCTTCAACAGGATTCTGACGCTGCTTGCGGTTCTCCGCCATCAGATCCCTGATCGTCTCACCCATCATCGTGCGGTCGAACCACAGTTCACCGTCGAAGATCTTCTCGACTGCCTTGAAAAGGGTTTCCGCCGGTTCTTCCTTCAAGACGAGACCGCTTATGCCAAGTTGGAGGCACTTCTTATAGACCTCCACATCGTAATCGCTGATAAGTACGAGTACGGGCGGTTCCAGGTCCTGGAGCTTGTGCATGGCCTTTTCCGGAGTGCGGTCCGGGAGATCCGCAAGCACGAGGTCCGGGCTTTCGACAGAAACGATCTTCGCTGCGTCGTGGAAGTTATCGGCCTCGCCGATGACCCGAAAGCGGTTGTCGGTCTCAATGAGCATCCTCAACGCATTGCGGAAGATCGAGTAGTCACCTAGCAGGAGTATTTTGATAATCGGTGTAGTCATAAGTGCTCAAAGTGAAACGTATAATTTAAGCCGGTCGAATCTTCCAGACTCACGAGTAAGTGAGCTGTACAAGCCGGGCATTCCGCAGCATCACTTCCCCTGTAGTGTTGCTGATAAACCAAACTCCCATTGACCAACGCAGTATGCAGAGCTCATTGTTTGTTCTCGGTCACCACTGAAAAGTAAAAATCGTCCATTTGTTCCAGAAAGCGACGACCGTCACTTCTCCGCTTCACGCTGCCGATCTCGGCCCTAGCTTCTTCACCCGGCAACGCTCCGGCGATCAAGAGTTGTGGAAAACCCGTACTGTATTTTCCTCCCACTCTATCGACCCAACCCGGCTATTGCATCAGTTAACTCGCTGTTTTTACACAGGACAAATGTAATAGATCATACAGACTCGGGTACGACATTTGTGCTATACACAAAGCCCACATTTGTACAATCAGAATCGGTTCGAACACGGCTGGAAATGGAACAAGTCTCGATCTCCGGCATCGAGGATTTTCAGCTAAAATCGGAAACCTGTAAACCGACATTAACTCAGGACTGTAAACTACTCGTTAAATAGACTTCCACTGCCAACCAACACACAACGAAACTCCGCGTCCCTTCGGCAATCACCACTGCAAGTTAACTCTTCGTAAATACCCAATTACCCTCGAGATATCGCTCGGGACTCCAAGAAACGCGTGAATTTAAGTCGCAGCACTTCTGGAAATCCGCGCTATTGGAACTTTACTGTCGTACAATTCTCCTATGATTCCCTGGTTCGATAATGTAATCTCTATGGGGGCATCAACTTGCCCTTTCCTATGCCTAGCAGCGTTTGCGGATCTATCGAGGTGTTTCGCGATGATCAATGATTCGTTGCAGTCTCCTAATAAGTATTCAATGCCATGAACGAGAACCGTCGCAATCTGGTGGCTGATCCTATCCGTGTACTCTTTGTCGCGGAGCACCAGATGGTCAAAGACAGTTTCAAGCTTCTGATCGGTTCGAGTGACGACCTTGTTGTGGTTGCCATGACCTCTGAGGACATTGGCGTCGCCCCATACCAGTTCAAATCCGCACCGGAGGTTGCCGTAATCTCCCTCGCCAAGAATGGGTCTGTAGACTTGATCGCGACACTTCTGGACGACTTCCCGGATCTGCGAATCGTTGTAATCGTGCCGAGCGACGAACTCGATCTGCAGGCGCAGGCACTCGAACTCGGAGCTGTGGGTATCGTGCATAAGGACCAGAACCCCGCGCTCCTTCTGGAGGCGATCCGACAAACTCATTCCGGAGAAACCTGGCTAAATCAGGTAGTTCTCAACAAACTGCTACAAAGGAAGAAGTCCGATGACCTGGAGAACGGGACAAGCACGAGCAAGTTTGACTCCAGTTCAGGGTTTGAGACCCTGACAAACAGAGAGCTTGAGGTCCTCGATCTGATCGGCACCGGCCTGAAGAACAAGGAAATCGCCGAAAAATTGCAGATCAGCGAACCAACCGTCCGCTGTCACCTGAGTTCGATCTATGGAAAGCTTGGTGTCAAAGATCGTTTGAATCTTGTTATAAAGGCCTACCAGATCGGTCTTCTCGAGATCTAGAAATGCCTTTCGGGGACGCACGCGCCCCGGATTCAACCCTTGGCTGTGGTAGCCGTCACTGTCGCTGAATGCCGCACGATCCAATTGCGACCGGCAGACTTGTTCGTCAGACTTTTCAGCCAAGCCACTCTCGATTTACCGGAAATCGAACTTTAGCTTATATTCAAGTTCTTATCAAGCTTTTCTCACATAAAACTTTAAGAGAACCAGCCTGAACCGTTACAAACTAGATACTTATCCCCGATGCCGATTCGGCATACGTAATCCAAGACCTCAACAAACCTCGTAATCAACTTGAACCACTCACCGCCATTGACGGGCGCTGATCGGAGCCGAAGCTTTTACTTATATTGTTAGAGCCGGAAGCGGCACGATTTTGCCTATTTCGACGGGATTTATTTTCGTTCGGCTCTTCGAGCCGCTGGATAAAGTAGTCGGCGAATCGACTTCGTGAGTAGAAGGCATTGAGTTACAAATGCAAACTGTCTTGGGCAGCCACGTTTTTGCGTCTTTGGTCATTCTCTGTCATCCGTTCATCTTTCGAGGTCTCGAACCCGGTTTTGCGCATAATTCGTGCGCGGAGGTCGCGACCTTCAATCCGCACTATCCTTCCCCGCGCTACGAGATATCTGCTACAATCGTCGCCTTCCCGGATTCCAATCATTAAGTTCAGCGCATTCGAACGCGTACGAAACAGGGCAGTTCTATGACCGAAGCAGACAATCAGAATCCAAAACGCGGATCCATAGTCGATCGCGCGCTCAACCTTATAGAGACCGTCGGCAACAAGCTTCCGGACCCGGCCGCATTGTTTCTCATCCTCCTGATCGTCGTGTGGATCCTTTCGGCGCTCCTTTCGACGATGACCTTCACAGAGATCGATCCCAGGAACGGCCAGCCGATCGTCATAAACAACCAGCTCACAGGCACTTCGATCGCCGCATTCCTGTCGGGAATGGTGAACACTTTCACAAGCTTTCATCCGCTGGGAGTCGTGCTCGTCGCCCTGCTTGGAGTAGGTGTCGCAGAACACACGGGATTCATCAATGCATCGCTGAAAGGCGCGCTTCAGTTCACCTCGGTCAAGCTGCTTACGCCGGTGCTCGTCCTGGTTGGTGTGATCAGTTCAACCGCCGCGGACGCAGGCTACGTGCTTGTCATCCCGCTCGGCGCGGTGATCTTCTACAAGGCCGGAAGGCATCCGCTCGCAGGTATCGCCGCTACGTTCGCGGGGGTCTCCGGCGGATTCAGCGCGAACTTCATACCTTCTTCGCTGGATCCTCTTATGTCCGGCCTGACGCAGTCGGCGGTTCAGATCCTCGATCCGACCCGCGGCGTCAATCCGCTCTCGAACTGGTTCTTTATGTCGGCGTCCTGCCTTCTGATAGTCGCGGTCGGGTGGTATCTGACGGACCGCGTGATCGAGCCCAGGCTTAAGGATGTAAAGGTCGATGGCGATGTCGGCGACATCCCGGCGATGGAAGGCCTTTCGAAACATGAAAAGCGCGGATTGATCGCGGGATATGCAACCTTGATCATCGGCCTCGCGATACTCATCGTCGTGTCGATCCCGACAGCGTCGCCGATGCGTTCCCCGGTCGGGTACAAGCTGACCTCGGCATCGCTCGAAAAAGCGGTCGCGGCCGGAGTGCCCGCCGAGATCGCGCAGAAGACGGCGCCGGTAAGGGACAACGTCTTCTTTGGCAAGACAGCCTTCGATAATGCGCTGGGATCTGCGTTGACGGAATCTGAGGTGAAGGAATACGGGGGCGTTTTGCTGGAAAGCGCCGAACAGGACGCGCCTCAGCTTACGGCTTCCGCATCGCCGCTGATGCAGTCGATCGTTCCTCTGATATTCCTGCTATTCATACTGCCGGGTATCGCGTACGGCTACGGCGCGAAGACCGTCGAAAGCCACAGGGTCATCATCGAGGGAATGTCGAAATCG
>JAGFIQ010000028.1 GCA_024103495.1 Aridibacter famidurans
TGTTCGGCCTGAAGACAGAGACGTCGGTCGCCCCGTCCCCGTCGAAGTCAAAGGCGGTATTGGAGACACCGGGGGCAGCTTCGCCGAAGATCGTGAACGTAAAGAGCTTTGTCACGCTGAAACCATTGGCAGCCGCGGGATCGTTTACGTACCAGCGTCCGTGGAGCGTCTGCCCGACAAGCGCGGGATCGTTCGGGATCTGTATGCTGACCGAAGCCACGGCAAGCGGACTGCCTTTCGCTGGGATGTCGACTACGGTCCGCAGAAAAGAACCGGTCGCGGGTATCGAGGAGCCGACCCCGGGATCCGCATCGCTAATAACCAATACGGCCTGCGTATCGGCGATCGTATTCGAGACCGCCACGGTAAAACTCGGATTGCCCACCAGCGGCGGTTCGATCGCAGTTACAAGAGGAACAAGTCCGCCGGTCCCCGCGCGTCCGTCGCCGCTGATCACGGGAACACGAGCGCCTTCGGTGTAGAGGGTGGGCCGGTCGAACGGCGGCAGTTCAGCCGCAACCCTCAGATCGGTCATCGGGCGTTTGAGGAAAGCCACAAGATTCGCCTTCTCTTCGGAGGTGAGGTTCAAAGGCCGTATGACTCCTCGGTCGATGTTAGGCGCGTCGAAATCCCCGCCCCGGTCATAAAACTCGACGACCTCTTCGAGCGTTTCGAAACGCCCATTGTGCATGAACGAGGGCTTGAGCTCTCCGTTTCTGAGCGGCGGAGTCTTGTACTTTCCACGGTCCTCTTCAAGGCCGGTAACGTTGAACCTGCCGCCATCCTCGGCTGCCGGGCGGACCCCTATGTTATGAAAATTCGAGTCGGAAAGAAGGCCGCCCCCGTGGCAGGTGTTGCACTGGTTTATGACGAATACCTGCCGGCCCTGTTCTTCATTGGGCTGAAGCGGCTGGATGCCCGCCACTGCACGGTCGAGCGGTGTCTGGTCCGAAAAGAGAGTGCGTTCGTGAGTCGCGATAGCCAGCGCGATACGGGCCGGGGTCACGTCGGGAGTCCCGAACGCTTCCTGAAACAGCTCAGGATAGGAGCGATCGCCGATCCAGGTCTCCAGTGCCGCAGGAATGTTCTCAGCCAGCGCGAGCGGGGTTGATTGTTCGATCTGGAGCGCCGCCTGTGTCCAGTTCCTTCCCGAATGTGCCATTTCGGCGTCCGAAAGCGGAGGCCCTGCAGATTGGCTCTCAAGGCCACCCCACATATTAAGGATGATCTGGTTGGTCAAAGGATCGCGAAACACATCGAGCGCCCTTCCGTCCCAGAATAGGCCGTTCGGAGAATATCCCGCGTTCAGATAAGACGGCGCCTTACGTCCCGTTACCTGGTCGTTCATACCGAAAGTCGCCGAGATCCCGTAAGTGCCGTCCTCGAAGTTCACAGGCACGCCTGGCGATCCGATTACGTCGTCATCGTTTCCGAAGATCCCGTCAGGACCGGGATTCACAGAAAAGGGATTGCCCACAAGCGACCTTGGGTCCGATCCGCCTGCCGCGGGCTGATGGCAGGTGCCGCAGGCGACGGTCCGTGTCGAGGACAATTGCTCGTCCCAGAACAGAGCCTTGCCAAGATAAGCTTTCGCCGCGGTCACGGGGTTCCCGAGCGGCGCGGGAGGCGGATCGAGCGGATTGAACGGGCCCGGAAACGTCTTGCCGGTGGCTCGGACTCCGGAGTCGGGGCCGCCCGGAGCACTCTGATCGGGGTCGTTCTCGGCGCGGACCCAGTAAAAGTAAGTCTGTCCCGCGACGGCAGTGGAGTCGAAGAAATAATTCCTCGCGGTCGATCCAACGACCGACGCTCCACCTGGATCATTCGTCGTATTTCGCAGGATGGAGTAGCTTGTCGCTCCCCAGATAGTGTCCCAACGGAGTCCGACCTTGTCGTTATAATCGTTGTCGGAAGCCGTGACACCGGTAGGAGGATCGAGAGCGGCTCCCGCTGCCTCGACCGATCCGCCGCGCTCGGCGCCCGGAGAAACGAGATATATTACGGCTACCGATAAGAACAGCAGCGTCACGCATACTTTTGCAGTGCGTATGGAGAGCGGAGCGAGATTCATACTTCAGACCTGGTCCGGTGGGGTCCTGACCGGAAATTTGTTTGAAAAGGGAACGGGCGGGTCATTTGCGTGCGCCCTTCGACGAAAGGAGGATTATATTATACGGATGACGGAAGTCGAAGAGGACAGGCCACTTTCGAATTGTACGATCGCTTTCAGGGGCCTTGAAGAAGCCGATCTCCCGCTTCTCCTAAAGTGGTTGCAGAGGCCGCACATCCTCGAATGGTGGGACGAAGGAGAAGACACGATCGAGAAGGTCCGCGAGGCGTACGGCCCGGAAAAGGGAATAGGGCGCTACATCGCAACGCTTTCAGTTCCGGGCCGATTCGAGCAGATGCCGTTCGGATTCTTCCAACACTATAGTGTCGACGATGACACGGTCGGGATCGATCAGTTCATAGGAGTCCCCGAGCTCGTCGGGAAGGGGCTCGGCACCGTTTCGGTCAGACGCTTCACTGAAATGATCTTCACGGAGATCGCGCCCAGGAGGATCATCCTCGATCCTGCTCCCGACAACTTCCGAGCGGTAAGGTGCTACGAGAAGGCAGGATTTCGGCATTTCAAGACCGAAGCCAGGGTGAACGGCGATCCCGCGTATTATATGGAGTTAACGAAAGATGCCTGAAAACGCTGAGATCACGGTCAGGAGGCTGGGTGCCGGAGACGCTTCTTTTGCACGGCCTGCTATCGAAAGGCTTTTCGGAAGGTCCGCCGAAGCACAGCACCTCGCGAGTTTTCTTGAAGATGCAGGCCATTACCTGCTTGTCGCGGAATCAGAGGGATGGGTTGAGGGGATCCTCCTGGCCTACCGTATCTTGAGGGTCAAGGACGACGGCTTCAAAATATTTCTTTACGAGATCGAAGTCGCGTCGAATAAGCGCAGGAAGGGCATCGGGAGAAACCTGATCTCAGGGATCCTCTCGATCGGGAAGGCCGAAGGCGCCCGGTCCGTGTTCGGAATGACCGGACCGGCGCACGAGGGAGCGAGGGAATTCTACTGTGCCACTGGTGCCTCTATCGTCGGAGATGAGGAGATCCTTTTCGAATACAAACTCTAGCGCCTGATTCGGCAGGTTGGCCTTTGCCGTTCCTATACCGTAATGTTTATTTTCAGCCCTTATCTAATTTCCGAGGCTGAGAAGGATAGTTGTGAAGAAAATTGAAGTAATACCTCTTGGGGGAATTGGCGAGTTCGGGATGAACACGATGGGCATACGGTGCGGCAGCGAAATGATCGTCGTCGATGCCGGAATGGGATTTCCGGAGGAAACGCCGTACGGAGTGGACATCTCCATTCCCGACTACGAACAGCTGGAAACTTACAGGGACGACCTTGTCGCACTCTTTCTCACTCACGGCCACGAAGACCACATTGGCGCGGTTCCTTATTTCCTGAAGCGGTTCAACCTTCCTGTTTACGGTTCCAGGCTGACTCTGGCGTTTATCGAGAACAAACTTGAAGAACACGGAATGCTCGGCGACGTGCTTATGCACACCGTCGAAGCAGGCGACGTCGCTGAGGTCGGGAACTTCGAGGTCGAATTTATCAACGCTTCGCATTCGCTGGTGGATTGTTTCTCCCTTGCGATAACGACGCCTGTCGGGACGGTCGTTCACACCGGCGACTACAAGATCGACGACACCCCGGTGGTCGGAGAGCCGTACGATCTGGAAGCGCTGCGGCGGATCGGGGATCAGGGCGTGCTTGCGTTATTTTCGGATTCGACAAACGCCACAGTCCCCGGGCGGACCCCTTCCGAATCGGATGTGATTCCGGATCTCGAGAAGATCTTCGATAGCGCAAGGGCGCGTCTGATAATCACTACGTTCTCGTCTTCGATCCACAGGATACAGATCGTTCTCGATCTCGCCCAGGAATTCGGAAGAAAAGTGTGCGTTCTGGGCCGCTCGATGATGGGCAATGTGGAGCTCGCGGAGGAGATGGGTTATCTGGAATTCCCGGATGATCTGGTCGTCGGGTTGAATGATGCACGCCGGCTGGACGACGACGAGATAGTTTATCTCGTGACGGGTTCCCAGGGCGAAGCGAGGGCCGTTATGTGGAACCTGGCGACCCAGAGTTACAAGGGGCTTTCGATCAAGGACGGCGACACGGTAGTGCTTTCAGCGAGGATCATCCCGGGGAACGAGAAGCGGATCTCGAAAATGATCGGTGCGATCTACCGAAAGGGCGGGAACATCATCGAGGAAAAAAGAAGAACGATCCACGTTTCGGGTCACGCCTCGCAGGAGGACATACGGATACTGACGGAGGCCGCGAGGCCTAAGTTTGTCGTCCCCATCCACGGCGAATTCCGTATGCTTTTCCGCCACAAGGAGTTTCTTAAGAACCACGTTGGCTACAGCGACGAAAACGTCATTCTTGTCGAGGACGGCGACATCCTCGAGCTCACGCCGAACTCGGCGGAGATCGTCGACCGGATCGAGCCTTCAAGGGTGTTCATAGAGGACGACGGATTTCGCGAGATCGACCTCGAGA
>JAGFIQ010000043.1 GCA_024103495.1 Aridibacter famidurans
CAGCGAAACGCTGATCGGGAACGCCGTTCAGAGTCGCCGAAGCGAACTGGTCCTTATGTCTAAATGCGGTTCTTTGGACGGTTTCACGTGGACCGACTGGTCGAAGCAAGGCGTTGTGGATACGATCACGGAAAGCCTGAAGCGGCTAAAGACCGACTATCTCGATGTAGCGCAGCTTCACAGCTGCGACAGCGAGATCCTTCGGCGCGGGGAGGCGATCGAGGGTCTGATCCGTGCGCAGGAAAGAGGCTATACGAGATTTACAGGCTACTCCGGAGACGGCGAGGATGCCTTGTTTGCGGTCGGGCTGGAGTTCTTCGACACGCTGCAAACCTCTATCAACATAGCGGAACAGGAAGCGATCGAACTGACGGTGCCGGAGGCGATCGAGAAAGATATGGGGATCGTCGCCAAGAGGCCGATCGCAAACGCGGTCTGGCGAAACGAATCGAGGCCCGAAAATACTTATCACCAGGATTACTGGGACCGGCTTGAGAACCTGGAGTATCCGTTTCTCGATCTCCCGCTTGAGAAATCCATACCCGCCGCGCTGCGGTTCACGCTGGCCGTTGACGGAGTCGCGACCGCGATCGTAGGAACTACGAAACCCGGAAGATGGCAGCAGAACGCACGATACATCGAAGAGGGGCCGTTGTCTGAAGAGGAGTTCGAAGCGATCCGGGAACGATGGAAGGAGAAGGCTAGGGATGACTGGACCGGTCAGGTCTGACGTTCGTGAATTCCAAAGGAAAATCATGAGTCTTGCGAAGAAACTGGAGACGATCAGGGAAGGGGCGGCCGAAAGGATCCCGGAAAGCGTCCGCGAGAAGATGGAGCGCGCGACCGAAGAATTGCGCGAGTCCGGGTTAGTCGATCAAGCGTTGAAAAAAGGCGACCTGATGCCTTCTTTCGAACTTCCGAACGTCGCCGGCGAGGTCGTCCGCTCGGAAGAGCTTCTCCGTCCCGAGGGGCTTGTGATCTCTTTCTACAGGGGTGTTTGGTGACCGTACTGCAATGCGGAGCTGGAAGCTCTACAGAGTGCGCTGTCCGATATACGAGGCCTTGGCGCTGAACTAGTCGCGATCTGTCCGCAAGGGCCGGAGTTCCTGAAGAAGATGAAAGAGAAGCACGGCATCGATTTCGAGATCCTGCGCGATTTAGGCAACGAGGTTGCCGATCGATTCGGCATACGCTACGAGCTTCCGGAATATCTGCAGGAAGTTTATCTTGCCTTCGGCACGGACCTTCCCAGGGTCAACGGCGGATCGTCGTGGTCGCTGCCGGTCCCTGCTCGGTATGTGATCGACGGGGACGGCATTGTCGTCTCGGCGGAACTCGATGCCGACTACCGATACCGGCCGGAGCCTTCAAAGACGCTTCGGGATCTCGAGCAATTGAACCAAGAGGACTGATACCGCCGGACCGATCGCCGCGCCGAATGTACGAACAACTTCTCAAGGACCAATTTGGGATCGAAGACGCCGAGATCAAAGAGCTGGGAGGCTATGACGCGCGCAACTTCCTTGTGTCCGCACCCGCCGGGAAATTCGTGCTGAAACTCAGGGATGCGCAGCCGAAATTACTCGAAGAACTCGAAGCGGAAGCGAGAGTTCTGCGCCGGCTTTCCGAAAAAGGAGTCAAGAGCATTTCAAAGCCTGTTCCCGGCCGCGACGGCGCGTTTGCTTCGACGTTGTCGATCGGCGGCCGCGAGACGGTCGTCGCGCTATTCGAATTTGTCGAGGGCAGGATCCTGGGCGGAGAAGGCATCAACGGAGAAACGTCCAAGGCTCTCGGCGAATTCCTTGGGGAGCTCGACAAAGAACTTGCGGGTTGCAGCGAGATCGCCTTTGAAGCGAAAAGAAGCCCCTGGGACCTACAGCACCGGGAGGATTCATACCGCGATTCGTACTTTATTTCCGATTCCCGCGCCCGGAAATACATCGACTATTTCTTCCAGCGTGCGGACCGGTTTGTGGATCCGTCCGTCCCTCAACTTCGGCGACAGCTTATTCACGGAGACGCCAACGAGTGGAACGTGCTGGTCGCTCCCGACGGCCGCGTTTCGCTGATCGATTTCGGCGACATGTGCCATTCGCCGCTGGCCAACGAAGTCGCCATCGCGGCGTGCTACGTGCTCCTGATGGCGGATGACGTAGTGAACGGGGCAGTGCCCCTGATCAGTTCGTACTGCGCCGTCAATCCCCTGAACGATCTCGAAATTTCGCTGCTGTACGACTTGATCGCGATCCGAGCCTGCATCAGCGTATGCCGTTCTGCGAGGGCGAGGTATGAAATGCCGGAGAACAAATATGCTCAGATCTCCGATCCGCTCGCCTGGGACTTTCTTCAAAAATGGGCCGCCGTGAGCCCCAGGAAGATCGAAAATGCATTCCGGCAGGCTGCGGGGCTCCAACCGATTCGCAGCGACTCTGTAAAAGAGAGACTGAAGCGCCGTCACGCGAACACAAGCCGCGCTTTGTCGCTCCAGTTCGAAGAACCGATCCAGATGGAGAGCGCTGCATTCCAGTACATGTTCGATTCTGAAGGGAACACGTATCTCGACTGCTACAACAACATACCTCACGTGGGGCATTGCCATCCGGCCGTTGCGGACACTTTGTCCTTCATGTCAATGACCCTCAACACGAACACACGCTATCTGACGAACCAATTCGATATTTATTCGTCGCAGCTTCTGGAGCTGTTCCCGGAAAGTTTGAGCAAGGTCTTTTTCGTCAACTCCGGGAGCGCCGCAACGGACCTTGCGCTTCGTCTCGCACGCGCTCATACCGGTGCCGAGAAGGTAATCGTAGCGGAACACGGGTATCACGGAAACACAAGCGCAGGCATAGCGATCAGTCACTACAAATACGCTGGAAAGGGAGGTCCTGGTAAGCCGGAATTCGTGATCGAGGCCCCGATACCGAACGTCCTTCGCGAAGGCGATGCGGATAGGGACTTCTTCCGCGAACTGGTCGCGAGGGTAGAGGGTAACGGGCCGGATGTCGCGGCGTTCATCGCCGAGCCGATCGTGGGTTGCGGAGGACAGGTGCCTCTACCGGACGGCTTCCTTCTAAAAGTTTACGAATACGTGCGGTCGCTCGGAGGCGTCTGCATCAGCGACGAGGTCCAGACGGGATTCGGCCGTCTCGGAGACTGGTTCTGGGGATTCGAGATGCACGGTGTCGTGCCAGATTTAGTGATACTCGGGAAGCCTATGGGGAACGGGCATCCGATGGCGGCCGTGATCACGACTCCGGAGATCGCCGCGTCGTTCGAGACCGGCATGGAGTTTTTCAGCTCTTTCGGCGGCAACACGGTCTCGTGCGCGGTCGGTTCGGCGGTTCTTGACTTGATCGAGGACGAAGAGCTCCAGGAGAATGCCGCCGTCGTCGGCGGGCATTTGCTGGAAGGTCTGCACGGCCTGGTTGAGAAGTTCGAGGTATGCGCCGATGCCCGGGGCGCGGGACTCTTCCTCGGTCTGGAGCTCGCAGAACCGGGACCGCCTCCGGCTCCCGCGGCGGCGCTGGCGTCACGCGTGAAGAACCGTTTGAAAGCTCGGGGGATACTGGTGGGCACCGACGGTCCGTATGATAACGTGATCAAGATCAAGCCTCCCTTGTGCTTCACAAAGGAGAATGCGGAACATCTTGTGGCCGCGCTTGAGGACGCGATCTCCGAGGGATAGAATCTTGTATTCGGCTTAGGCTGCCGGAAACGGGAGGATCAGAAGCAGAGGGTGATGGGACCGCGCTGATACATTTGTCGATCGCGTCAACTCAACGCTTGCTTATTGTAACTAACATTGTTACAATTACGACATTTGACGCCGGAGAGCATCCGGCACGAACTTATAGGATCTAGAAAACTCCAGGAGAAGATATCGAAATGAGTGAATTCGCAAAGGCGGTTACAGACGCCGAATTTGAAGCAGACGTGCTCGGGTCGGACAAGCCGGTGCTTGTTGATTTCTGGGCCGAATGGTGCGGCCCCTGCCGTATGATCGCGCCGTCCGTCGAAGCGGTCGCCGAAGATTTCAAGGACAAGGCGGGCGTGTTCAAGATGAACGTCGACGAGAACATGAACGTCCCGCAGCGCTACGGCGTCAGGGGCATCCCGACGCTGATCCTCTTCAAGAACGGCGAGGAGCAGGAACGGATCGTCGGGGCGGTCTCGAAGGAAGCGATCGCACAGGTCATCGAGAAGCACGTTTAAGCGAACCTATCCCAGGACACGGGCGAGGAGGCGAAAGCCGTCCGCCCGTTTTTTATTGTCTCCCCGGGGAGGTCATCGGGAAATGAAAGCTATTTTTGTAAGGGAGTACGGCGGACCGGAAGTGATGGCGGTCGAGGACACTTCGGTCCCGGCACCAAAGGAAGGGGAAGTGCTGGTACGGATCGAGGCCGCGGGAGTGAATCCCGTCGACACGTATGTACGTGAGGGAAGGCACGCTTCGGCCCCTCCGCTGCCATTCGTTCCGGGAAAGGACGCCGCAGGAACGGTAGAAGAAACGGGGAAGGGAGCGGACAGGTTCAAGAAGGGCTCGCGGGTCTATCTCGCCGGATCGGTCACGGGCACTTACGCCGAATACGCCGTCTGCCGCGAGGACCAGGTAAGGGAACTTCCGGAAAACGTTTCGTTCGACGCCGGCGCCGGAGTCTTCGTACCGTATGCGACGGCGTACAGGGCGCTGATCCAGAAGGCAGGCGCGAAAGAAGGCGAGAAGGTCCTGGTCCACGGAGCATCGGGCGCCGTAGGCATCGCGGCCGTGCAGTGGGCAAAGAACGCCGGATTGGAGATCTACGCGACCGCGGGATCGGAGAAGGGCCGCGAGCTTGTAAGGGAGCAGGGTGTCGAACACGTTTACGATCATTCTTCGGAACCCGCCTTCGAATACCTCGACAGGATCCGCGAAGATTCCGGGGGCGTCGACATCATTCTGGAGATGCTCGCGAACAAGAATCTGCGCGAAGACTTCCGGGCTCTCGCGATGTTCGGAAGGATCATCGTGATAGGGAACCGGGGGACGCTCGAGTTCGATCCCCGCCTTACGATGGGAAAAGATGCGACCATCCGGGGAATGTCCCTTTTCAACGCTCCCTCCGATGAAATGGAAGATATCTTTGAAGCGATCGGGAACGGGCTAAGAGGCGGCTATCTGGAACCGGTGATCGGAAAAGCGTTCGCGCTTGAAGACGCGCCGGACGCGCACAGAGAGGTTATCGAAAGCCGGGCCTATGGTAAAATCGTGCTTCATCCGCGGTCGGAGGGCACAGTTTCCGGCTGAGATCCGCCCGCTCCGGGCCTTATCAGAAGCATATGTCAAAGAATTCCCAGAACTCGGATTTTTACGCCAACAGCATAATCGAGGACGTTCGCTCGAGATTCACACACGAAGAGACCACGAAATTCACCGATGAAGAGATCGAGCGGATCTATGAGTTCGAGGACGGCGCGGTCGTGAAATATGAATGGCGAAAGGGCGGGCGTGGCAGAGGCGACGGCTTCAATCATCGGTTTACGATGGTGAAGCCTCCGAAGCCGAATCCGAACAAGCTCAAGAAGGGTGTGATCCGCGAGATAGGATTTCCGGATTAGTGGATAGTTCCAAGTTCGGGCTCCGATGGCGAATGTTTGCGAGGTGCAAGACCTACTTCCAGATTGATCCCCGATGCAGTTGCCCCGTTTCGAGCATCGCTTCGGCTGTTTGATAAGCTTCAGCTTGTCACGGACCGCTCGCGGCCCGAATTGATCCGCGTCGGGAAACGCAGTCCGATTGGTGTAGCGCGTTGCGCTGCAGAAGGCCGGCGAAGCCCGACTCAACCCGCCCGTTCGCGACGCCCCGCTTACAGCGGCGTTCCGCGCTGCAAAGCAGGCCGAAGCCCGCCGCTCACATCAAAGGAACTCCGCAAAAGAGAAGCGCTTAGTTTGAAGGAATCGTCAGGGATGGCTCGATTCGCAAGAGATCTGTACGACTCTTACCCGGCCCCTTCGGCCGCCTGTCCGGCGACGTAAACCGAGTTGACGGCAAGCTGATTGGAATAGGGATTGGCGAACCTCACATTGTGGCCTTCAGCGATCCCGAAAACGGTTTTCAGTAGGTTCACAAAATCATCGTCGGACTCGTCATTGGACCACATCGCGAACCTTCCGCCGGGTTTGAGGCGGCTCTTGAGTTTCTCCAGACCTGCCGAACTGTAGAATCCGGCATTATTGTGGTCGAGGTGATGGTCAGGTGTGTGGTCAATATCAAGGAGAACGGCGTCGAACTTTCGCAACGGGTCGGTCGCATCGAACCCCGTTTCGGCGAGCCGGAAGAAATCACCCTCTACGAAAAGGCAGCGGGGATCGCCGGTGAGTTTCTCTCCCGCCGGCACCCGTTTTTCCAAATGCCAGCCGATCACTTCCCCGAACGCTTCGATCACAAGCAGCGAGCGGACATGCTTGTTCTTGAGCGCGCGCGCAGCAGTGTAGCCCAGGCCGAGACCTCCGACGACGACGTCGAGCTCTCCTTGAAGCCCTGAAAGTCCCAGATCGGCGAGCGCCTCTTCGCCGGCAGTGAAGAGGCTGGACATAAGAAATTCCTCGCCCAGTCTTACTTCGAACACGTCGCTGCCGCCGATCAAAGGTTCGGGCCGGACCCGCAGCATTAGCGGGCCCAGATCGGTTTCGTGGTAAGCGAGTTCCCTGATCATCTTCCGGTGGATCCCTTCAAACCAGATCCGTAAAGAAAAAGAAAAAGAACGCGGCGGCCTCACGCTGGGTGATGCTGCCCGTCGCGCGTCCGATCGTGTTTCCGCTCGAGTTCCTCACGTCGCCGCTCGAAGTTACTTTTCCGATCGTGTTCCCGCTGGCGTTTCGCACGGTGCCGTCGTCATCGACCTTTCCGATGGTGTTCCCCGAACTGTTCGTGATCGTGCCGTCGGAGCGTATGCTCCCGATCGTGTTCCCGCTGGCGTTCCTAACGTCGCCGTTGCTCTTGATGTAGCCGATGGTGTTGCCGGAGCTGTTCCGGACCGAGCCGTCGGACTTAAGCGAGCCGATCGTGTTGCCGCTCGAGTTCCTGAAATCGCCCTCGCCGGCAAGAACTGCCGCGGCTGCGAGTAAGATCAATGTTGTCAGACAGATAGCTTTTCTCATTCTTCCACTCCGGCGGCGGTTGTCGATACCTTTCTTCCTTTCGAGAAGGTGCTGAGCACGTCGAAGACCTTCAATGCATACTTCACATTTCCGAAAGGAGCCGAGACCTGAACGCCCTGGATCACATCCTTGATCTCTTCCAGGGACTCCCTTGCGATCGCAAGGCCTTCTTCGCGGGCGTGCTCCTTGCTCTTGTCCGACGCCCTTCTCATTCGTTCGAGGATGTCCTGAGTGACGCGAACGCCCGGAACCTCGTTGTGCATGAATTCAGCGTTTCGCGAACTCACGAGCGGGAAAATACCCGCGACGATCGGGATCCGCACGTGTCCGATCCGGTCGAGAAACTCGTGAAGCTGCTCGGTATCATAGACCGGCTGGGTGATCGCGTACTCGGCTCCTGCCTCGACCTTCCATTCGAACCGTTTGATCTCTTCTTCCAGATTGATCGCGCCCGGATTCACGCCAACGCCGATCGAGAACGCGGTCGGTTCGCCGATCGGGTTGTTGCCGAGGTCCAGACCGTGATTGAGCTTGTTCACCATGTTGGTCAAACCGATCGAATCGATGTCAAAGACCGCTGTAGCGTCCGGATAAGGGCCCATCTTCGGAGGATCGCCCGTGATGATCAAAAGGTTGTGGAGCCCGAGAGCGGCGGCGCCCAAAAGGTCCGACATCATCCCCAGAAGGTTGCGGTCGCGGCAGCAGTAATGAAGCACGGCCTCGATACCAACCTCGCGTTCGACGAGGATCGCGGTCGCCTGCGCGGACATCCTCGTCTGCGCCCTCGGACCGTCCGGGATGTTCACCGCGTCGACTCCGGCGTCTTTCAGGATGCCAATCGAGGAAAGCGTCTTTGCGGCCGTAACTCCCTTTGGTGGAAGCACTTCGACGGATGTAACGAATTCGCCGCGGGCGATCTTGCGGGACCACTTCGAGCGTTCAAGCGGCGACACCGGCTCGACCTCGGCGAGCTCCACGGGCTTCTTCGAGGGAGCGTCGTCCCGGACCTCGATCCTCGAACTTCGCGGGCTGATCGCGCGGACCGAATCTGCAATCAGGCGTATGTGTTTCGGCGTCGTCCCGCAGCATCCGCCTATAAAACTCGCTCCCGCCTTGATGAATCTCTTCGCGAACTTCGACATGTACTCGGGCGAGCACATATAGAATTGCCTGCCCTGTACGTCGCGCGGCAGTCCCGCGTTTGGCTGTGCCGAGAGCTTCTTGGTCGTGACCGCGCGCATATCTTCGAGCGCACGGAGCACGTGTGTCGGACCGACGCCGCAGTTGATGCCGATCACATCGGCGCCCCATTCGTCGAGCCTAGCCGCGATCATTTCAGCCGTGGCGCCGAAAACGGTCTTTCCGTCGGTCTGGATCTGAACCTGGGCGACGATCGGCAGATCGCAGACGCTCTTTACTCCTTCGATAGCCTGTCGGATCTCAGCGAGGTCGGCGAAGGTTTCCAGTACAAAGAGATCGACTCCCCCTTCGAAAAGCGCCGAAGCCTGCTCGGCGAACATTTCCTTTGCTTCTTCGAGGGATGTAGGGCCGTACGGCTCGATCCTTAGGTCGAGCGGTCCGACCGCGCCTGCGACGAAGACCTTGTCCCCGGCAGCGGCACGCGCATGCTGGACGCCTTTGATATTGATCTCGCGAAGTTTTCCTTCAAGGCTGTATTGCTTCAGCTTGTGGCGGGTGGCGCCGAATGTGTTGGTCTCGATGATGTCCGCGCCGCATTTTACGTACTCTTCGTGTACCTCGCGGACGAGATCGGGCGACGTAAGGTTCAACTCGTCGTAACTGCGGTTGATGTAGATCCCTTTGTCGTAAAACCGGGTTCCGATCGCGCCGTCAAAGACATAGACGCTGTCTGATTCCAAAAGCTCTCTGAAGTTCTTCATACTTCTAACCGCCTTTCGGGCGTGGTCTTCCCGGAAAACCGAAAAGCCTTGTGCTAAACAACACAAGGCTTTTTTCCGGCTAACCTGTTAGCTGTTTAGCGGTTTGTTTAACGTGGTCGCAAGTCGCTGTAACTCACCACGAAAGTAAACGTAATAATGCGCTTCGAAAGGAAAAGTGTCAAATCGGACTCTTTTCCTCATTTCCTCTGACAGCCAGGGCAGAACACCGTGGAGCGCCCGGATTGCCGGATCCGCCTTAGCTTCCG
>JAGFIQ010000082.1 GCA_024103495.1 Aridibacter famidurans
GGGACCTATACGTTCAGGGATTCCGCTGCCGGAACGAATTGGTGGACAGCGGCGGCGGAGAATGTCAACGAGATCCCTGTGGGAGCTTACCGTTCGACCGTTCCCGGTCCTTTGGCATCGATCAACAGCGCGCCTGTGACGGAGATGAACACAACATTCTCAGGGGTCGCAAACCCGAACGGGACATGGATCCTGAGGCTCAACGACGCGAATTTTGAGGATGTAGGTCAGATCGACGCCGCGACTTTGACGATCAATTCGTTGACGACCCCCGGCGGCGCATATCTCGATTTTGACGGTGACGGCAAGACCGATGTGTCGGTGTTCCGGCCCTCGCCGGAACCGCCCGGAAGCGCTTCCCAGTGGTGGCTCTTGAAGAGCGCCGACGATTCGACCCGCGGCCTCAACTTCGGACTCTCGAGCGACACGCCGATCCCTGCGGATTTCACAGGGGACGGCAAGACCGACATCGCGTTCTTCCGCCCCTCGACCGGGGAATGGTTCGTACTTCGAAGCGAGGACGACTCTTTCTTCGCCTTCCCGTTCGGAGCGAACGGCGACGTTCCCGCACCCGGAGATTTTGACGGAGACGGCATCGACGATCCGGCGGTATTCAGGCCCTCGATCGCTACCTGGTTTATCTATCGGTCTTCGGACGGTGAGGTCAACGCGGTCGCCTTCGGGGTCGCTGAAGACATTCCGACGATCGCTGACTTTGACGGCGACGATGTCGACGACATCGCGGTCTTCAGACCTTCCGTTCAGCAGTGGTGGCAGCTTCGGTCTTCGGACGGCCCGATCGGATATTCGTTCGGGTCGCCGGAAGACAAGGTGACGGTCGGGGATTACACGGGTGACGGAAAAGCCGACCTTGCGTTCTTCAGGCCGTCTCTCTCGACCTGGTACGTCGTACGAAGCGAGGATCCTTCGTTCTTCGCCTTCCCTTGGGGGGCCGACGGCGACATACCGGCTCCGGGCGATTATGACGGCGACGGAACGACCGATCCCGCGGTTTACAGGCCCTCGGATACTACGTGGTACATTCTCGGATCGACGAGCGGGTTTGAAGCAGTCCAGTTTGGGGTCGCGGGCGACAGGCCTCTGCCGAGCCTGAAGGTGATCCCCTAGTTCAATCCTTATGAAACGAAAGACCGCCCTTCGTAAGACGAGGGCGGTTTTTTGATGAACACCATTTGCTATTCTCAGCCGAATATCACTGCTAACAACAAGGTCCAGTCCTCTTCGGTCAAAGCCTCGGCGCGTTTCGAAGGGGCGATGCCGGCTTTCTCCAGCACCGCTTCCGAACCGCCTTTCCGATCGATCTTTTCGCGCAGCGAAGCCGGGGCTGCGTCGAGATTGTTCTTCAGGGTTTTTCTTTTCTGCCTGAATGCCGCGCTGGCGAGTTCTTCAAACCCGGTATCATTTTCCCGCCCGTCATCAACCCGCTTCGTTCTCAGCCTGACCACCGCGCTCTCTACCTTTGGCACGGGCCGGAATGCGCCGGACGGGACGTCGAATAGCCTTTCCGTGTCGAATCCCCTTTCGATAAGGACCGTAAGAAAGCCTCTTGCACTGTCTCCCGGCGGCGCCGTGATCCTCTCTGCGACCTCCTTTTGAAGCATCACCACAAGTTCCGAGAACAGGTCCCTGTTTGCGAACAGTTTTCGAAGGATGGGCGTGGATACGTAATACGGCAGATTGGCCGCAACTCTCGCGGTCCCGTCCCCGATGATATCCCCTAGATCGGTCGCCAGAATATCGCCGGTCACGAGCCGGAAACGCTCCTCGCTTCCATATTCACTCTCAAGCAGGACCGATAGATCCTCGTCTATCTCGACAGCCGTAACCCGTGCGCCGGTTTCGAGCAATTTTGAGGTGAGCGCGCCCCTTCCCGGTCCGATCTCGATCACGCGGTCGCCTTCCGAAAGACCGAGCGCAGATACGATCCTCGAAACATAGCTCCGGTCCACAAGGAAGTTCTGCCCGAGCGACTTCTTCGCGTAGGGCCTCATGCGTTGTGATGTCTTGTCCTTGCGATCTCCCATTGTCGGGAAAAAGAACTCGTCAGGCGGGGTAGCCTGTGACCATCAGGTCGGGGCCGGCCTGTTGGACCGTGATGTCCTTAAGCCGGAAAGCTTCGGCAAGCCTGTCTGCTCCTTCGCCGCCGACTGAGGTCGGCGCCTTCGCTCCGCCGATCACGACTGGCGCGATGAAGAACGTGAACTTGTCGACCAGGCCGGAATCCGCAAACGAGCCCGCGACCGACGCGCCTCCTTCGACAAGCACGCTTGTGATCCTCCGCCGGTACAGCTCCCCGAGAACCGCTTTGGTATCACGGGGACCGCCTTCGACGACCGCCACTTCCGCTCCTTTCGATCTGAATGTCTCTGCCTTCTCCGGCTCCGGATCCCGCGCTATGAAAAGCGTCGGATGTTCATCCGCGGTCGCAACTACTGCTGATCCCGCAGCGGTGCGAAGCCGGGAGTCCAGAACGACCCGAAGAAGTCCCCGGTCCCTCGGGCCGCCCGTTCTGTCGGTAAGCGAGGGATCGTCTGCGGCGATGGTCTGTGCACCCACGAGGATCGCGTCGTACTCGTACCGGAGCTTTTGGCCTTCGGCACGCGCTTCGACTGAAGTGATCCACTTCGAATCGCCTGAAACTGTCGCGGTCTTGCCGTCGAGCGACATCGCGGTCTTCAGGTGCACGAACGGCCTTTTATTCCTGTGCCAGCAGATGAACTTTTCGTTCTGCTTCTCCGCAGCTTCTCGAAGGATTCCGGTGACGACCTCGACGCCTGCATTCCTGAGCTCCTCGAATCCCTTGCCTGAAACAAGCGGGTTCGGATCCTCGATCGGGCAGACGACCCTCCGGATACCAGCATTGATCAGCACCTCAGTGCACGGCGGCGTCCTTCCGTGATGAGCGTGCGGTTCCAGAGATACGTAGGCCGTTCCCCCGCGAGATCTTTCGCCTGCCTGCCTAAGCGCGGCGATCTCCGCATGGGTGACCTCGCTGAAGATGTACGAGCCCTCGCCGACGATCTGGCCTTCCGCGGAAACGATGACGCATCCCACAAGCGGGCTCGGCGACACCCGCCCGATCCCTTCAGAAGCAAGCTCCAGCGCGCGGCTTGTGAGCGCTTCATCTGTCATTCCGGGTACCTTTACGGTCGATTCCTGCACGCGTCATCCTCAGGCGAATAGCCCGTTTACATAATCCTCCGGATCAAAGACCATAAGATCGTCTGCCTTTTCTCCGATGCCCACATAACGGATCGGAAGGTCGAGCTCCTTCGATATCGCGACGGCGATCCCGCCTTTCGCAGTGCCGTCAAGTTTGGTAAGTACGATCCCGGTCACATCGGCGACCTTCATAAACTGCCTCGCCTGCTCGAGCCCGTTCTGGCCCGTCACTGCATCGATTACAAGCAGGGTCTCGTGGGGCGCCTCCTCAACTTCCCTTCCGGCAACGCGCTTCATCTTCTCAAGCTCAGCCATAAGGTTCGCCTTGTTGTGGAGCCGTCCGGCGGTATCAACGATCAACACATCCGCTTCTCGCGCCTTTGCCGACTTCAGAGCGTCGAAAAGCACCGCGGCAGGATCGGTTCCCTGCTTCTGCTGGATGATCGGGACTCCCGCCCTCTGCGACCAGATCTCGAGCTGCTCCGAGGCGGCGGCACGGAACGTGTCTGCCGCACAGATCATCACCTCGTTCTGCTCCTGCTTGATCCTCTGCGCGAGCTTTCCTATGGTAGTGGTCTTTCCGACACCGTTAACTCCGACCACCATCAGGACATAGGGCTTGACCGCTTTCGGGGCTTCAGTTTCTGACCCTACCCCCTTCTTCCCCGCCGACCGCAGGATTGACAG
Organism: Aridibacter famidurans; assembly: GCA_024103495.1. GTDB lineage: Bacteria > Acidobacteriota > Blastocatellia > Pyrinomonadales > Pyrinomonadaceae > Aridibacter > Aridibacter famidurans. Next base: position 3,871 of record JAGFIQ010000082.1, read on the forward strand.
GAGTTCGTTTCTGATCGCTGTCTTCAGTGCGTCAAGGTCCCGGATCTCATCACGCGAAACCCCTTTCCTGACAGTCTCGATGATCTGAAAAGTTGTAGAAACGCCGATGTCGGTGGAGATAAGCATCTCCTCGAGCTCGTCGAGAAATCCTTCGTCGATCTTCTTCCGGCTCTCGAATACCGTATCGAGGCGGTTGTTTATCGAATCTCGCGTTCTCGAGATCGCGTTGTTGAAGCGGACCCCGAACTCCCGCTCGACACGTTTTTCTTCTTCCTTGAGCTCTTCGATCGACTTGTCGAGGCCCAGCACCGAGGACGAGAACTTGTCCTCTTTGCTCCTTCTTCGCCAAAACGCCATAAGTTCAGAAGCCGGAGGTTAGATCCTCCCGGGAGTTTACTCTTGAATCGTAAACTGTAGATTATAGACAGGCGGCGAAGTCGGGACAAACACGGGGGCATTGACCATCGATCATTGACCATTAAGTCGCGCCTTCGGCGCTGCGGGTGTCGGGGTCTTTGCAGAAACGCAACCGACAGGGAGCGTGCCTGCGATCATTGATCGGTGCTCATCGATCATTGAACGATTAAGAGTCGCGCAGCGACGACCTGCCTTTAGCCGTGGGTGGAGCGAAGCGGAACCTACGGGACGCGACGCGTTGTCCGCGCATCGCGAAGCGATTGCGTGATTCGGACCCGTATCTTCCGGCTTCGCTCAGGGCGTCTGCCGGGTTCGCGCATCGCGCTCAATGCAGCGCGGAGCGCTGCTCTAAACGGGGGCGGGCTCCGGGTTGCGCCTTCAACTGCACCGGGAGTTAAAATCCGTCGCCACTCCGTTGCGATCGACCGCAGGACGTCTCCTTTGGGAGACCGGATCTTTGCCTCAGGCCCCAGTACCCATCACTCATCGCTCCGGCGACTATCCCCTGTACAGCGCCAGCTTCTCGGAGTTCTTGTACAGCGCGTAGCCAAGAACTACCGCGAAAACAACCGAGAAATAGAACGTAGCAAAACCGCCGAAGAATTTTGCAGGCAAATTCCCGAACGCGGGAAGATCGAACGGCAGGAAGACGATGCCCAGGATCGCGCCTATGATCCCGGAAGCGATCGAGATAAGGAATGCCATCACAAGGATCTTCACGTAGTCGAGCCCCAGATGCCTGATCGTATCCAGTCCGACCAGAGGGTTGAGCGTCGCCGTGAACGACCTTGTGTAGCCTGCTACAGCGCAGGCCGCAGGAAAATAGAATAAGCCCCAAAGCAGTGCGAGCCCCGCGAGGAGCAGGAACACTCCCGCAACCTGTATGAACTGCCAGACCATTGCCTGAAGCTGGGCTTCCTGCTGCTCCGGGCTCGGACCTACGACGGATTCAAGTTGCTGGCCTCTGTAGTTTTCGGCCATCTCGTTGAGCCGCATGAACTCGGCCTCTTCGTCAAGGCTCGCCCGCTGTGTATCGGTAAGGCCGTCTTCACCTACCTCGACTCCGAGCGTCTGGTTCTGTTCTCTCGCCTTCTCGATGATCGCCTTGAGATGTTCGGGCGTTTGCCCATTGTCCTCCGCGAGCATTTCCATCGCCGGATCCATCGCGGGCGTCATCGCGCTGGTGAAAGAAGACCACGCGTACCAGACCATTCCAACGACCAGAAGTATCAAGAGACCGAACGAGGAAATGTAGACCGCGATGCTCAGGAACAGCGGATGGACGACGTCATCCCAGAGCGAGAAGTCGTCAAAGCTCGGCATGAAATCCTTTCCGATGTTGCCTTGCGAGAAATTATCGACCGTGTTCGCGAGCACTCCGAACGTGAGCGCGTTGGCAAGCATGAAGCAGATCAAGGCCGCGGCAACAAGGAAGATGCTGCCTATCGATCCGGCTCCCTGTCCTATCGTGAGGATCGCGAAAAGGAAGCCTCCGATCAGAAGGCTCGATTTGTACTTGAACGGATATGCGATCGCGCTTCCAAAATCGTCGAACCCGAAACCTGCCTCGATATCAGCACGGAAACGTCGTTCGGATTCCATAGTCTTTGCGGCTTCCTGCGCATCCTTGCACATCGCGCCGCAATAGGGACAGAGCCTGACGGTCGCTCCGAAGCCTTCGGGGCATTCGGAGCAAAAGGGATGGTGACACGCCGAACAGATGTAGCGCGTCGGGACCTCCGGATGAATGCTGCAGAATTCATGGGCCTGGACCGCTTCCTGTTGAGGTTCCGCCGCAGGCATCTCAGGCTGTTCAGAATTCTGCCAGGTACCGTGCAGATCCGCCTGCGGAAGCCCGGTTTCCGGGGACGACATTTCGGTTCCGGGTTCTTCGGCAACGGTGGTCGTGACAGTTACGGACGGGACCGCGCGCCCTTCTGCCTTCGCATTGAAAAAAGGGACGAGCGCGGGCACTTTCCCGGCCTCAAGCCAGCGCAGTTCGCCTCTTCGGACCTTGTCCGTTTCAAGCAGGGCGTTGTCGGCTATCCAGCCCGGCAACTCGCCAAAAGTCGTATCGTAGATCTGTCCGTTGACATCGACCTGCCACGCTTCTTCAGGATTCCTCATTGGAACTCTTCACCTTCCGGTCAGTTTTGCTTTATTTGCTTGACCCGCGAGTCGAGCGGCGGATCTCGGTTCGCGACAGGTCAGGCGACCCGTCTCGATACTTCTTCGTCATCGGGTACAGGCTGTCTGGAGAATTCCTTCAGCTTCACACGCCCGACGCCTATCTGGCCGTCGGAACACGCCCTTCGGAGCGCGTTTACCACGCCGGGGTCATATCTTGTCCCGACATAGGACTCGATCACCTCGAGCGCCTGTTCGAGCCCCATTCCTTTCGAGTACGGGTGGTCGATCGTCATTGCGTCGAAGGTGTCGGCGACCGAAACGATCTTCGCCTGAAGCGGGATCTGTTCATCGGTAAGCCCCTGCGGATAGCCCTGTCCGTTCACCATCTCGTGGTGCATGTACATTCCCGGCAGGAAGTCCTTCATAGCCGGAATGTTCTTCATGATCTTGTAGCCCTCCTGAGGATGGGTCTTCATGATCTCGTACTCTTCATCTGTGAGAGCGGCCGGCTTCTTGAGGATAGCGTCGTCGATGCCGATCTTTCCTACATCATGCAGGAGCGCGCTGATACGCAAGGTCTCGAGCTCTTCCTCGCCCATTCCGAGCCTCTGCCCGATCGCCACCGAGACTCTCGTAACTCGTTCGGAATGACCGCGCGTGTAGCGGTCCTTTCCGTCGATCGCGGCGGCAAGCGCCTTGACCGTCCCGACGAACAGTTCGCGGTTCTCTTTGGCCGCCTTTGCGAGCTTAGCGATGTAGTCCTCGAGCTCGTCGCTCATCGTGTTGAACGCGGCGCCGAGAGTTCCGATCTCGGTAATGCTCTTCGTCTCGATCCGCGTCGAAAGGTCGCCTGAAGCGATCTTCTGCGCGACGCTCACGAGATTGAGTATGGGAAGCGAAAGCTGACGGGCGGAGAAGAGTCCCAAAAGAAGGGCCAGGAGCGCGAACGCAAGGCTGATCAGCCACGTCTGCCGTCGCATCTCTCCCACAGAGGCGAGGGCCTTGCTCTCTTCCTGCATCACCATCACGCCGAATTTAAGCTGGTCGACAAGATTCGCCGTCGAGTACGCACCGATCATCTCGTGCTCGACGCCTTCGTGAAGCAGCGTGAACGGCAGAAGCGCGGACTGGATCTGGTCTTTTGTCTCAGACCACTCGCCCACGATGCGGATCTCGGAAAGCTGCCTTCGGCTCGACATGACCGACGAGTTCGGGTGATAGATCGGCTTCCCGGACTCATCAACGACGAATATGATCGGAAGTCCCGATTCCCAAAGCTCGGCCTCGCTGACGGGCCTCTCTGAAGCGATGGCGGATATGCTGTTGAGCGAGACTACGGCGACCACCGCGGCCGAAAGGTTGCCGTTCTGCAGCACAGGGACCGCGATCGTGAAGACCACTTCTCCCGTCCGCGGTATCATCTGCGGCTGGCCGATCGATATCGGCGAGTCCGAGATCTGCCCCAGAACGCTTTCGGAAAGCCTTTCAATTTCTTCCCGCTTGATGACCTCGGCGCGAAATGCCGAAAGCGATTCTCCCGCAAGAGGTTTGATCAGAAGCGCGAGCAGCTGTGGGCGCTCCTCGAGGGTCGAACTGAGCTCGTCCTGTGTCTGTACCGAAGAAAGAAGAGTCTCGTCGTCGGCGATCTCGAGCGCCCTTGCGAAGCTTCGGACCAGTTCCACGTAGCTTTGCCCGAACAGTTCGATCTGGCGGGCCTTGTCCTGTACAAGCTGCGTCTGGTACCTTCCCTCGGCCGAACGGAGTTCCCTTGCGCTTTGCTCTGACAGAAACCAGCCCGTGATCAAAAGCGGTGCCACGCCGACAAAGACGAGGGTCAGCGTAACGATATACTTCAGGCTAATGAATCGTTTCTTGGAGGCCATTGGGGAAATCGCGGAGGGGAAGGGAGGATCCGCTATTCCCAATGATAGGACAACCGTCTAAGGGCGGTCAACAGGTTTAAACAGTTTTATACAGTAGAGGAAACGCTGGCGGCAGCCTGTTTCCTCTTGACGATCACGAGGGTAATGTCGTCATTTGCCGGGGCTGTGCCCGTGAATCCGGAAAGCGCCGACTCGATCTTGTCGCGAAGTCCCGACGCGGACCGGCCGATGTGGCTCTTCACGACCGTCGACAGCCGCTCGATACCGAATTCTTCGCCCGCCGTGTTCTCGGCTTCCGACACGCCGTCCGAGAAAACGATCACCGCTTCGCCTTCTTTCAACGTTATTTTCCCGAGTTCGAACTCGGCGCCGGGCATGATACCAAGCGGAAAACCTCCGGAATCCAGCTCTTCGACCGTGCCGTCAGCCCTTCCGACAAGCGGCGGGTTGTGGCCGGCGTTGATATAGCTGAGTTCTCCTGTTTCCGGATCGAGTTCCGCGACGAAGAATGTTATGAACCTGTTCGTGGGCGTATTGTGCGCGAGATACTCGTTGACCGCCGTCACCATCGCAGGCAATTCGCTCTTTGCCATAGTCTGCGCGTGGATCGCGGCGTGGAGCGATGACATAAGCAAAGCGGCAGCCGTGCCTTTTCCCGAAACGTCGCCCAGAGCGATCAGCATCTTGCCGTTGTGGCGCGGGATGAAATCGTAGTAATCTCCGCCTATCTCATAGCAGGCAAAAGAGATGCCCTGAAGCTCATACGAATCCATCTGGGGAGGCGCCGAAGGCTGGAACCTCTGCTGGATCTCAGTCGCGAGCTCGAGTTCGCGTTCCATACGCTCGCGTTCGAACCTCTCTTCCGCCAATTTGGCGTTCTCGACCCGGATCGAAGCAACAGATGCGAGGGTCGTGAGAATGTTCAAGTGCTCTTCCGTGAACGTATTCTCATAGGTCGGCGAGTCAGCGTAAATGATGCCGAAGACCTCCGTCTCGCTTACGCTCAGAGGCACAGCGAGAACCGAGCGGACACCCAACAGTGCCATCGTCTGGCTGGCGAACTTTGGATCGTGCTGGGCATCGGAGGTCAGAACGGACTTGCCGTTGACCATCACCTCTTCCATCACCGTCCGGCTGATCCGGACCTCGGAAAGCTGTTCTTCCTTGCCCCTCTGACGAGCGACAGCGATCTTCATTCCGTCGCCGTCCACATTCTCTTCGTCCCGAAGCATGATCACGCATCGGTCCGCGGGCACGGCTTCGAACACAAGCGTCGCCACCTGGTCAAGGGTCTCTTCGAGTCCCGTCGACGACAGCAACGCGACACCGACCTTGCTGATCAATCCGAGCAGATCGGTGCGCGATGAGAACTGCGATTCGAGGATCTCCGCGGTAGGGTTCTTCTTTCGCGCGAACGAGATGGTCATCGAAGGATCGAGCGACTGCGTGCTGTCCGCGATCAGGGTCGCATTCTTGCTCTCTTCGATCGCCTCATCCTCAAACACCAGGGTAGTTTCGCCGATCTGGATCTCGCCCCCGGAAACCACAGGGATCGGATTCGAGATCAGCGATCCGTTGTACCGCGTGCCGTTGGCCGAACCGAGATCCTGGAGCCAATAGCCCTCCCCCTCTTTGCGAAGTTCGGCGTGGAGCCTGGACGCAAAAGCGTCGGGAATACAGATGTCCGAACGTGCGGAGCGGCCGATCGTGGTCCTGAGCCGCGTGATCGGCTGGGTCTCCGTCGTCTGGTCTGCGTTCTTTATCCGTAAGAGCGGCATATCTCGAAATCGGGCAGTCTGGCTGCCTCACTGCGAAAGATAGATTTATAACACAGTTGGACGATTGCCCGTACCGGCGACAGGGTCATTCGACCTCCGGGACCTGCTTTTTCACGTATCTCTTTTCTGAAACCAGCTTCTTGCCATATGCCACAACCGTGCCGCCGATGTAGTCGTGGAGGGCCCTGCCTCCCGGGCTGACTGCGGACCATATAAATCCAAGACCCAGTGTGAAAACGGTGACAGGATAGCCGACCGCATGCCTCAAAAGGATCTCCTTAAATCCCGCCGCCGTTCCGTCCTTTGACGTTATCTTCAACCCGGTAAGGAACTTCCCGATCGTCCGGCCGGTGAACGGCGGAAGCACGAAGAAATTCGCCAGTGCGACAACGAATGTGACGAACCAGCCGGAGTTGCTCAACGAACTGTTCAGGAGCTTCGAACCGTCGTAGCCCAGCGCCCGTGCGATCAGAAGCGTGGAAACGGGCACGATGATCAGGACGATATAGTCGATCAGCAGCGCACCGCACCTCAGAAGGAAAGGCGCTTTCAGCTGTTCCGGATCAAAACCTACGACAACCCTCGTAGTGCGGATCTTGTTCCGCTGGCGCGGCTTCTTCTTTCTGGGATCCATAGATCATCCGGGATCTCGCGAGCCGCGATCCGCCGGGCATTTGACGAGGTCAGGCGGAAATGACGAAGTGGAGCATCGTGTCGCCGAGCTTGATCCGGTCGCCGTGTGCAAGTTCCTGAGCCTGATGTGGAGCAAGCCTGACGGTTTCGTTGGATGAGGGGATCAGAAGCGTCCCGTTCGAGGACCCAAGGTCTTCAAGCATATACCTCTCGCCGTCCCGCCAGATCCTGGCATGCTTGCGCGATATCTTCGTCTGCGGATCGAACTTCGACAGGTCAACCTCCGGAAAAATGTTCGACATCGGGTCCCGACGGCCGACGAGGTTCTCGTCTTTCGCGAGTTCGAACGAGGGATAGTCCAGCTGGCTTGTGCCTTCGATAATGAGCTTTGCCGTGAGTTTGACGGGAACATAGCCGGCGGAGTGAACCCCGGGCTGAGCCAAAGGCTGCTTCGCCCCGCAGAATGCACAGAACATGTCGGTCGCGACGATCTTCTGACCGCAAAACCCGCAGAAGACCGATTGATCCGAGAATCCGACGGATTTCGGCGATTCCGTCTTTCCGTACGTCACATTTCCCGAGTTCAGGTTCGAAAGATGGTCCGTCAGGGCCGACCTCATCTCGCCAGCCGTCGAGAACCTCTTCTCGGCGTTGTACTCGACCGCGCGCATCAGTATCGATTCCATCTGGTCCGAAAGCCTTGGGTTGATCTGCCTCGGTTTCGGATTCTTCTCGAAATCAAAAATAAGCAGAGGATTGTTCTGCGGGTCAGCCCCAGTCAGAAGATGGAATACGGTCGATCCCAGGCTGTAAATATCCGAACTAGGGACAACGTTTCCGCTGAACAGCTCCGGCGGGGCGTAGCCCATCGTGCCGACCGCCGTCACGCCCTTCTCTTCCTTGTTGATCCAGCGTGCGATCCCGAAATCGATAAGCATCACTTTGCCCGAGTTCCCGTCGAGCATTATGTTCGCCGGTTTCAGATCTCGGTAAACGATCGGCGGCTGGCGGTTGTGAAGGTAGTCGAGAACGTCGGCGATCTGGATCGCCCATTCAACCACTTCCAGCTCCTCAAGTTTCCCTTCTGGCGCGGAACGAAGTCTCGCAGCGAGATCGCCGCCGGAGATGTACTTCATCACGAGATAGAAACGGTGAGCGTCGTCGTCGAAGAAGTAGTCGTAGATCGTGGGGATCGAAGGGTGCTCGAGCGAGGTCAGAAGCATCGACTCGCGTTTGAAATCCTGTACGGCCTTTTCCTGCTGGTCCTCTTCGATGTAGGACTGCACCATTTCCTTGACCGCCCTCAGCACACCGCCCAGGTTCTTGTCGCTAGCGAGGTAGACCGCACCCATTCCGCCGCCGCCTATCTTTCGTACGATCTCGTAGCGGCTGTTCAGGACCGTTCCTTCCGAAAGCGGCTTGAGTTTCGGAGCCTTGCTTCCGTCGGTATCGCCGCCGCCGATATTCGGCGTCGTACTGGGACCTTCTTCGCCTTCGTCAGACGCGCCTGCCGGCGGCTCCGCTGGGCGGCTTTCGGCAGCGGGAACCTGATCCGGCGCCTCCGCACCGGGTTCGGCGGCTTCGATCTTCTCGTCGGCCGGCTGCTCTTCATCCGTCGCTACTTCAACATCGTCGGCCGTCGGCGATTCCAGATCGGAGGCGGCCCGCTTTGCAGCTGAGACTTCCTTGTCAGGGTACGGCGCCGCGATCAAAGTGGCGCCTTCGCGAAAATCTTCCTCTTCCTCTCCGGCAGACGCCTCTTCTTCCGCTTCAGCGGTTTCTTCTTCCGGGGCCGGGGCCTCAATGCTCTCCTGTTCTTCCGTAACCGCAGGCACCTCCGAACTCGCTGCAGCCTCAGCGTCTTCTTCGCCGGCCGGCCCGGATGCCGGACTCGCCTCAGGCGCATCCGCGACCTGCTCCTCCGGTTCGCCCGCCGCGGGAACGTCCACTTCGATTTCCGCCATCCCTCGCGACTCGCCCGATGCTTCGATCGCTGCTTCCTCTTCCGAGGGCTCAGAAACAGCCTCTGCGACGGGCTCTTTCAGATCCGAAGGCAGAGGGGTCTGAATGACCTCATCGACAGGCGTCACCGTAGTGGAAGGCGAATCGGGAGTTTCTCCTGCGGAGGCGGGGGAATCCTGCGAAGGCACGGACTCTTCAGCCGGTTCCAACTGCGATCCGAGGATACCGGGAGCCGGCGGCTCGGGGACAGATGATCTTTGAGGTTCCACGGGGCCTTCCGTTGCGGCCTCGGCCCCCTGTCCTTCATCCGGGGGTTCTTCAGTCGCCAAAGGAGTTTCACCGACAGGTTCCGCCGGCTTCGGCTCCGGTGTTCCTTCTTCTATGTCACTGCTTCTGAGCGCACTTATGTCAACGAATTCGTCCTCCGGAACAGATTCGGGGGTCGTATCCGCCTCGCCGCGGTCGGGCTCGGAAGCCGCCGACGGCTCAGGTTGTTCATCAGCGGCCGGTGCGGGCTCTTCCTGTGCGGGCACGTCGTCCTGCCGGGTTTCTTCGGGCTCCTTCTCCTGAACCTCTTCCAGCACAGGATTTCGAAGCGCGATGCCGCAAACCGGGCAATATGCCTCCGCTTCGCTCAATTCAGAACCGCATTCGTGACAAAAGGACATGGTATTAGGGTACAGGCTGTCTTGCGGACACGCGAAACCGCGCCCGCCCGGCCATGTTAAGTATCCAAATCTTAAATAACTTGCGGGCGCCTAATCAAGGACAACAAGCCTCAGAAACGTCTTTCCGACGATTACTTCGTCTCCGTCCTGCAACCTCTGAGGGTTCCCGGGGATCAGCCGCCTGCCGCGGTTGACGAACGTGCCGTTCGTGGAGCCCAGATCCTCGATCATATAACTTCCGTTCGTAAATAGGATCCGCGCGTGCCTCCTCGAGACCTTCGCTTCCGGATCGTGCGCGTCCAGGTCCACGTCCGGAAACACTCCGTTGTCGGCGTCCCATCGCCCTATGTTGGATTCTTCAGAGGACAATGGGAATTCCGTGCCGATCGCGTGTCCCCTTTCGATGACGAGCTTTGCGTGAACCTTCTTGCTTACCGCCGGCGGTCCGCCGTCGGCCGGAGCATCCGGTTCGGTCGCGGGCCGTTTCCGGACGCTTGTCTCTTCTTCGATCGGCGGAATCCCCACCGAGGTCACGCTCGCAGACTGAAAGAGCGGGATGTCCTCTTCGGCGTTCTCGTTACGGGACGGGTCGGCCGCATCGGCCGCTTCCGGCGCCTTGTATTTTTGCAGCGAATCCCCGCACTCATCACAGTATTGCGAGCTGTCGAGATTCTGGGATCCGCAAGCCTGACAGACGATCATTTTCATTAATCACCAGGGAAAACTGCGTAGGATCTATGAATTGCACGGGTATTCTAACTTGTAAATCACTGTTCGTAAATCCCCCGTTCGTACAGCCGCCCGTTATATCAGCCGCCGGCGTGTGAGAATGATAAAATTCATATAAAATGTTCATCAATCGTGTTTCGGCCTTTTCTTGAAACCAACGAATGTGTTGGCTCGTACCACGGTGGTGAAGCTTCAAACGGACCTGCCCGGCCCCCAGACCGGGCATTTCCACGCAATAATAACGATCAGAGGAAAATAGACAATGGCACTCAGCCGTAAAGGAAAGATCTTCATAGGCATCGGTCTGCTGGCCGTGCTCAGTCTCGTCGTCGTAGTCGGCATCTTCGCGTCCCGTTCCGACGCGCCGGAGGTGACAGCCGTTTCTACCGAGAAGCGTGCGGAACTGCGTTCGACCGTAACCGCGCCCGGAGAGATCCGGCCCATCCAGTTCATTAACCTGACCAGTGAGGTTCAGGGAAGGATCGAAGAGATCTACGTGAAGGAAGGCGATGTCGTGGACAAGGGGCAGGAACTGGTCCGCCTGGACCCGAATCAGCTCCAGTCGAGCACGGACGCACAGTTGGCCGCTTTCAATGCCGCAAGAGACGATGTACAGAGCAGCAGAACACAGGTGATCGCCGCGCAGAATCAGCTTTCGCAGGCGCAGCAGGGCCTTAACGCCGCGCAAGCCGCCGTCAACACGGCGATGGAGGCTGTGAACCAGGCCAAACAGGGCGAGGCAACGGCCCAGATCGAGCTTAGAGCCGCGGAACGCGAGCTAAAGAGGATCGAGGAACTTCTTGAGGCAGGCGTCGAGAGCCGTCAGACCTACGATCAGGCGAAAGACCGTTTCGATACTGCACGAGCAAACCTGGCTTCGCGTCGGATCTCGGTCACCGAGGCCGAGGCTCGAGTCAAGGAGGCGCGCGCACGCGCTGACCAACAGGCAGTTGCGGTAAAGGACGCGCGACGGGCTGTGAACACAGCGGGCATATCGGTAAGCGCAAGCGAGTCGAGGGCAAACCAACAGGCTGCGGTTCTTCGGGGACAAAGGAACCAGAGGGACAAGACGCTTCAGGTTGCTCCGATCAGCGGTGTCATCGCCGACATTCCTTCGAAGGTCGGTACCTTCGCGACCGCGAATCTCTCGTCCACCCCCCTTCTGACCATCGCCGATATGTCGACGATAAATGTGGAGGTCAAAGTTGACGAGACGGAGATCGACAAGGTCTCGGTCGGACAGCCTGCAATCGTCAAGGTCGACGCGTTCGGAGACCAGGAGATCAAGGGCGAGGTCACGCAGAAGACTCCGCTTGCGGTCGGAAAATCGCAAACGACCGGGGGACTTTCGCAGAACATCAACGTCCAGGAAGCCAAGGAGTTCAGGGTGGTCATCGAGTTGCGCGACGTTCGCGACGAGATCCGGAACGGGCTGCGTCCCGGTATGAGCGCTACTGCAGAGATCACAACCGACGTCAAGAAGGACGTGGTCGCGGTACCGATCCAGTCCGTGATCGAAAAGAAGAAGGACGAAGCCGCGGCTGAGGGCGAACAGGCGCCGGAGGGTCAGCAGCCGAAGAAGAAAGAGGATGAAACGGTCAAGGGCGTTTTCGTCATCGAGAGCGGCAAGGTGAAATTCTTTGAGGTCACAACCGGAATCACCGGCGAGTCGGACATCGAGATAACGAGCGGGCTTGAAGAAGGCCAGGAGGTAATCACGGGTCCCAGCAGGATACTCAACACTTTGAAGGAAGGCGATATCGTCAAGAAACAGGCGCGTCAGGAAGGCGAGGCGAACACCTCTTCCTGATGATACCGGGAGCTGAGGCCCGCGGGCGGATACGGTCCTGACCGCGGGCCTTTGTCATTCCTGACAGTTCCGGCATTGGAAAAACAGATGGAAAACATTGATTCGAACGGCAGCGGCCTATCGCATCCGTACAACTCGCTCATCAAGATGCGAGGGATCTGGAAGACCTACCAGATGGGTAACGAGCAGCTTCACGCGCTGCGCGAGGTGTCCTTCGACGTGCGAAGGGGCGAGTATCTCGCGATCATCGGCCCTTCGGGATCCGGAAAGTCGACACTGATGAATCTGATCGGGTGCCTCGACACGCCTACAAAGGGCGAATACTGGATCAACGGCGAACAGGTCGCGAAGATGTCTGATGACGAGCTTGCGAGGATCCGGAACAAGGAGATCGGCTTCGTCTTTCAGACGTTTAATCTGCTGGCTCGTGCGACGGCGCTTCACAATGTCGAGCTGCCGCTAATCTACGCCGGCATCGGTTCTTCGGAGCGGCACGACAAGGCCGTCGACGCGCTGAATTCGGTGGAACTCGGCGACAGGATCAGCCACAGGCCGAATGAGCTCTCGGGTGGACAGCGCCAGAGGGTGGCGATCGCAAGGGCGCTTGTGAATCATCCCTCGATCCTGCTCGCGGACGAGCCGACCGGAGCGCTCGATACGCACACGAGCGCGGAGATCATGACACTGTTCGAGAAACTCCACGAAGAAGGCAACACGATCATCGTTGTCACTCACGAGGCGGAGGTCGCGGAACGAGCGCACAGGGTCATCACGATCCGCGACGGTGAGATCGAGAAGGACGAGAAGATCAGGTAAAAGCGTGAAAGTTTGTCTCAGAGGCGCCGGAATTCCGACAAGGGTTCCGGCGTTCTCTATTTTCGCTTTCGTATCTGCGACGCGGTTAAACAACTTAAGCTTCGGCGCGTAAAATGAGATAAGGCATGGCATTTATCCCCTCATTCTCGATCGTCTTTGAATCCTTCCGCCTGGCCGTCGGAAGCCTCCGCGCGAACAAGCTCCGGACGATGCTGACGCTGCTCGGGATAGTAGTCGGAGTGACAGCAGTGATCGCGGTCGTGACCATCATCAACGGGCTCGATTCGACGGTTGCGGACGCTTTCTCCGCACAGGGTTCGACCGCATTCAGCGTATCGAAGCGGCCGCTCGTGATCACCTCCCGCGAAGACCTGATCCGATTCAACAAGAGGAAAGACGTAACCGATCAAGACGCCGAGGCGATCGAGCGCCTCTGCGACACCTGCTGGCGGGTCGGGATGTCGATCAATGGAAGCAGCCTCGTCAAATTCGGCGAGAACCGCGCGGAAAATGTTTCGGTCAGAGGACTCTCGCTGGAGATGTTCGACATCGAGAACGTCTCGCTCCAGGCCGGGCGGCTCTGGACGGAACAGGAAGGCCGGTCCGGACGCGCGGTCTGCGTGATAGGCACGGACATCGTTGAGAACCTGTTCGCCGGACGTTCGCCATTCAGCGTGGTCGGAGAAGAGATCAGGGTGGACGGTGTTCCATTCCGCATCACCGCCGTCGCCGAGCCTTTCGGAAAGGTTCTCGGATTCTCGAGGGACAACTTCGTATATGTACCTTTCGAAGTGGGGCAAAGGATGTTCGGTTCCCGGGATTCGATCGTCGTCCACGTTCAGGTCCGTAACTCGGGTTTGTTCGAGACCGCCAAAGACGAGGTGCGATCTATCATGCGGAACCGCAGGAAGAAATCCTTTTCCGACACGGACGACGGATTCTCGATCGACTCGCAGGACGCTTTCATAGGTATTTACCAAAACGCCACGTCCGGCATTTACTTCGCGACCATCGGAGTCGCAGTCATCTCCCTCGTCGTCGGCGGGATCGTTGTAATGAACATCATGCTGGTTTCGGTCACCGAGCGGACGAAGGAAATTGGCTTGAGGAAAGCGGTCGGCGCCCGGCAGTCCGACATCCTTCTTCAGTTCATGATCGAATCCGTCACGGTCACGATGGTTGGAGGGGCGATCGGCGTCTTCACGGGTTACGGCCTCGCATACTTGCTTTCTGTAGTTCTGGGATTTCCGCTTCTGATCAGTCCGTCTTCGGCGCTTCTCGGCGTCACTGTCTCTTTTGTCGTCGGAATGATCAGCGGCTCCTATCCCGCCTGGCGAGCGTCGAGACTAAGTCCTATCGATGCGATGAGGAACGAGTGATGACGTTTGACGATCTGCGTGAATCAGCCGTGATGGCGCTTGCGACGCTGCGGGCGAACAAGCTTCGTTCCGCGCTTACCATACTCGGCGTTTCGGTCGGCGTGCTTACCGTACTGTCGATGGTCTCTATCATTCAGGGACTGAACAAGACCTTCGCCGAGCAGATCGAATCCCTTGGGTCGAACACCATCTTCATCAACAAGTTCAATCCGAGTTTCTCCCCTCAAAGAACACAGGAGGAGATCCAGCGAAAAGAACTGACTCTGGCCGATGCCGAGGCGATCGCGGAAGAATCCGTTTCGGTCGCGTCCGTGGCGCCTTTTTACCGGAAGATCTCTGAAACTGTCCGGTTCAAGGAAAAGCAGACGGAAACCCCGATACTCTTCGGCGTAACCCCTGACTACGGTTATACGCTTTCACAATACGTCGGCGAAGGCCGGTTCATCACGGAGATCGATCTTTCCGAACGAAGGAACGTGGCGGTGCTCGGACGGGACGTCGTAAAAGCGCTTTTCCCGGAGTACTCCGACCCGATCGGCGAAGAGATAAAGGTCGGGGGAAACGTTTTCCGCGTAATCGGAGTGATGGAGGACCAGGGCACGTTCTTCGGGCAGTCGAGGGACAATTCGGTCTTCATTCCGCTCAACACGTTCGAGAAGTACTATCCGGAGGTCATATTTCCGGAGATCGTCTTCGTGATCATCGTCCGCCCCAAGAACCGCGCCGAAGTCCCGAACGCGATGTCGGAGATCAGGGACATCCTGAGAAGGAGGAGGCAGGTCCCTCTCGGATCGCCGGACAATTTCGGGGTTTCGTCGCAAGACGCGCTGCTGGACATCTATAATCAGCTCACAAGCGCGACCTATCTCGTGTTGACGGCGATCTCGGCCGTCGCGCTGATGATCGGCGGGATCGGAGTAATGAACATCATGCTTGTGTCGGTGACCGAGCGCACGAAAGAGATCGGCATTCGCAAGGCCGTAGGCGCGACACGGCTCAGCATCCTCAGCCAGTTCCTGATCGAAGCGGTGGTCCTGACAGCGATCGGAGGTGTGGCTGGTCTTATCCTGGGCGAGGTCACAAGCCTTGTGATCAATAACTATTCGCCTCTGCCTGCGTATATTCCCTTGTGGGCAATTCTGCTTGGACTTCTGGTCAGTGCGGGCGTGGGTATCGTGTTCGGCCTCTACCCCGCCTGGAAGGCGTCGGCGCTGGATCCTATAGAGGCCCTGCGCTTCGAATAAGATTCGGATGTAAAGAATTGTAAAGCGCGTCGGGCTGTCCGCTCCTGTTTGATATAATTTGCCTTTTCGTAACCAATGAATTTCACAGAGACATTAAAATTGGCTCTTACGGCGATCTGGGCGCACAAGCTACGGTCGTTCCTGACATTGCTCGGAATGATCATCGCGGTCGCTGCCTTTATGCTCGTCATCTCGTTCCTGCTCGGATTTATGAGCTACGTAGACGAGAAGATAGCCGGAGTGGGTTCTAATGCCTTCACGATACAGAGGTTTGGCTTCGACGACTTCAAGGACACGGACACGCTAGCCGCGGCTCAGCGAAGGAACAAGGACCTTACATTCGAAGAACTTGAGTTCCTGCGTGAAAGAGCCGACCTGATCTCGTTGATAGGCGCAAAGGCAAGGCGCGAAAGAGCCGAGGTCAAACGCGGGACCAAGAAGCTCGAGGACATAGAGATCTCCGGTTTCGAGCCGGTGATCGAGCAGATCGACAAGCTGGATATCGCGGAAGGGCGCTTCTTCTCCGATGTCGAGAACGACAACTCCCGCCGGGTGGCATATATCGGCAAGGACATAGCGAACGAGCTGTTTCCGAGGACTTCCCCGATCGGCGAAGAGATCTACGTCAGAGGTATTCCATACAGGGTCATCGGTGTGCAGGTCGCCAAAGGCAACGTCTTTGGAATGCCGCAGGACAATTTCGTCACGATCCCGCTGAAGACCTTCGAGACCCAGTTCGGAGCGCTCACCGGACGCCGCGGCCCCTACTTTCAGGCGCTTGCAGTGTCAGACGAGAAATTCGAAGACGCGGTCGAACAGGCGAGAACGCTGATGAGGATCAAGCGCGGAATACCGTTCGGAGAGAAGGACAACTTCGCGATAATCACTCCGGATGCGATCTCGGGACTGACCAACCGAATCTTCGGTACCATTTTCGTTGCCGTGGCGATAGTTCCGGCGATCGCAATGATCGTCGGCGCGATCGTGATCATGAACATAATGCTCGTTGCCGTGACGGAGCGGACGAAGGAGATCGGGGTTCGGAAGTCCCTCGGCGCGAGACAAGGCGACATCCTTAAACAGTTCCTTTACGAATCAGCGACGCTGGCCGCGATAGGCGGGCTTATCGGGCTCTCGATAGCTTACGGACTTGGGGCTATCGCCACTTCGGTAACAACCATTCCGACGACGATTCCGTGGTGGGCAGCGGTGATCGCGATCGGCGTTTCTGCGCTTGTAGGCATCCTCGCCGGCCTTTATCCCGCCTGGAAAGCGGCACGGCTCGATCCGATCGAGGCGCTTAGAACCGAATAGGATCAACGATGGCAAGAATAACAGGCTCAACGTTTGTCGAGAACGTGAAGATGGCTATCGACACTCTGTTCACGAACAGGCTGCGGTCGATCCTGACCATCGTCGGTGTCGTCATCGGCGTCGTCGTGGTGATGCTGATGTCATCGGTGATCAGCGGCATCAACGTAGGTGTCCAAAAAGAGGTCGAGTCCTTCGGAACGAACTCCATTTTCCTTTACAAGTACGAGATCGGGATCTCTTTCGGCCGTCGGAGCCGCGAAGAGCGTATGAGGCCGCCGCTGACCATCGCCGACGCGGATGCGATCAAGGACCTTCCAGCTCTCGAAACTGCGGTTCCCTTTCTCGACGTATCCAGCAATCGCTGGGGAAACAAGATCCTTGTGACGGGCAAGAACGGCAAAACCTCGTCTTCTATCAACATGCAGGGGACCACCCCCGAACTCGAGAGAACGAACACCGAGATACTCGTAAAGGGAAGGTGGTTCACGCAGTCCGAAAGCGACACGAAACGCGACGTAGCGCTGATCGGTGATACCGTCGCGAACGATTACTTCCCCAACCAGAATCCCCTCGGCGAGAAACTCGAGATCGGCGGCCGCGAGTTCACCGTGATCGGAGTGCTCCAGAAACGCGAGCAGTTCTTCGGCGGGGGAGGCGGAGACAACGACCAGAGCAACATCATCTATATGCCGCTCGGATCCGGGATGCGCATCAAGCCCAACTCGGAGGATCTGTTTATCCTCGCTGTGGCGAAACCCGGAAAGCTCGAAGAAGGAAAGGACCAGGTCGAGGACCTCTTGAGGGTCCGCAGGCAGGTACCGTTCGGAGAACCGAACAACTTCTCGATGGCAACGGCGGCGAGCATTATCGAGCAGTTCACCGCGATCACGCAGGGCGTTTTCATCACGATGTTCGTGATTTCGTGTGTCGGGCTCATGATCGGCGGGATCGGGGTAATGAACATCATGCTTGTTTCCGTGACGGAGCGCACGCGCGAGATAGGAATCAGGAAATCGATCGGAGCCAAAAAGTCCGACATTCTTCTCCAGTTCCTGACAGAGGCCGCAACTCTTACAGGTTTTGGAGGCGTGCTGGGGCTAGCGATCGGCTGGGCGCTGACCTTCCTTATCGCGCTCGTCTTTCCTTCCTACGTTCCCTGGTGGGCGCCTCCGCTGGGATTCTTCGCGAGCGTGTCGATCGGAGTTGTGTTCGGCTTGTGGCCGGCCTGGAAGGCCGCGAGGCTCGATCCGATCGAATCTCTCAGATACGAGTAGCCGATACGAATGTACGATTTGAAAAGGCCCCGTCGGCGACGGGGCCTTTTCTGTTTTCGCCCGAATTGCGTTCTACGCGGGCATACCGTTGATGAACGCGCTGATAACGCGGAATGCGAGGCCGATCAGGAACAAGATCAGAACGATCGCCCACGCGGAGCCGTTCGAGATGCCTGACACCTTGCGGAGACCTATCGCGGCGAGGATCATTCCCCAGATCACGAACAGATCCAGAGAACTGATGATCGTAGTAAGGACGGGAGTCTCCTTGCCGCCGAAAAAGAGTGTCGGGTTCGCATTGACCAGACCTCGCTGGCTTGTGGCGATGTCGATCTCTTCGGCCGGCTTCATAAAGAGGATTATGAAATTCGCGACCGATGACACCACGGCGGGCGGCAATGAGGAGTATACGAAGACCGACAGTCCGTGGGCGAACCTCGCCGAACCGCCCATTGCCTTCATTCCTCCCCAGTAGATCAGGCCGCCGATCAAGAAGCCGATCGCCATGAACACAGGAAACGCATATGTCACGACCTTCTGGATCGTCATTCCGATGTCTACGGCCTGCTGCTTCTGTTCTTCTGTCGCGGACTGCATCTGCGCGCTCTGTTCCTGCTGGGTTCGCATGAACCTGCGCATCTGGTCTTCGCCGATCTTCGTCTGAAATGCGAAAACGAATGCCGTAGTGAGCACCGCGAGGATCACAAACGCGATGATGAACCGCGGCTTCTTCCTGAGGTCCTCGAACGTTCGTCCCGGTTCAAAGAAGACGTTGGCCACCGTTGCGACCTCGGACATTTCGGCCTCTTCCTTTTCTTCGGCCTGTATCTGTTCAGGGATCGGCGGGGCCTCCCATTCCTGCTCAGAAGGCTCTATGTTGTCATTGTTCTGTTCGCTCATAGGTTCTCCTCAGGCGTCGACACAGACCGCCTTTTCAAATTTGGTTTTGTTGGATCGGTACCGGTCTTACGAACATTCAAACTCTTTGGTTTCAAAAGGTTATCCAAATGGCTTCCCGTCGTCATACCCTTTAGAGAATATACATGCCGAGAAGCGGCCCGGTGCAACCTCACGGAGCTCAGGCTCGATGTCCGCGCACTTTGGCTGGGCCTCAGGGCATCTGGTCCTGAACCTGCAGCCGGACGGTGGATTGATCGGCGTCGGAACATCGCCCGAAAGTACGATCCGCTCGCGCCTTACCTTCGGGTCAGGGATCGGGATAGCGGAAAGAAGCGCCCTCGTGTATGGGTGCCGCGGACTGCTGTAAAGCTCGGACGACTCGGCGACCTCGACGATCTTCCCAAGATACATCACGGCAACGCGAACAGAAATGTGTTCGACCACCGCAAGCCCATGTGAAATGAACAGGTACGCGAGCCCAAGTTCGTTCTGAAGGTCCTGCATCAGGTTAACGACCTGTGCCTGGACCGACACGTCTAGGGCCGAAACCGGCTCGTCGGCGATGATCAGCTTCGGATTCAGAGCGAGGGCCCGCGCGATCCCTATCCTCTGACGCTGTCCGCCGGAAAATTCGTGAGGATAGCGCGACATGTAGCGGGGATCGAGCCCGACCTTGCCGAGCAGTTCCGCGACCCTCTCTTTCTGGTCCGGTCTTGATCCGATCTTGTGTATCTTAAGCGGCTCCGAAACGATCTTGAAAATACTCAGTCTCGGATTCAGCGAAGAATAGGGGTCCTGGAAAATGATCTGCATTTCCCGCCTGAGCCTTTGCAGGCTGCGGCCGCCAAGTTCCGTGATCTCCGAACCTTCGAATTCGATGGATCCCGAGGTTGGCTCGATAAGCCGCAAGAGACATTTCCCGACCGTGGATTTCCCGCATCCCGACTCGCCTACGAGTCCGAGCGTCTCCCCCGGAAATATGTCGAACGAAACACCGTCCACAGCTCGGACCACGTCATCGCTGTTCTCCACCGGAAAATGCTTGACCAGGTCACGGACCTTTACCAGCGGCGTTCTTGTCGTTTCGTTCATCCGTGCCTTCTATTTATGCAGGTCATTGTTGACGATCGCCCAGCGCTCGTGATCGCGCCAGTCGCCTGCGATCCACAGGTACTTCTCGGAAAAACCCTCGTTCTTGAAGCCGCAACTCTCCACAAGCTTCTTGGAAGCGGTATTTCGGGGCTGTATGTTTGCCTCGAGCCGGTGAAGCCCGAACTCTCCGAACGCGAACTCGATCACCGCCTTCATCGCCTCGGTCATAAGCCCCCGGCCCGTGAATCCTTCGAACAGGTAGTAGCCCAGATAGGCATTAAGAAAAGCGCCGCGGAAGATCTGGCTCAGGTTTATCGTTCCCGCGATCCTGCCGGAATCACTTTCGATTATCAGAAAGCAGGCGTTCAAAGGACTCTCGTTGCGGCCGACATAGATCTCGAAAGCGGCCCGCGTCTCCGGCGGGTGCACCAGCCCGTCGTGGAGAGCGCGGCTCGATCTTGCTGCCTCGATGAACTCGTCAGCGTCAGAGGGCCTCGGAGCCCTCAGCGTGACGGGCCCCCTTCGCAGGATCGGAAGATCATTCGGATTCGAACTCATCGTAAAGCACGCATCTTACGCTGCGATTTTCGGATACCCTGTAAAGAGGGATCTCGCCTTCCTCGCACCGGGGCTCTTTCAGGGGACACCTCGGGGCAAAATGACATCCCGGCGGAAGCGCCGTCGGATTCGGGACCACGCCTTCGATCGTATTAAGCCGCATCGCCTTTTCTTCCCTGGTCTCGTTGAGACGCGGAACGCTTTTAAGAAGCCCCCGGGTATACGGGTGCTTCGGCTCTTCGAACAACTCGGTCACAGGCGATTCCTCAACGATCTTTCCCGTGTACATCACGCAAAGTCTGTCGACGGTCTCGGCGACGACACCCAGGTCGTGCGTGATCAAAAGGACCGCCAACTCGCGCGATTCCCTTAGGCCGTTAAGAAGTTCCAGGATCTGCGCCTGAATAGTGACGTCGAGGGCCGTGGTCGGCTCGTCGGCGATCAGAAGGTCCGGATCGCAGGCAAGCGCCATCGCGATCATTACTCTTTGCCGCATTCCGCCAGACAGCTGGTGCGGATAGTCCTTGATCCTGCGTTCCGGCGACGGAATCGCGACCTCCCGCATCGCCTCGATCGCTTCCTGCTCCGCCTCCTTCCTGCTGAGCTTGCGGTGCAGCCGGAGCGCTTCAGATATCTGTTCCCCGACCGTGAAAACGGGATTCAGCGAGGTCATCGGATCCTGAAAGATCATCGCGATGTCGTTTCCTCGAACCTTCCGCATTCTTTCGGGTGAAGCATCTGTAAGCTCTTCGCCATTGAATTCCACGGAACCGCGTATGATCTTCCCCGGCGGGGAAATGAGCCTCATCACCGACAGCGCGGTGATCGACTTCCCGCAGCCCGATTCGCCGACGAGCCCGACCATTTCGCCCTTATCGATATGAAAACTCACATCGTCCACGGCCTTCACAAGTCCCGCCCGGGTTTCGAAATAGGTTTTCAGACCGTGCACTGACAGCAGATGGGACATCGTGAACAAGCCGGGCGGATCGGCGAACTGATCGCTCAAAACCCCGTAAAATGTTGATTATTCGGAATATTCGGGAAGCCGGGTGTGCAACCGACGGTATCGCTTTTTACTCAAAGCAATGTTATCATTTTTCGGCAGATTTGCATTTTCGGCAACAAAACTTTGAGGAGATCTTTTGTAGTGATAAGAAAATCCGTTCTTTGCGCCGTAATTCTAGCCCTTCTCTCGATCCCAACATTCATACAAGCCCAGTCAGACCCGGTATCAAAGACCGACGTGAAGAGTTCCACCGGTCCGGCCCCGGGAGGCTCAGGAAGGGCCGTTCGGATGGAAACCCTGGAGCGCGACGTTGCCGAAGCGCTTACCATCATCCAGGACCATCACGTTTCGGGGGACGATCTCAATTACAACGCTCTGTTCAAGTCGTCTATCGATTCGATGCTGCACACTCTGGACCCTCACTCGAACTACTTCGACGCAAAGGAGTTCCAGGAATTCCGCACCAGCCAGCGGTCTCAGTATTTCGGGATCGGCGCCACGATCGGCGATCTTTCCGACAAGGACGGGAAGGTCATCGCGACGTTCATCAAATCGACGTTCGATAACGCTCCTGCGAACCGCGCCGGACTTCGGTACGGAGACAAGATAGTCGAAGTAAACGGCAAGTCGATGCTCGGCAAGCCCTATTTTGAGGTCAGGGACTTCCTGCGCGGCCCACGCGGCACTCTAGCCAAGGTCGTCGTCGAGCGGTACGGGACGAAGGAGCTTGAAACCGTCGAGATCATACGCGACGCGGTTTCGACGCCTTCCATTTCCGAGGCGTACATGCTGAAACCCGGTATCGGGTACATCGCGATGACCGGAGGCTTTAATCGCACGACCTATTCCGAGTTCGTGGAAGCGATGCGAGACCTCAAGGGAAAAGGGATGCAAAACCTCGTGCTCGACCTTAGGAACAATGGCGGCGGACTTGTGCGCGAGGCGTTCATGGTCGCCAATACTTTCCTGCAGCAGGGCCAGACGATCTTCGTGCAGAAGGGGCGTATCCAGGGATTTTCGCAGACGTACAGTTCCGACAACGGATCGCCGGACAAGACGCCTCTGGTCATTCTCGTGAACGGCAATACCGCATCAGCATCGGAGATCCTAGCCGGCGCGCTTCAGGATCACGACCGGGCGCTGATAGTCGGTGAGAACACTTTCGGCAAGGGACTTGTCCAGAACCCTTTCAATCTCGAGTACGGCTCGATGCTCCTTCTGACGATAGCCAAATACGAAACTCCTTCCGGACGTCAGATCCAGAGGGATTATTCGGACGGAAATCTCTATAACTACTACACGAACGGCGGTTCGCTGGATGACGAGGACAAACCGAAGACACCTCAGGGCGACGCGAAGAAGACCGACTCCGGCCGCACCGTCTATGGCGGCGGAGGGATCGCTCCGGACTTTTCGGTCGAGACGCCCACGATCCCAACGGAGAGGGCACGCTTTCAGCGCAAGCTCATGAACCCGGTCTTCGCTTTCGTTCTAGATGTAAGCTTCGGAAAGAAGAAGGGGTTCGATTCGCACCTTGTCGACCGTCCGATCAAGTTCGATCACGACATCTCAACAGGCGATTTTCCGATCTCCGAGGGAATGTACGCTGCTTTCAGAAAATTCGCGGTTGAGAAGTACAAATTCACCCAGAAGCAGATCGACGGGGAGAGAGAGTTTGTCGAAAGAATGCTTCGGACCGAGTTCGTCACGTCGGCGTTTGGATCGCAGACTTCGTTCCAGGTCTTCAATGAGTACGATCCTCAGCTTGCGAAAGCGGTGGAACTGCTTCCGAGGGCGGAACAGCTCGCGATAGAAGGAGCGAAAGCCAACGCGGAAAGCCGCGAGGAAAGGGATCGCAAGTAGCGGTTTTCTAAGGTAAGCGTACGACGGGGGCTGCCCAAGCGGGCGGCCTCTTTCTTTTCTAGCCCGCAAGCCAGGCAACAAGATAGTAGAGCCCCACTATCGCGCCGACCAACACAAGCAGAGCGACTGCCGCGATCACCCCGACGGCGATCTTGAACTTCCTGTACCTGTTCTCGTCTTTCGGGTTAAGAGAACCCTGCGGGAAATATGGCGGTGGTCTGTCCATAAAACTCTTCCTCCGACTGCCGGAAAACTTCAGAGTATAAGGCTGCCGGCCTCCGGTGTCACCTCGGCAGAGGCGATTCCAGGTTCGAAAGCCCGTAGGCAAGCACGGCCATCAGCGAGGCGTTCTCCCGGAGCCAGACAGGGTTAACCTTGTCGAGCGTGTCGGCGGCCGTGTGGTGATAGTTGAAGTACGTCCTTCCGCCGTACCAGGGCCCGAACGAAGGAACGCCCTTTGCCGTAAGCGTGCTGATGTCGGAACTCGCGTTTGCGCGGACATCGATCAGCGACGCGCCCTGTTTCGAAAGCACCTGCGAAAGCGGCGCAAGGTAAGGCAGCGCTTCCCTTTTCCCCGCGAAAATGAAACCCACCGGATGCGAGGCGCCCAGGTCGCTCTCGATCGCCGCGAAGTGGTTCGGGATGTCGGCCTTTTCCGCGTAGGTGTTCGCGCCTACGAATCCGTTCTCTTCGTTCATAAAAGCGACGACCCTTATCGTGCGCTCGTTATCGAGACCCAGCTTCTTGATCAGATACGGCACCTGCATCGCCATCGCGACACCGACTGCGTCGTCAAGAGCGCCCGTTCCAAGGTCCCAGGAATCGAGGTGGCCGGACACGACGATCACTTCTTCAGGCCGCTCGCTTCCTTTCAGATCGGCGATCACGTTATGACTGACCACATCCGGGAACGTCTGCGGCGTCAGGAGCATTTTCATCGTCACCCGGCCTTTCGAAGCGAGATACGCGATCAGTTCGGCGTCTTCATAAGGAACCGCGGCGGCGGGGATCTTGGCGACTCCGTCCTCATACCGCATTCCGCCGGTGTGAGCGAGACGATTCTGCGAACCCCCGGCTGATCTAACCAAAACTCCGACGGCCCCGAGCTTCGCCGCAGCAGAAGCGCCGCCGCCTCTGTAAGGCGTGATCTGTCCGTATGCGTTTCCGCCCAGTCCCGCTTCGAGAAGCCTCTGGTCGAACTTCACATTGAAGAGCACGATCTTGCCCGCGACCTTCTCCCTTCCGAGCCTTTCAAGCTCGTCGAAGCTCCCGACAACGACTATATCGGCGGTCAGTCCCGATTCCCCCGTCGAAACCGAACCCCCGAGTGCCGTAAGCACGATCCTGTGCGTAGAACCTTCGGCCATTCCCTCGAACCGGACCAGTTCCGCCTTCTCTTCGCCGCGCACCCAGTGCGGCACCCTGAGTTCCTGCAGAGTGACCTCGAGGCCAAGCTTTCTCATCTCTTCGGCTACGTATTCGACCGCGCGAGCCGCCTGCAGCGAGCCCGAAAGTCTGGGGCCGATGTTATTCGTCATATACGCCGTGCGGTCATACACCCAGTTCTCTTCGAGAGCCGAATCCCGAAGCCTTTCGAGCTCTCCGATCGTCTCCTGAGTATAAAGGGGTCCGTTCTGGGGAAATGCAGTGTTGCAAAAGACTGCCGCGATCGCGGCAAAGACGAGGATCGTACTTTTCATTTAAGTTGCTGTCGCTCCCGGATTCAAATGGAAACATCATATCGCACGGTCCGATACATACGAAGCCAGCCCGACCCGGTAGCAGCCGCTCGATTTTAGATCTTCCGGGTGCGATAATTTACGTTCGCTTCCGGCAGTTTACCGACTTATGAAAAAAGCACTTTTCCTTATATTCATCTTCGCACTGGCCGTTCCGGCCTCGATCCGGAACGAGACCCGGTCATTCAACAGGGAGAGGACCTACGATGTCCTCCACTACGTGATGCGGCTCGATTTCGACCGGAAGGCGAAGTCGGTAAAGGGCGACTCTACGATCGAGCTCACCCCGCTCGACAAACCGCTTGATCGGATCGTTCTCGACGCAAGGGACCTAAGGTACGAGTTCGTCGGCTTCGAAGGTTCGTCAGAACCTTTGAAGTACACAGTCCAGGGGAAGAACCTGGAGATCACGCTGCCGAGAAGGTACGAACCCGGAGAGAAGCTTGCGTTCAGGATCCGTTACACGGCGAAGCCGAAAAAGGGGATCTACTTTGTCGACGCCGTCGTCGAGAAAGGAAAGGTCGTGAGGGCGCCGCAGGTCTGGACCCAGGGAGAGTCGGAAGAGACCCATCACTGGCTGCCCTCGTTCGATTTTCCCGACGACAAGGCGACGACCGAACAGATGCTGACCGTAGAGGAAGGAGAAACTGCGATTGGAAACGGGAAGTTGCTCGGCAAGAAGGAGATCGAGGGCGGTCGGGCGGTCTACCACTACAAGATGGACGTCCCGCATTCGCTGTACCTGACCTCGTTCGTGATCGGCACGTACGTGAAGGTCTCGGAAAAATACAAGGACATACCGCTCGGATATTACGTGTATCCCGGCCAGGAGTCGATCGTCCCTTTGGCATATGGCAAGACCAAGGACATGTTCGCCGTGTTCGAGGAGCTCACGGGGCTGGAATATCCATTTAACAAGTACGACCAGACGATGGTGGCGGCGTTTCCCTGGGGCGGTATGGAGAACATCACGGCCACGACGATGGCCGACACCGAGATTATGTTCGCGAGGGCCAGCTTCGGCCGCGGACTGGTCGAGGACCTGGTCGCGCACGAGCTCGCGCATTCCTGGTTCGGCAATCTTGTCACTTGCAGGAACTGGGCTGAGCTTTGGCTTAATGAAGGATTTGCGACATTCATGGAGGGCATGTTCCGCGAAAAGGCATACGGCCGCGAGATCTACGATATGAAGATCGCGTCGGACGCCGAAGAGTACATCTCTTACGCTTCAGCGCCGGGAACGAAAGAACATCCTTTGTTCAACACCTCCGCCGACGCCTCGAACGACGATTCGATGTTCACCACGGTGACCTATCAAAAAGGTGGTTCGGTGATCCACATGCTCCGTGAAGAGATCGGCGACAAGGCATTTTGGAAAGGCGTGAATCTGTACCTGACCCGAAACAGGCTGAAGAACGTGGAAACTCCTGACCTGATCAGCGCGATGGAAGAGGCCTCGGGGCGAGATCTGAAGTGGTTCTTCGACCAGTGGGTCTACAAAAAGGGATTCCCGAAACTTCGTGTTGCAAGCACTTACGATCGCGCCGGCGGGAAACTGAAGATCGCGGTCGCCCAAACCCAGAAAATGTCCGAAGGCGTGCCCGAGGCCTTTCGGCTGCCCCTGATCCTGCGGCTTGTCACCGCGGACGGTCCTGTCGACAAGGAGATCCTAATAGACAAGCGTAATCAAGAATTTAAGTTCGAGATCGGTTCGAATCCTTCGGATTTGATAGTCGATCCCGGCAACCGCGTTCCGATCAAGATCGTGGACCTGGTCAAAGCCCGCTGAAGACGGGTCACTCCGGACAAAAAAATTCCGAAACATCGAGAATGTTTCGGAATTTTTTCCTTTGAGAAGACTGGATCGTCTTTATGGCGTTGAAAAACCGGCACTAAAGAGTTGAAAATCGTGCTTTAAGGGCAAATCTTTTCGTGTCTTCTTCGCCACGCCTGCGAGGTTAGCTGTCGGGCTAGGGATGAAGAAGTTTCCCCGCTCTCTTGGAGAGCCTCGCCCCGATCCCGAAGGTCCTCTTCGGAAATTTGGTTCCCCCGCGGCCCCGACGAAACTCGTCCTGGGCCTTAGGCGCTTAAATTTTCAACACTAGAAATATACACGCCGAAGTCTGATCTGGCAAATGCGGTCCGTTTTTTTTCAGTTCGACGGAAATAGTTGATATAGCAAGAGATAGACGATCACGCCGGTGACCGATACATACAGCCAGATCGGAAATACGACGCGGGCCAGCTTCCTGTGCACCTCGAATCTGCCTTTGAGGGCTCTCCAGAAAGTGACGAGAACAAAAGGCGTGATCAATGCCGCGAGCACTGTGTGCGTGATAAGCACGAAGAAGTAGATCCAGCGGACCGGACCTTCGGCGGTGAACTTCACCGAGTCGAGCCCTATGACGACCTTGCTCGTCACGTAGCTTGTGAGAAAAACCGCGGAGATCGCGAGCGCTGTCGTCATCGCCGCCCTGTGTTTTTCCCTTTGACCGGTCTTTATGAAATAGAAACCCGCGAGGAGAAAGACGCCGCTCAGACCGTTCAGAAACGCGTTAAGGTGAGGAAAGAACCACCAGTTGTCCATAGGATCACTTCCAGAAACCCAGCAGGAACAGAAGTACAAGCCACAGTCCGTCCATCGTGTGCCAGTACCATCCGACCACTTCCGCTTCCACCTTGTTCTTGTTCCGAGCCTCATTCGAGAGCCCGTTATGATTCCAGATCCTCAGAAGTATGTACCCGAGCGCCACGATCCCGCCGATCACGTGAACGGCGTGGACCGCGGTAAGCACGTAAAAGAACCCCGCATACGGGTTCCCCCGCATATACAGCCCGCGATCGACGAGAGCCATCCAGGCGAGGATCTGGGAAGATATGAATCCCGCGCCCAGCACCGTCGTCAGAAGGAAGGACCTGCGTGCACCCGCACCGTCGTCATTCAGGACCGCCTGCTTGCCGAAGTGATACGTGAGACTGCTCAGGAGAATGATCGCGGTGCTGACCCAGACCTGAACGGGAAGGTCGAACGGGCGCCACTCAAGGGCCGCGTTCGTAGCGACGACGACGTAGGCGCCGATCAGCCCGGCAAACGTCATCAGGACGACGATAAGAAGAAACCAGGTCAGTATCCTCGATTTCTCGCTGTTCTTCTCTTCCGGCATCGCTTCCCTTCCCCCGGGTTCCGGACGTCCCGGATCGTCGCCGTCGGAACCGTCGTCCCCGCCTCCGCCGTTGTTCTTCGATCCGCTTCCGGAGCTCCTGAACGAAGAACGGCTCTTCTTCCGCTTTCGTTTCTCTTCCTCCGAGAGGATCTCGGTGTCTGCGGTTCCGATCTCCATTTCTATCTGTGATTAAAGACCATCAGCCCGAATACGAGCGGAAGGTACAGCACCGAAGCGATCAGCAGGCGCCGCGCGCTCTTCACGCTCCGGTCGCGCGCCATTCGCAGGCTTGCAAGAAGGAACCAAATTCCGAGTACGCTTGCCCCCGCCAGGAAGACCCAGCCCGATGTGCCGACAAAGAACGGGCCTATACTGACAGGGAGCATAAGCAGCGTGAAAATAACGATCTGGCGAACCGTTACTTTTCCGGCCGCCTCGACGACCGGCAGCATCTTGATCCCGGCCTTCGCGTACTGGTCACGGTAGATCCAGGCGATGGCAAGGAAATGCGGAAACTGCCAAAGATAGAGGAAGACAAAAAGGATCCACGCGCCCAGCGTGATCTCGTTCGCCGCCGCCGTCCATCCCATCAAAGGCGGCATCGCGCCGGGAATGGCGCCGATCGCGGTCGAGACCGTGGTCCTGGTCTTCAAAGGCGTGTAAAGAAAGACATATCCGACTATTACCGACAGTCCGAGCAGCGCGGTTAGCGGATTGACCGCGAAGTAAAGATAAATTTCTGCTCCTATGCAGAGCACCGCGCCGAAAACGAGCGCTTCCAGCGCTGTCACCTTGCCTGTAGGAAGCGGCCTTACCGCGGTCCTCTCCATAAGGCCGTCGATGGCCCTTTCCAGGTACTGGTTCAGCGTCGCGACGCCAAACGCCAGCAAGGTGATCGCGATCATCGAGTTCACGAACAGCACGGCGTTGAATCCGCCCTTCGTCCCCAAATAAAAGCCCGAAGCGGAGGTCAGCACAAGCATAAACGCGATCCTCGGCTTTGTGAGCTCGATGAAGGCCCCCACGCGTCCACGCATTCCGGTCGTATCCGGCTTCGTTATCTCGGCGGTCACTGTGTCCATCGTTGGTTTTCCGGCAAGCTGCGGCAATGCATAAGAATAACTTTTGCCGAACGTATCTCCAAACCGTTCCCGGCCCAATAAAACTTCAATGATTGAACAGTTTTTCTAATTTTACGCGGGATGACAAATTAAGGGCACTGCGATAATATTTTCCCAAATTATCCGCTCCGTCTTCCTAAAGAGATGTCATCAGTAGAAGAATCAGTTAAGCCCCGTGAGGGAAGCAGATCGCCGCTGACCCTGGGATGGAATGCCTTCACGGCGATCGTCGAGTTCCTGAGCTCGGTCAAGTTCGGCGTCGTCCTGCTTTGCATCCTTGTCGTTCTGTCGATGCTGGGGATGATAATCATCCAGCAGAACGTCCAGGGATTCGACGCATACTACGCGACGCTGACGCCGGCGGAACGGACGGTCTTCGGGGCGCTCGGGTTCTTCGACATTTACTACAGCTGGTACTTCAACCTCATTCTCCTCATCCTCTCGCTGAACATCGTGCTCGCTTCCATCGATCGAATCGGCGGCGCCTGGAGCTACATCGCGGACCCCAAGCTGTTCGGGACCCCGGGGTTTTACAAGCGACAGAGAGAGAATGCGGAGATCGGAGTGAGCGGCGATTCGAAAGACGAGGTCGCCGGAAAGATCGCGGCCGCTTTCCGCGAGCAGGGATTCAAGGCGAAGATCACGAAGGCGTCGGATCTCGACGAACCGTCGAGGGTCCGGATGGGCATCACCGACGACAAGCTGGCGGACGGTCCGGTATATCTCTTCGGACAGCGCGGCAAGTGGAACCGTATGGGCGCCTACATCGTCCACGTCACACTTTTGACGCTCTTCCTCGGCCATTTCGTTGCGTTTCAGACCGGGTTCGACGCCGATGTAAATATGATCCCCGGCGAATCGACGACCGAGATCCAGCTGATCGATATCAACCTCGACCAGCAGGAGCGCTATGCCGTCGCCTTGCCGTTCAAGATCACCTGCCTGGACATTCAGCAGAAGCTGATCGATCCGGGCGGTTCGATCGAGGTCTTCAACACACTCGACTGGCGGACCAGAATTCAGATCGAGGATCCGCAGTACGGCACGACGGTCGCCGATGTAAGCCTGAACAATCCTTTTTCATACAGGGGATACAGGTTCTTCCAGGCGCAGACGATCCCCGTCGGCAACGCCCGGACGATGAAGCTTCAGCTGACGCCGCAGGACGGCGGAGAACCGTTTACCGTCGACCTGATGCGAAACGGCGAGACGAAGCTCCCGGACGGGACGGTCGTGGCGTACGAGGCTTTCATGCCCGATTTCACCTTCAACGAGAGGGGAGAGCCCGACACAAGGTCAACTGATTACAACAACCCGGTCGCCGTCCTCCAGGTGACGAAACCGGACGCTCAGGCAGAACGGGTTTTCGCGTTCGCCTCGAACGTTTCGGACGACATTCCGGTCGGGGCGCCGAAGCTAGGATACAAATGGCGGCTGACGGAGTTCGAGAAAGTGCCCCTCGCCCACGTGCTTTCGATCAAGTACGATCCGTTCAACGGCGCCTTCATCGCCTGGTACTTCGGCGGATTCGGCCTTATGGGCGCGCTGGTATTCGTTTTCTTCGTTTCTCACAAACGTGTCTGGGCAATGATCGGCGACCGCAACAAGGACGGCGAATACGATGTCCTGCTCGCCGGGGACACGAACAGGAACCATTTCGCTTTCGAGGACAAGTTCAAGAAGATCCTGATCCGACTCAAGGGTGCAGCCTCCGGACAGGAAAAAGAAGAATAGAGCGCGGTGCAACGCGCGTTATTTTGGGAGAAGAGTTATGTCACAAGTACTTTCAGCCGACGATCTGGCGGGCGCCGACATCAAGTCGCCCTTCATGCAGTACCTTCCGGCAGTGCTTTCGATCGTCGGGTCTTTCGGGGTCCTTTTCTGGAGGCTCCAAACGACGAACTTCCCTTCCGACGAAGCACTGATGATGTGCGCGCTTGCGGCATATCTTTTCGCCGCTCTTGTCCAGCTGATGAACCTCTATGCGCCTTCGGGAATGGCGGAGAAGCTCAGCATTTGGACCGCGACTCTCGGAGTGTTCTTCAACCTGTCATCGTGGTTCGTACGCTGGGTAGCGGCCTACGAGCGCGAGATCGGTATGCTTCGCGATGCCGGGAATCCGGAAACACCCTGGATGTTCCGTTACATCCCCTTCGCGAACCTCTACGACCTAAGCCTGGCGTTCGCCTTTGGCGCAGGCATCACAACGCTCTTCTTCCTCAACCGGAAGAACTTCTCTGTCCTTGCTGCGTTCACGCTTCCGCTCGCGGCGCTGATCCTTACGCTGGCGCGCTTCATCGGGTCTGAGTTCATCGACCTTCCGCCGGTGCTCGATTCCTACTGGCGGCCGATCCACGTCGGCGTCGCTTCGATCAGCTACGGGATCACGCTCGTCTGCTTTGCCGTTGCGGTGATCTATCTGCTGAAGGACAAGGTTAAACCCGAATCGATGGCGATCTGGGCGAGCACCTTTTCGATCGCCGTTATCGCGACGATCAGCAAATTCTCGGTTCTCACCGATTTCGCTTACAGGGCGGGCATCTTTGTTCCCGGCCAGACGGCCGCCGACAAGCCGTTCTTCACGCCGTTCAGGCTCGAGATCCCGTACGTGGGCCCGACGCTGGCGATTTCCGCGCTTCTTTTGTTAGGAGCGATCGCCGCATTCCTGGCCTACGTTTATCGCGAAAATCTGCAGGCCCGCAAGGTCGGTCACGGTCTGCTTGCGGCGGCGTTCGTCGTCCAGCTTGCGGCGGTCGG
This sequence comes from Aridibacter famidurans, assembly GCA_024103495.1. Classification (GTDB taxonomy): domain Bacteria; phylum Acidobacteriota; class Blastocatellia; order Pyrinomonadales; family Pyrinomonadaceae; genus Aridibacter; species Aridibacter famidurans. Next base: position 36,111 of record JAGFIQ010000082.1, read on the forward strand.
ATTCTGGGTTTCCGGGGTCGAGTCGATCAATGATGTCTATCCCAGGCTCCAGACTCAGATCCAGCAGAACCCGGGCCAGGTGGCTGCCGCCGGCAAGGAGCTTGTTTCCAAGCAGAACCTCTCGGCTCAGGAGTTCGCGGCGATCACTCCCGCGCAGTTCGAACAGGCGGGGCAGAACTTCCTTCAGCAGGCCGGAAGCTCTATGTTCCTTTCGCTGAAGACGAATCCGGTCGAGTTCGCAGGGCTGATCACGGGTATCGCGGGACTGTTCTTCGTGATGCTGTTCAGCTTCCGGACGGAGACCCTCCGCAAGAGGCTTCCGTCGCTTGAATCGCTCGACAGCCTTATGTACAAGACCGCGTGCCTCGCTTTCGCGGGTCTCGCGATGCTGCTTATCACGGGAGCGATCTGGGCGAACGAGTCGTGGGGAAGGCCTTGGGGATTCGACTCGAAGGAAACGGGAGCTCTGGTCGCCTGGCTGACCTACGCGGCGTTCCTGCACACGAGGATCTCGAGGGGCTGGAAGGGCAGAAGCTCGGCGTACTTCGCGATAATCGGCTTCCTGCTCGTGATCTTCACGTACCTGGGCGTGAGCTACCTGCTGCCGGGACTGCACTCGTACGCCTGACAATTGTCAATGCACATCGATCAACGGTCAATATAGGAAGACCCGAACTTGCGAAGAAAACAGGATAAATAGGATGGAAGGATAGCTGCTTCTGAGTAACTGCATCAGCAGAGACTCCTCATTTCGATACGGAAGAAGCAGATATCAAATCTATCCTGTCTATCCTGTTTTCTCTTCTCATGCCGGCATCTGGGTTTAGGGATTTGCGTGCTACAGACATTTGGCTCCTACGGAGCCGGACATCGCGGTTGTCTCGCGTTGCTATCAACATTTGGCGCCTGTGGCGCCGTTCGTTGGTCAATGGGCATTCGGCATTGATCAATACCCACTGTTCACCTCTTGAGAATAGCCCTTCCTTACGGTTGGGCTTCGGACACACCGCTCACTGCTCCCAGCCCCAGCTCTCTGCTCACCGCTCACGCTGCGGGCAAGCCCGCCGCTAAACGGCTCACTGCTCACTGCTTACTCCGACGCACAAGTGCGCCGGCTAAACGGCTCACTGTTCGATCGTCATCTTCAGCACGTCCAGAATGGGGATCTGGCGGGTGAGGCCGTCGCTGGTCACGATCGTCAGCATACCGTTAACAACGTTGACGCTCACCACTTCCGTCATACGCCGCTCGATCTTTGTACCGTCCTTAAGCTCGACCCTCAGAAATACACGGGCAAGCGGATTCGATTCTTCAGCTGGCGGAGCCTTTTCTTCTACAGGCTTCGTTTCTTCAGGAACATTTGAAGGGTCTGCGACGGGTCGGTCTTCATCGGCGGTTGGATCAGTTCTCTGCTCGTCATCCGCTGCCGTCTCGTCTTCGTCGACCGGGACCCGCTCGACCGTCACGACCGCCGAAACCTCATCTTTCTTGGCCTCGCCCGTCAGATCGACGGTCACTTCACGGGGCTTGTCCTCCGGATCCTCGAGCGGATCGGTGATGATCACCCTCGGATTCTCCAGCTTCTCCGTCGCGGGCGCGTCGGCCGCCACCGGCTGATCTGCCTTCTTCTCGGGCTCGGCAGGCGGATCGACCGTCGGAGGCGAATCGTCCTCGACATCTTCGGCCACGATCTCTTCATCGTCCGCAATCACCTCTTCCGGCTGTTCCGGCACAGAGGCCGGGATCTCCTTCTTCTCTTCAGGGATGATCTCGCCGGTCGGGCTTACCTTCACGCCGCCGGCGGGCTCACCGAGAATGTCCGGGAATTCGTTCGTGTTCTCGGCCTCGGCTCCCGTTATCGGGGCGAAACTGCCGGCGAACTTGATCCGGTACGTGGCGGGATCGTCATTCGGCGTGCGGCCCTGGATCCTCAGGATCAGCCTCTCCGGCTGCCTCTGGTAGACGACCCGTCCGGTCTCCCGCTCGGGATTGTCGGCGTAGATGGTGATCTTCGTGCGCGGATCGAGGCCCTGCGCGGTGTAAACGTCTATCTCGCCTTTGAAATTCGTCGTGTAGATGTTGATGAAGACGTCGCCGCGGTTCCCGTTGAAGATGAAGTAATAGGTCGTGAGCCTCGGATCGCCGATCGCGCGCGCCTGGATGGTCCCGCTGACCTCGTTTCCTACTACGGGCGTCGGGAAGTTCGGATCGTTGGACTGACCCCGGACCCCGGACACGGCGAGAATTAGGAGAATGAACCCTGCAGCAACTGCCGCGGAGCGGTTCAGGAAGGACCTGTTTACTGCTTTGTCCATAGAAGCGGCACCTTTTCAAACGATCTCTTTCCGAAGGTGTACGAGCCTCGATGTAACCTCGTAACCAAGTCCCAAATGCGCTGCCAGACTTCGCTCGTTGCCGATCTCTGCGTCGGACGCCATTTCTTCACAGCCGTTATCTTTCGCCCATTGTTCGGCCGATCTCACCAGCGCCGACCCGACTCCGTTCCGGCGGTCTTCCGGAAGGACGAACCAGCCTTCTATGTATCCGACGTGGTCGGTGCGGCAGTCCTCGACGAACGGCCTTATGCTGGCTTCAAGAAATCCTGCGATCCGTCCGTCGCCGTACTCTGCGACAAGGACAAGCTGGGTTTCCTTGTGGCCGAAGATCTCGCGCATCTCCGCGATGTGTTCGGCCTCGGAAAGCCCGTCCCAAAGCCTGCGCCGAAGATCCAGCCACTGCCCGGAGTCTTTCTCCGAAAGCCCTCGGATCTTGAAAGGACCTGTTTGCATTCGCCATTGATTCTATCAAGAGTTGGCGGCGGGCAACAACGAAATAGCAAAAGGCCGCCTGATCAGACGGCCTTTCGGTTTGCATCTAGCTGTCAACGGCCTAGCCGGCGGCTGCCGCCGCTTTGCCGTTGAGAATCTCTAACGCCTTCTCAAGCTGTATGTCCTTGTCCGGCTTTAGGGTCTTCGAAGGCATCTCTTCCACCGGCTCCTCGACCGGAGGCGCGGTGGGATCTCCCTCGTCATCCTGTCCCTCGACAAGTTCTTCGACCTCGACAGGCTCGGGAGTTTCGGGACGCTTGACCTCGACGCTGGGCTTCACGCCCGCGTTCGCGCGGTTCGATGCCAGGAAGGCATTGCCGGCGGGAGAGGCCCACTTCGCGGTCGTCAGAAGGAATCCGTCGCCGCCCTTGAGCGTGAACAGCGCCTGCTCTACACCCGCGCCAAAGCTCTTCTCGCCGACGACCTCGCCTCTCTTTGAATCGAGGAACGCCGCCGCGACGACTTCTGCCGCCCCGGCGGTGCCAAGATCGATCAGCACCGCGGCCTTTCCGTCGTACAAATGCTTCGAAGCATCCGCGGTGTAGGTCTTCTGAACCTTGTTCTCCCGTCCGATCACCTTCGCAAGGTCGCCCTGCTTGATGAAGAGGTTGGCGACCGACACGGCCTCATCTATATCGCCGCCGCCCACGTTGCGAAGGTCTAGAAGGACCTTCTTCACGTTCTTCGACTTAAGGCTTGCGAGGGCTTTCTGTACCGACGCTCCTTTTCCCTTGTCGAGGCTGTATACCTTGACGATCCCAACGCCGTCGCGCATCTCGGTCGAAGCATCGGGAGCGCTGTAAACGGCTCGCGCGACCTCGATCGTCTGCGGCCTCACTCCCGAACGCAGGACACGAAGCTTGACCTTCGTTCCCGGGTCTCCGAGGACGAGGTGAACGGCGTCATACAAGGAAATGTCGCGCGTGGCCT
>JAGFIQ010000091.1 GCA_024103495.1 Aridibacter famidurans
AAGAAAGTCAATCAGCTGTTCATTGTTATGGGCGATCCGGCGGAGGAACAGGGCCAGCCGATCAACCAGTACACGGCGATGCTCGCCGAGATCTCGCAGATACTGAACACGGCGTCGGAGCAGAAGCTGCGCGAGTTCAAGACCCAGCTGGCGAATGCCGACGAGGGCGGAAGGAGCTTCCACCGCACGCTCACCTCGGTCGAAGAAAAGATCCGCGGTATGACGAAAGGGTTCGAGACCTCGGGAATGCGCGAGGTCGGAGACTTCCTGCAGCAGCCTCTGGGGAACATTCGGCTCAAGTGGGGCGCGGATTCGAAGTCCCTGATCGAGAAAGCGTGGAGCGACAACATACTCGCGAAGGCGAAGGTGATCGAAGCGGGATATCCGTTCCAAAACGCTTCCACTCCGGTCACCGACCTGAAGACCTTAACCGAATACCTGAATCCTGAAAAAGGCACTTTGACGGACTTCTACAACACCCGTTTGAAGAACTTCTTTGATGGCGATCCGGATTCGGGACTCACGCTGAAGCCCGACAGCCCGGTCAAGTTCACGCCAGAGTTCGTCGCATACCTGAACAATGCGTTCAAGCTGAGAAAGGCCTTGTTCGGCGGTTCGCCGACACCCGGATTCAGCTATGAAATGATCATCGAGAAGGAAGGGGACACGATCATCGAGGGTACGATCGACGGGATCCGCGTCTCCACAAGGGAAACAGGTTCGTATCCCCTCAAGTTCCCTGCCCAGACGGGCGGCACGAACGGAGTATCGCTCAACATTCTCTCGACGACGTCGACCGTTGCGACGGATCAGGATTCGACATCCTCGCCCGCGAACCTGAACTATCCGGGCGAGTGGGGTCTGTTCAATTTCGTGGACGCCGCGTCGTCGAAGACAAAGACCGAGTCGGGCTACAGCCTGACCTATTCGAGAGGCGGCAATACGGTGCGGATCCAGATCCGGCCGATCGGCGGCGATCCGTTCGACCGAACGCTGTTCACGTCGGTCCGGGCGCCGGAGAAGATAATTCAATAGGCTTGCTACTTATCCGGCCGCCGGCACGCATTCGATTTTAAGGACCCCGTAAGGAGGCGGCACAAAAAGACTATGAACGAAGCAAAAGCACAACTGGACGCCGGAAACCTGAGCGACGCGGTCACGACGGCCCTGGCGGCCGTGAAATCGAAACCCGCCGACGTAACGGCGAGGACCTTCCTGTTCGAGCTCTCCTGTTTCTCGGGGGACTGGGACCGGGCAGAGAAGCAGCTTGACGTCATCGGCCAGCAAGACGTTAACGCTATGATCGGGGCGCAGATCTACAAACAGAATTTCGCCGCCGAGCGCGACAGGATCCGATATTTTCACGACGGTCTGATGCCGGAATGCCTTATGGTCCCGCCGAAGTACGTCGAGAAGCTTCTGGTCGCGAACAATCACGTCCGCGAGGGAAACATCGCCGAAGCCAGAAAGGTCCTGGACGAGGTCGAGGAGGAACGGCCGGCTTTCGAGTGCAGTGTAAATGGCGAGAAGGTTTCGGACTTTCGGGATTATAACGATCTGACGATGTGCATTTTCGAGGCGATCGTGAAGGAATCCTACACCTGGCTGCCATTCGAGCACGTAAAACGCGTCGAGTTCATCGCTCCCAAGACGCTGCGCGACCTCTACTGGATCCAGGCCGAGGTCGAGATGACGAACGGCACGAAAGGAGAGATGTTCCTGCCGGCGCTATATTCGGAGTCGTTCAAAAGCGACAACGACCAGATCAGGCTTGGAAGGATGACGGACTGGCGGGACCTTGGAGAAGAGCTGTTTGTCGGCGAGGGGATGAGGATGTTCTGGTTCGACGGCGAACACAAATCCATCCTCGACCTTAAAGAGATTGAATTTTTCCATAAAGAAGAATAGTCTTTAGGCAAATTTAACAACAGGGCCCGAGCTATTTTGTGTAAAGTTTGCTTGTAGTTGCAAAACTCGAATAGAATAGGTGCCCCTTGGGAACCCGATCCCGACGGCACCTGTTCCATTCTTCGCGGAACCTGCCGCGGACGGAGATTGATCCCTGATGAGCGAACAGATCGAACAACCAGAAGCCACGGAAGAAGCAGCTGCGGAAGCCGCGCAATCGAACGGTGAAGCGGAGGCAGCCGAAGCGGTCGACCAGCCGGAAGCGCAAGCCGCTGCAGAGTCCGACGCGGATACACAAGCGGCGTCGGCTGAGGAACCTGTTCCTGCGGAAGCGCCGGCGGGCGGCCTGTATCAGATCCCGGCACCCGGGAGCGAGCTTTCGAGGCCGCAGGTGGTCGATCTTGGTGCGATGCTTCAGCCCGTCTCGGCCGACAATCCTTCCGGCGAATATCTGCGGTATTCGGGGATCTACGACGAGATCAACGAAGCCCGCCGCGCTGACGACAACCTAGCGCAGGGCGAGTGGCAGCACGAACTCAAGCTGGCGGATTACCGGAAGGTGATCGAATTGGCGGTCCCGGCGCTCAAGAACGAGACCAAGGACCTGCAATTGGCGGCCCTTCTTTCCGAGGCCCTTGTAAGAGAGCACGGATTCGCCGGGCTGAGAGATTCGCTGCGGCTCCTCGCGGGGCTCCAGGTGAACTTTTGGGAATCGCTTCATCCGGAAGTATACGAAGGCGACATGGAAGGGCGCGCGAACGCCTTGTCGCTCGTGGATTCCGAGGGCGGCCTCGCGATTCAGAGAGCGCCGATCACTCCCGACGGGTATACATACCTGGATTTCCTCGATTCGAAGAAATACGATTTCCCCGACGACATCAACTCGCTCTCGACCGAGGACGCCGAAAAAGCGAAGCAGCTTGAGGCTGAGGCCGTCCGCCTCAACAAGGTGACCGGCGACAAATGGGAGGCCGAGATCTCCAAGTCGCGCAGGGCATTCTACGAGGAACTGAATGTCGCTATCCAGGAATGCTTCGAGGCGCTTGGCGCCCTGAACCTGACGATCGAAGAGAAGTTCGATATCAACCAGGCGCCTAGCCTGCGCGCTTTGAAGAAGGTCCTGGACGACATTAAGATCCAGACCGACAAGATCCTTGAACTGAAACGGCAGGAGGAACCCGACGAGGTCGAGGCCGGCGACGATGAATCCGCCGGCGGTGCGGCCGGGACGGGAGGGGCCTCGATGTCGGGCGCGGTTTCGAGCCGGGCTGAAGCGCTCAAGCGGCTTTCCGAGCTCGCTGCCTTCTTCCGGAAGACCGAGCCGCACAGCCCTGTTTCATATCTCGTCACAAGAGCTGTCAAGTGGGGAAACATGCCGCTTGAGAGCTGGCTGAAGGATGTCATCAAGGATGAGGCAATCCTGTTTAACCTCCGGCAGACGCTTGGGTTCAATACCGGTGAAGAGGAACCCGAACAGGCCGGGGAGGCCGCCGAGTGACGGGCGCAAAGGATCGTTCAACCGAAATTCAACCTGTACATTAACGAAAGGAGATAAGTAAATGCCAAGTAAAGAGAGTCTGCAACACAAGCTAGACCGGGTGCGGCCGCCGAGGGTCCAGATCACATACGATGTTGAGGTCGGCGGCGCGATCGAACTGAAGGAGCTTCCGTTCGTGATCGGGGTGATGGGCGATTTCGTCGGTAAACCGGAAGAACCGCTCCCGGCCCTCAAGAACAGAAAGTTCGTCGAGATCGACGCCGACAATTTCAACCAGGTGCTCTCAGGCATGAAACCGAGGCTGGCATATACGGTCGAGAACAAGCTTCAGGACGACGGAAGCAAGATGGGTGTTGAGCTCAAATTCGACAACATCGAGGACTTCGAGCCTGACAACATCGTTCAGCAGGTCGAGCCCTTGAGAAAGCTCGTCGAAGCCCGCCAGAAGCTCACTGATCTCCGGTCGAAGATGGACGGAAACGAAAAACTTGAGACGATGCTTGAGGAGATAATCTCCGACGAGTCGAAACAAAAGGAATTGAAAGAAGCGCTCGGCATCGGCAAGGGCGACGACGAGTAGGTTAGGAGGAAACTGATTCTATGGCCAAGAAAGCAGAAAAACAAGCGGAAGTCCAAGTCGAGGAACAGGAAGCCAGTCTACTTGACACCATCCTGGCCGAAGGCCGCCTTGCCCGCGACGATTTCCAGAAAGAACGCGCGAAGGACATGATTTCCGAGTTCGTCAGCCAGGTAATGAGCGGCGAACTGACGATGTCCAAGAATATGGACGCAACGATCAATGCCCGAGTGGCGGAGATCGACCGTCTGGTCTCGGCTCAGATGAACGAGATCATGCACCAGGAGGAGTTTCAGAAGCTCGAGGGTTCGTGGCGCGGTCTTCACCACCTTGTGAAGAACAGCCTTACGGGACCTCAACTGAAGATCCGGGTGATGTCGGTCAACAAGAAGGACCTGTTGAAGGACTTCGAGCGTGCCCTCGAGTTCGACCAGTCGACGCTCTTCAAGAAGATCTACGAAGAGGAATACGGAACATTCGGCGGCGCGCCGTACGGCGCTCTGATCGGCGATTTCGAATTTGGCAACCACCCGCAGGACATGGCTCTTCTCGAGAGCATCTCGCAGGTGGCGGCCGCGGCCCACGCTCCCTTCCTGAGCGCGGCGTCGCCCGACCTTTTCGGCTGGGACACTTTCTCGGAAATGACCGAGGTAAGGGATGTTTCGAAGATCTTCGACCGCACCGAGTACATGAAGTGGAGAAGCTTCCGCGAATCGGAAGATTCCCGCTACGTCGGTCTTACGCTTCCCCACGTCCTCGGCCGCGAGCCGTACGGCGCGGCGACAAAGCCGACCGAGACCTTCATGTTCGAAGAGGACGTCGACGGTACGGACCATAAGAAATACCTTTGGAGCAATGCGGCGTACGCGCTGGGCACCAGGCTGACAGAAGCCTTCTCGATGCACGGCTGGTGTGTGGCCATCCGCGGCGTCGAAGGCGGAGGCCTTGTCGACGGCCTGCCGACGCATACGTTCGCAACGGACGAAGGTGAGATCGCGATGAAGTGCCCCACGGAGGTGGCCATCACCGACAGGCGCGAGAAGGAATTTTCCGACAACGGGTTCGTTCCTCTCGTTCACTGCAAGGGCACGGATTACGCAGCGTTTTTCGCCACTCAGTCTGCGAACAAGGCGAAGAAGTACGACACGGATGAAGCCAACGCGAACGCAAGGCTTTCGTCGCAGCTGCAGTACATCTTCGCGGTCTCGCGATTCGCTCATTATCTGAAGGCGATGATGCGTGACAAGATCGGATCGTTCATGTCGCGCGAAGAAGCCTCGCTGTTCCTCAACAAGTGGATCAACAACTATGTTCTCGAGAACGACGTGGCGCCGGCCGCCCAGAAGGCCAAGTATCCGCTGAGGGAAGCCCGTATCGATGTGGCGGAGGTTCCCGGCAAGCCCGGAGCTTACAGAGCGGTCGCATTCCTCAGACCACACTTCCAGCTCGACGAGCTCTCGGTATCGCTCAGACTCGTCGCGGATCTGCCCCCGCCGGCAGGTGGTTGATCACCTTACCTTCGGCGAACGCCGGCCGGCCGTAACGGCCGGCGGCGTTCGCTCCGGAAGGCGCTGAATAATTTTTGGCAACTTCGCAAAAGGTATGGGGGAGAGCGTCTCCCGACTGTTGGCGAGGTAACAAGTCGGAATCGAAGTTGTTACGGAGCAGAACTTAAATCATTAACCTGAAAGGAGCATAAACTACAATGGCTGAAAGTGATTTCTATTTGCAGATCGACGGGGTAGAAGGCGAATGCGTTGCGCCTGGCTTTGAAAAACAGATGCAGATCTCATCGTGGTCGTTCGGAGCCACCAACGCGGGCTCATCGACCCTCGGTACCGGACTTGGAAGCGGAAGAGCCTCCGTACAGGACTTCCATTTTGTGGTCCAGAACGGCAAGGCGACGCCGGCCCTGTTCAGGCACACCTGCAAGGGTACGCACATTCCGAAAGCAGTTCTGACCTGCCGCAAGACGGGTGGTGACGGCAACCCCTACACCTATTACAAGGTAACCTTCGAGGAGCTCGCGCTTTCGTCCTTCCAGACCGGGGCCAGCTCGACACTTCCGATGGAACAGACCTCGTTCAATTTCACAAAGATCACGCTCGAGTTCTTCCAGCAGAAGAAAGACGGTTCGGTTTCGCTTGTTGACACTTGCGTCTACGACGTCAAGAAGGTGGAAACAGTCTAGCCGCTGATCTTCTTTTCCAGAAAATGACCGGCCCGCCGCGACAGCGCGGCGGGACCGCGTTTACCAAACACAGATGGTCTTTCTCAAAGCGGGAAAGACCTTTGTCTTCAAACGGCGATCATGTCGCAACGAAAAGACCTTGAGACCCAGGTAACACCGTCTCTTCTGGACCGGCTTACCGATTACGAGCCGAAGACGTCCACGGAGGCGCCGAAATCCCGGACACGGTCTCTTGCGGAAATGAAACAAAGCGTGCGTCGTGATCTGGAGTGGCTGCTCAACTCGAGAAGCTATCCGGTCGACGTGGATGAGGACCTCGAAGAGATCTCGAAGTCCGTCGTCACCTTCGGCCTTCCCGACTTTACCGGAACCAGCGCACGCAGCCACACCGACCTGAAACGGATCAAGGGCCAGCTGAAAGACGCGATCGAGAGGTTCGAACCAAGGCTTCTTGACCTGAAGGTCGTCCTCGAACCGGTAAACAACACCGATCGTGAACTCAGATTCCGGGTGGAGGCCTTCCTGAATGTGGAGCCGACCCCCGAGCCCGTCGTTTTCGACACCGTCCTCGAGCTCGGAAGCGGCGACTTCGAGATCAAAGAGATCTAGTTAGCCAGGGACTTGCCTGATATGTCTACACTGACGTTTGCTGAAACAAAAGGCGTTTGCGAACTCGCATATGACGGCGAAACGAATGAATCCTACAGATTTCCGGACGGAACCTCCTGGAGTATAAGGGACACCGAAAGCAGCTGGATGTCGGGATTCAAGGCGATCTTCATTCAGGGGAACGGCAAGTCTGTACTTGCGTTTGCCGGGACCGATTCGCTTCTGGATGTCGCAGTCGATATAGCCCAGGTTGCGGGGGATGTACCATCGCAATACAGGGAGGCTTTGCTGTACACGGCTGTGGTGCGGAGGTCGGCGAGAAGCCTGATCCTCGCGGGACACTCTCTCGGCGGAGGACTTGCCGCATACTGCTCGGTGCACACGAGGCTCAGGGCTTACACGGTCAATCCGGCGCCTCTGATAGGCGCCGCTACCTGGTCGGCCCTCATCGGCGATAACTCCCAGATAACAAACTACGTCGCTCAGGGCGGGGAGTTTGTGAGCAGTTCTCCCGGGAGGAATCCCGGAATCGACATAGAGATGCCTTCGAGCGGCAATGTCTTCACGAGGCACTCGTTGGGCAATGTGGACCCGTCGGTACCGCTTCCGACGCGCGAATGACCGGAGACGACAAGGGCTTTTCCGGATACCTGCGTTCTGAGAACCACCGCTCGATCAGAAATGAATGCGTGACGAACTTCTAGGTTATTACGAACGCGAGCTCGTGTTCCTTCGAAAAATGGGAGCCGAGTTCAGCAAGAGGTATCCCAAGATCGCCTCCAGGCTGCTCCTCGATGAGGAAAAGATCGAGGATCCGCATGTCGAGCGCCTGATCGAGGCATTTGCTTTCCTGTCCGCAAGGATCGCGCTGAAGCTGGACGACGAACTTCCCGAGATCACGGAGTCGTTCATCAATGTTCTCTATCCGCACTACCAGGCGCCGATCCCTTCAATGGCGATCGCACAGTTCTCATACGGCTCGCCGAACGACAAGCTGACCACGGTCTCAACTCTTAAAGGAGGGTCGAATCTTTACTCGCGGCCAGTGGACGGGACGCCCTGCCATTTCAGAACAGCTTATGAGACGCTTCTTTTCCCGATCGAGATCCAGGAAGCCGCCCTCGAGTCTCCGGCGCCGACCGACGGGAGGGGGATGTACGCGGACAGCACGATCCGGCTGTCGCTTAAGTGCTACGGGAACAGTTCGCTTCACGAGATGAAAGTGACGGAGACCGAGGCCCCGCCTAAAGCCATTCGGTTCTTCCTTAACGGCGACCCTCAGCTTGTCTATTCGCTTTACGAGATCATTCTGAATCACTCGACCGCCGTCGAGTTCCGGGCGAAGGAAGCTCCGCTCGACAGCTCAGACCTGCAGACGATCACGAACATACAGCTCAAGCTTCCCGATACGGTGGTCCTGACGCCGGACAACATAAGACCGGTCGGTTTCGACGAGAACGAGGCGCTGATCCCGTATACAAAGCGGTCTTTCTCCGGATACCGGCTTTTGACCGAATATTTCACCTTTCCCTACAAGTTTCTGTTCTTCGACATTTACGGGATCGACCAGGCGATCTCCAGGAAGTTCGGCAGCCATTTTGAGATCCATATCAGGCTCAGGGATATCGTGCCTCCGGCCGCCCCGGTGACGAGCGACACGTTCAGGCTGGGCTGCTCGCCGATCGTGAATCTCTTCGAAAAGACCGCGGACCCGATCTACCTCAATCAGCAGAAGTACGAGTACCACCTTATCCCTGACGTTCACAGGCAGATGTCTACGGAAGTCTATTCGGTCGACCAGCTGGTTTCGACAGACCCCAAGACAAATACCACAAGGGAGTTCTCGCCCTTCTATTCGCTGCGGCACACCTACGGCGAGGAGCAGGAGAAGTCGTTCTGGTACGCCTCGAGACGACAGTCCCAGCGGCCGAACGACGAAGGCAGCGAGATATTCATTACGTTCGTCGACTCGGAGTTCAACCCGAGGACGCCTGCAACGGACATACTTACGGTCAAGACTACCTGCACCAACCGGGATCTTCCGGCGAAGCTGCCGTTTGGCGGAAAAGAGAGCGATTTCGAGGTAGAGGGAGCGGCGCTCATTTCGCGTGTGCGATGCCTGACCAAGCCGACGGAGACGATAAGGCCGCCGCAGAGGAAGGGTGCGCAGTGGCGGCTGATCTCTCATATGAACCTCAACTATCTTTCGCTTGTGAACGACGAGAACGGAAATCCGGAAGCATTGCGGGAGATCCTTCAGCTTTACAATTTCAACGATTCGTCCGCCACGCGTAAGCAGATCCTTGGGATCACGAGCGTGTCCGCGAAACCGGTGATCCGCAGGATCGGCCAGAGGGTCGGTGCCGGATTTGTGAGGGGTCTTGAAACTACGATCGCGTTCGACGAAGAGGAATTCGTCGGAAGCGGCATGTACCTGTTCGCGAGCGTGCTCGAGAGATTTCTGGGGGTTTACGTTTCATTGAACTCGTTCAACCAGCTCGTGATCGAGTCCCGGCAGCGGGAAGGCGAGATCAAGAGATGGCGGCCGAGGACCGGCGACCAGGTCCTTCTTTAGTACAGGACTGCCGGCGCGGGTGACTTCTTAAGAACATGCCAGACGAAAGGCCTTTGGACAAAGTGCTGTTTGAAGAGCCGTACCGTTTCGGGTTCTTCCAGGCGGTGCGTCTCGTGCAGCGGCTGAGATCGGACAAACGTTCGGTCGGCCGCGACGCGATGCCGCACGAAGAGGCCGTCCGCTTCCGGTCGAATGTCTCTCTCGACTTCCCTGCCAGCGAGATCCAGGAACTCCAGGAAACCGTCGACGATGATTCCGGCGCCGAAAACGTCGAGATGTTCCTGAATTTCATAGGCGTGGTCGGGGTCAGCGGCGTGATGCCGGTCCATTACACGGAACACGCGCTGAACCGCAACCGTTACGGCGACACTGCTTTCTGGGCGTTCACCGACATTTTCACTCATCGCGTCGCTTCCCAGTTCTTCAGGGCTTGGGAAAAGTACCGGTTCCCGTATTCATATGAGCGCGGCGACGACGAGTTCACCCAGTATCTCTTCGATCTGAACGGCCTCGGCACGAAGGGCCTTCGCGGCCGCATGGACCTCGAAGACGAGGCCCTGCTTCCGTATTCCGGACTCATCACGCAGAAACCGCATTCGGCTAGGTCGACCTCTCCGATGGTCTCGGATTACTTCGGCATCGATGTCCGGGTCTTCCAGTTCTTCGGCCAGTGGTTCGACCTGGACAAGCAAAGCATTACGAAACTCGGTGCGGCGAACAGCCACCTTGGAGTGGACGCGATTATCGGTACGCGTGTCTGGGACCAGCAGTCTAAATTCAGGCTTGTGCTCGGTCCCTTGTCGTTTCACAAGTTCCAGGCGTTTCTACCGAACGGAACGGCCTATGAGGCGCTGAGATCGCTCGTCAAATTCATGGTGGGCCTGGAATTCGATTTCGACGCGCAGCTTGTTCTTCGAAAGGACCAGGTGCCGGGGACCGTGCTCACGACCCGCGCCAAGCGGCGGCCGATGCTCGGCTGGACCTCGTGGCTGAAGTCCAGGCCGTTCGAGGAAGACGACCGTCAGGTGATTTCGAGATTCTGATCGCTTTTCGGAAAGTTCAATTATTGATATAAGATAGCGGCAAACATCACTCCAGCGGTTCAAGTAGCGTGTTAGGGTTCGCAGTTTCCGGGCTGATCCGTAGCGGCGAGTGAAGGATTCCATTCAAAGGCAGGAGAACAGGAGATGAACGTAAATTTGAAGTCCCTCGTTGGCAGGCTGAACGACACGTGCAGGAGCGCTTTGGAGGATGCGGCCGGGCTGTGCCTGTCCCGCACCAATTACGATGTTGAGATCGAGCATCTCCTTGCGAAACTACTCGAAAAGGACGATACCGACCTCCACGCGATCTGTCATCACTTCGAGGTGAACGTCGACAGGCTGACGAAAGATGTGAACACGGCGCTTGACCGCCTTAAGACCGGGAACAACCGGACACCGGGCCTGAGCGACAGGATCCCGAGCTGGGTCCAGGACGCGTGGCTTCTCGCCTCCATCGACTTCGGCGCCGCCCGCGTGCGATCGGGACATATGGTGCTTTCGCTCCTGAAAGACGGAGGCCTTTCCCGAATCGCGCACGACATTTCGAAGGAGTTCGACCACATATCGGTCGAGAAGCTCGAAAGCGAGTTCATCGACATCGTTTCGAATACAAGCGAGGAACGCGAGTCGATGGCGCTCGGCGATGCCGCGGGAGTCACAAGCGGACAGGTCGCAAGCGGAGTTCCGGGCAAGACGAAAGCGCTGGACCAGTACGCGGAAGACCTTACACAGAAGGCCCGGGAAGGCAAGATCGATCCGATACTTGGGCGCGATTTCGAGATCAGGCAGATCATCGACATCCTGACTCGAAGGCGCCAAAACAACCCGATACTCACCGGTGAGGCCGGTGTGGGAAAAACCGCCGTCGTCGAAGGATTTGCACTGAGGATCGCACAGGGGGACGTGCCCGACCCGCTGAAGAACGTCGCGGTGAGGACCCTCGACCTCGGGCTCCTTCAGGCGGGCGCCGGCGTGAAAGGCGAGTTCGAGAACCGCCTCAAGTCGGTGATCGACGAGGTCAAGGCCTCGCCGCAGCCGATAATCCTGTTTATCGACGAGGCGCATACGATGATTGGCGCAGGGGGCGCCGCGGGCCAGAACGACGCCGCAAACCTCCTGAAACCCGCGCTCGCAAGGGGCGAGCTCAGGACCATCGCCGCTACGACCTGGGCAGAGTACAAGAAGTATTTCGAGAAGGACGCCGCGCTCGCACGGCGATTCCAGGTGGTGAAGATCGAAGAGCCCGGCGTCGAAACGGCGGTCGGAATGATGAGGGCGATCGCCGGCAAGATGGAGGAACACCACAATGTCAGGATCCTCGACGAAGCCGTCGTCGACTGCGTGAAACTCTCGCACCGATACATCACGGGCCGTCAGCTTCCGGACAAATCGGTCAGCGTGCTCGACACGGCCTGTGCAAAGGTCGCGATCGGACAAGGCGCAACGCCGGCCGCCATTGAGGACGCGACAAAGCGTATGGACCACCTTGTCCGCGAGATAGACTCGCTCGAGCGTGAACAGGTGACCGGAGCCGACCACTCGGAAAGACTGGGCGAACTCAACGCCGAAAAGGACGAGGTCACGGCGAAGCTCGAGAAGCTCAACGAACAGTGGGAGAAGGAAAAAGGGCTGACCGACAAGATCCGCAATATCAGGATCAAGCTCGAGATGTCGCGTCTCGGCGGTAACGGTTCTTCCGCGCCGGCTGTCGAGACGGAAGAAGGTTCGGAGTCCGCAGCCGCTGCCGTCGCTCAGGATACATCGGGTTCCGAATCCACAGGCGCCGCCGCCGCTCCCGAAACCGGAGCCCCTGTCGACACCGACGCGCTGAAGGCCGAACTTCAGAAGCTCACTGCAGAATTGAAAGAGATCCAGGGCGAGTCACCTCTGATGTCGCCCGTGGTCGATTCGCAAGCTATCGCCGAGATCATCTCGGGCTGGACGGGCATCCCGGTCGGCAAGATGGTCGCCGACGAGATCAATGCGATCCTCGAGCTCGAGAAGACGCTCAGCGAAAGGGTCCTCGGCCAGGATCACGCGCTGGCGGTGATCGCGGAACGCGTCAAGACGTCTCGTGCCGGTTTGACCGACCCGAAAAGGCCGATCGGTGTGTTCCTGCTTGTCGGAACCAGCGGCGTAGGCAAGACGGAAACCGCACTTGCGCTCGCCGATACTCTTTATGGCGGAGAAAGGAACCTGATCTCGATCAATATGAGCGAGTACCAGGAAGCTCACACGGTCTCTTCGTTGAAAGGATCGCCTCCGGGGTACGTCGGCTACGGCGAGGGAGGCGTGCTGACGGAAGCGGTCCGCAGGAAGCCTTATTCCGTCGTGCTGCTCGACGAGGTCGAGAAGGCGCATCCGGACGTGATGGAGCTGTTCTACCAGGTTTTCGATAAGGGAGTGCTGGAAGACGGCGAAGGCCGCGAGATCGATTTCAAGAACACGATCATACTTCTGACCTCCAATGTCGGTACCGATCTGATCATGTCGCTGAATGCGGATCCGGAAACGCGTCCCGACCCCACGGGCCTCGAAGAGGCGCTCCGGCCGGAGCTGGTCAAAGCCTTCAAGCCGGCGCTGCTCGGCCGCATGGTTACCGTTCCGTACTATCCGATCTCCGACGACGTTCTAAAAGAGATCGTCAAACTGCAGCTCGGCAAGATCACCAAACGCATCTTTGAGAACCACGGTGCGCAATTTTCCTACGACGATGCCGTCATCGATACCGTGGCAAGCCGATGCACCGATGTCGACAGCGGGGCGCGGAATGTCATAAACATTCTGAACGGCACTCTGCTGCCCGAAATGAGCGGCGAAGTGCTTTCGAAGATGGCGAGCGGAGAAGGCATCACGAAGGCCCATGTATCGGTCGACGACAACTCGAATTTCGTTTATTCGATCGAGTAGGGCGTCCCGCAGATCGTCCGGCTGAAGATCCCGGTCGAGTCCATTCACAGGACATCCCGCCGCGTGGTTCGAAAAACCGGCGGCGGGTTCTTTTCGCGGATCGCGGCCGTGACGCCGAAGGGAGCAAAGCGATATGGCAGAAGAAACGGCAAAACAGGAAAAACGGATGATGAAGGTCTTCACCCCTCTGGGTGACGATTACCTTCTCATCAACAAATTCACTGCGGTCGAGAGTATCTCCGAGCTCTTCGAATACGAGCTCGAGCTGCTCCACGAAGAGGACGAAGGCGAAGGAAGGACCCCCACCGATGTAGACCCCGCCAGCATCCTTGGCAAGGGCGTCGCCGTTTCGATCCAGCAGAAGGATGGGACCCAGAGGATCTTCAGCGGGATGGTCGCATCGTTCTCGAGAGGACATCGCCGGACCCGTTTCACATACTACTTTGCCAAGGTGGTTCCGCACGTCTGGATGCTGACTCAGAACATCCAGAGCAAGATATACCAGCAGAAGTCCGTTCCCGACATCCTGCAGGAAGTCCTGTCCGGCTTCGAGGTGAAGTACGAGATCCAGGCACACCTTGAACCCCGGAACTACTGTGTCCAGTACAGGGAGAGCGATTTCGACTTCATCTCCAGGCTGATGGAAGAGGAGGGGCTTTACTATTACTTCGAGCACGTGGACGGCAAGCACCTGATGATCATCGCGGACACGCCGCAGTCGCATGTCCCGGTCCCAAGCTCACAGAGCGTCAAATACGGGATCGAAGCGAGTGACGAGTACGAATTCGCCCCTTCGATCAGCGACCTATGGGTCGACACCCGGCTGCAGACCGGCAAGGTCACAACCTGGGACTACAACTTCCAGGAAGCCAACAACAAACTCCAGAAACAGCAGCCCTCGATGTTCAACGTTGGCGACAACCAGAAGCTTGAGCTATACGAGTATCCGGGAGGCTACGCGCGGAAATACGACGGCATCGACAGCGGCGGCGGCGAGGCTCCGGGCAATCTCCGGGAGATCCACAATGACAGCCAGCGCACTATCGAGAACATGATGCACGCCCTGGACAGCGGATACAGGGTGCTTACAGGCACCTCTGACTGTTCATCGTTCACGGCCGGCCACAAGTTTGCCCTTATCGAGCATCCGGACAGCAATCTCAACTGCGACTACATGCTCACCTCTGTGACGCACGAGGCAGAGCAGAATCCCAGTTATATCTCGGAGGAAGAGGTCGACGAGCCGTACACGAACAGCTTCACTTGTGTGAAACAGGGACAGGGAACGCCGCGTTACGTGCCGCCGAGAAAGACCGACAGGCCCGTGATCCCCGGCACGCAGACGGCGGTCGTTGTAGGCCCTTCGGGCGAAGAGATATTCACGGACAAATACGGAAGGATCAAGGTCCAGTTCCACTGGGACAGGTACGGAAAAGTTAATGAATCGAGTTCGTGCTGGGTCCGCGTCGCTCAACTGTGGGCCGGGAACGGATGGGGCTCGATGTTCATACCTAGGATCGGGATGGAGGTCGTGGTGCACTTCATCGAGGGCGATCCAGACAGGCCGATCGTCACAGGGTGCGTTTACAATCCGCTCGCGATGCCGGCCTATACCCTGCCGGACGAAAAGACGAAATCGGGGATCAAGACCGATACTTCGACCGGAGGCGGTGGGTTCAACGAACTCCGGTTCGAGGACCTTTCCGGCGAAGAGCAGATATTCATGCACGCCCAGAAGAACATGGATATCCGCGTGAAGAACGACACGAAGGAAACGGTGATGCACGACCGTCACCTGATCGTCGAAAACAATCAGTTGGAGAACGTCAAACGCGACAAGCACCTGATCGTGGGAGGTGACCGAAGTGAATCGGTGACCGGGACAGCCTCGCTGACGGCGCAGGAAATTCACCAGAAAGCGAACCAGAACTTCGCTGTGGAAGCTACTCAAGGTGTCCATATAAAGGGCACCGCGTCTAATGTGATCGAATCGACCACTTCGGTGACGATCAAGTGCGGAGGAAGTTCGATATCACTTAGCCCCGCGAGCATCTCGATATCCGCGCCGATGGTCAACATCAACAGCGGCGGCGGCGGCGGTTCGGGTGCCGGATGCAGCCCCAACAGCCCGGAAGAAGCACAAGAAGCGGACGATGCGAATGCAGGGACTTCGATCGACATTACTGCTCCGGGCGAGGAGCCTCCGCGAAAGGACTACACGCCTCTCGCAGTGGCATTCTCAAACGCTTCCGAGAGCGGCACGCCGTTCCTCGCGGTTTGACCCGGATAACGACTACTTATGGACATCGAAAAGTTCAGATCGGCGGTGATGAATCCGAGGACACGTACATACTGCGTGCTTGATGCCGCGGCCGTGCCCAACCTCCCGAGGAAGCTCTACGAGTTCGATCCGCCGAACTACCCTCTGATCCGGGGCGAGTTGACCCCGGACATGGTTCACGTCGTTCCGTATCTGGCGCTGATGATACCAAACGAAAAGTTCACATCGTGGGTGCTTGAGAACGCGTTCGGAAAGAACTGGGGAATTATCGTGCAGTCTCGGTTCTCGATCTATGAAATGCGGAGGCACTTCAGGTCGCTGATCCAGGTCGTTGACGAGCAAGGCAAGGCGATGCTGTTTCGTTTCTACGATCCGAGGGTCATCCGGAAGTTCCTTCCGACCTGTGACGCCGAGCAATTGAAGGCCTTTTTCGGGAACACGGAAGCTTACTACGCGGAGGCGGAAGATGGAGATGTTCTTTTGTCCTACACGAATTCGGACGGAGAACTTACTACCAGGGAGATAGATCTGGCTGAAAAGGCCTCGTAAAAAAGGAATAAAGATATGCCGACAGGACCTGCCGCAAGATCGAACATCGATACAACCGCGCATCCTTTGCCGCCTATTCTCACTCCTGGCCCGGGAAGTCTTAATACGCTGATAGGCTTCATGCCCGCCTGGCGAGGAATACCCTTAGCAGCGGTTGCGGCATTGCAGGCGGCGAAAACGGCCGCGGACACCGCGATCAAGACCGCCGAAGCTGCTACTGCTGCCGCCGCCGGAACTCCCGGAGCTCCGGCCGCCTACGCTGCAGAGCAAGCGGCAAAAGGCGCCGCCCTTTCGGCGATGTCTAGCGCGATAACGGGCGCGGCCGCAGGGGCCGACATCCATATGTGCGCGACTCCTTCTCCGGTGCCTCCGCACGGCCCGGGCGTGGATATCACAGGCTCCGCGACGGTAATGATCAATTTTCTTCCCGCGGGTCGATTGGGCGACTCGATCCTGGAAGCGATAGGGCCACCGAACAATATTACGAAAGGCGAACCCACCGTGATCATCGGAGGCTGAGGCAAATATGCTCGTTATAAAGAAAGCGCAGATCGAAGCATTCATTGCCCAAGACGATACCCAGCTGACGCGTGTGATACGGGAGATCGTCCAGGAAGCGTTTCACGAAGGTGTCGAGGATTACCCGGACGAGAAGCTCGACAAGATGGTCCGGCTCGGTATCGAGAAGGCGAAGTCCCGCGGCTTCGAGCATGCCGAGGACATCGCGGCTTTCGTCGCGTTAATGTTTGAGATCTCTCCCAATTTCGATATTCAGGAGCACATCGATGCTTTCTTGAAGGACGAATCTGTACCGGAAGGATCGCGAATGGAATTCCTGCTTGGGAGGGTACAGAACGAGACCTGGGCGGAGGCCGAGAACACTTACGACGCGAAAGCCTGGTTCCCTGATCGCACCGAGGAGGCGTAGTTCAAGATGTCAGAAGAGAACAAGCCGGAAGTTGAAGTCGAGGCGCCTGTCGAGAAAGCGCCCGAAACCGCCGAAGTAAACAAGGTCGAGGCTGCCGCTAAGATCGAAGTACAGGAAAAGAAGGTCGCGGCGTTAGAGAAGGCCCTGGAAGACAATCCGTCCGATTCGATCGAGCTTGAACTCGACCGGGAGAAGGACTTACTGCGGCATCTTCGCCAGGTGCAAAAAGGCGACCCCAAGGAAAGGGCCGCCGCGAAAGCAAATTACGCCGCAAAGGCGGCATTGAGCCGCGCTGTACAGCCGGTTGAAGATTAAGCGCTGATCAAGGCCTGGTCATTTCCTCGGGCTTCACAAGTTCGTCAAACTTTTCACCTTTTAGAATTCCAAGTTCCACAGCCGACTCGCGAAGCGTGATCCCTTTCTTATGGGCATGCTTCGCGATCTTAGCCGCGTTGTCGTAACCGATATGCTGGTTCAGCGCGGTCACAAGCATAAGTGACTCGTTCACGTATTCGTCGATCTGTTCCCTGTTCAGCTCTATTCCGGCGATACAGTAATCCACGAATCCGTGGCACGCGTCCCCGATCAGCCGGACCGAGTGAAGGAAATTGTGGACCATCACGGGCTTGAAGACATTTAGTTCGAAGTTCCCCTGCGAGCCCGCGAACCCGATCGCCGCGTCGTTTCCCATCACCTGGGCGGCGACCATCGTCATCGCCTCCGACTGCGTTGGATTCACCTTGCCCGGCATTATCGAACTTCCCGGCTCATTCTCCGGGAGCACGAGTTCGCCGATCCCGCACCTGGGCCCGGAACCGAGCCAGCGAATGTCGTTGGCGATCTTCATCAGCGAAGCCGCGAGAGTCTTCAAAGCGCCGGACGCAAATACGATCTCGTCGTGAGCCGAAAGTGCGGCGAATTTGTCCGGATGCGACCGGAACGGAAGTCCCGTAAGTTCGGCGATCTTGCCGGCTGCGCGCTCAGCGAACTCCGGATGCGAGTTTAGCCCGGTCCCGACGGCAGTCCCGCCGATCGCGAGATCGAAGAGATCTGAAAGCGCGAGGTTCAGCCTCTCGATGTCCCTGTCGATCAGAGAAGCCCATCCGCCGAACTCCTGGCCGACTGTCAGGGGCGTCGCGTCCTGCAGATGCGTGCGCCCGATCTTCACTACGTCGGCGAATTCGTGAGCCTTTGCCGAGATCGCGTTCTCCACCTTCTGGACCCGGAAGATCAGGTGCGTCATCTGCTCGGCGGCCGCGATGTACATCGCTGTCGGGAATGTATCGTTCGAGGACTGCGACTTGTTCACGTCGTCGTTCGGGTGGATCGGGTCCTTCGAACCCATCTCGCCGCCGGCGATCTCGATCGCGCGGTTCGAGATGACCTCGTTGGCGTTCATATTCGTCTGGGTCCCGGACCCCGTCTGCCAGACGCGCAGAGGAAAATGCCTGTCGAGCTTGCCCTCGATCACCTCGTCAGCCGCCTGCACGATCAGGTCGCGCTTTTCCTCCGAAAGTTTGCCGAGATCGCAGTTGACGATCGCGCAAGCCTTCTTCAGGATCCCGAGCGCGCGGATCATCTCCCTCGGCATCACGTCGAAGCCGATGTTGAAGTGGTGAAGGCTGCGCTGTGTCTGCGCGCCCCAGTAAACGTCGGAGGGGACCTCGATCTCGCCCATCGAGTCGGTCTCGATTCTTGTGCTCATAACATTATTTTGCCACGAAGAACCTGATTGACCGAATCCGCCTAAAAGTTCCGAATCGGGAATGCCAAGTGATTGGCCGTTTCTTTAAAGTCAGAGCGTTTAACATTGTTTAATCTCCGTTCAAAGTTGTATCAACGAAGGAGAACCAAAATGAAGCACTCCCCTTTTCCCACGAAGCTCGCGGCGCTCGCCCTCGCGATTGCTCTAACTACCATCCTTTCAGCGGAAAACCTTGCGGCGGATTTCGTTGTCGACAGAAATGACGACGACGGCTCCGCTTCCGCTTGCACCGGCGCGCCGAACGACTGTTCGCTGCGGGGTGCATTGTCAGCGGCCGTCGCATCTGCAGAGGACGACAACATCACGTTCGACCCGGTTGTCTTCGCCGCCGACAGCTTCGTCAGGCTCGCCGGACGGCTTTCGATCAACGGAGGCGGGGCGATCTTGATCGACGGGTCCGACGCGCGGCTCGTCACTGTGGACGCGCAAAACACCGGAGGCGTATTCTTCGTCGGAACTGCGGGAAATCTCTCGATCTCGAACCTTTCGATCACAGGAGGGAGCCTGAACCTGACCTTCGGAGGCGGCATCGATAACCGGGGTGTCTTGAACGTTTCGCAATCGACCTTCTACAACAACCGCGGCGGTTCCGGCGGCGCGATCTTCAACAACAGCGGCTCGGTCACGATCTCGAACTCAACGCTCTGCAGCAACAACTCCGCCTACGGAGGCGCATACCACAGCGTGGGCACGGCGGCCGTGACCGTCATTCGGGATTCGACGATCTGCTCGAACACGGCGACATACGGCGGCGGTATCTACGTCAGCAGCGGTTCCGTGAGCCTCGAGAACACGATAATCGCTAACAACTCGGGCGGAGCTGGCGGTCCCGATGTGTGGCGGACCGTGAACTCGCTCGGCTTCAATCTCATAGGCAATTCGTCGGGAATGACCTTATCCGGCGCCAACGCGACCGACCGGACCGATGTCGATCCGATGCTCGATCCCGCCGGGCTTGCGGATAACGGGGGAAACAGCCTAACGGTCGCGCTTCTTCCCGAAAGTCCCGCTATCGACACCGGTTACAGCCTTTCCGAAGAAGACCAGAGGGGCGGGACGCGGCCCGTCGATGTTCCCGATTCGGCTGACGGAACGGGCAATCTTGCGGATACGGGTGCATTCGAGGTCCAGTATGAGGTCGAAGAGCCTCCGACGACCACTTTCGAATGGGGCGGATTCCGCTGGCCGATCCGCGAGAACCACTACAACCTCGCCAAGGCGGGATGGCTATTTCCCGTCAAGTTCAGCCTGAACGGATTCCAGGGGATGGATATCCTTGCCGAAGGATCTCCGACCTCGGTGAAGATCGGATGTTATTCAAGGAACCCGATCGGAGACCCCGAACCGATCCGTACGCACGGCAATCCCGCCCTCAAGTACAACCAGGGAAGGGACTTCTACAAGATGGTCTGGAAAACGAAGCGACAATGGCGGTGGTCCTGCAGAAGGCTGTCGGTCACACTGAGCGACGGCTCGGTCCACTCGGCGGATTTCCTGTTCTGGTAGTCGTCCGTTCGATCCCTTTCAGTTGCCCCCGGCTTCAGCCGGGGGTGACGTAAGTCGAACCACTACTTCGGGGTTTAGCCCCGCAAAAGCCGGCTGCAGCCGGCTTTTTGCTTTTTATAGCCTTGAATGAGCTCGTCTTGAAAGCAGATCTGGACGCCGTTTCCGATCGTTTCGCTCAGAAAATCGCATTGGAGGGAAACATCAGTTGCCCCCGGCTTCAGCCGGGGGTTATGGTGGACAACAACATTGGGGAGGGGCTTCAGCCCCGAAAACATCCGGAAGAAGCCGGCAAACATTTTCAGGAATCGCTATTTCATCCCCCCGCTAGAGTGAGGCAACTGATACCACGCCTTCGAATGTAGATCCCGGCTCCGCTAGGAGCCCGATGTCTGTAGCAGGGAATTGCGAAGGATTAGCACAGCCCCATCGGGGCTGAATGATCTCTGAGCAGATTGCGCTCCTAGCGGAGCGCGAATTATTCTTGGAATCGCTTTTATACAGACATTGGGCTCCTGACGGAGCCGAAGAGAATTAACTTCGCTGAATGAATCGAAGGGGTACTCGCAAACCCCATAGACGGCGCAGGCCACCTATCAAGACACTCCCTTTTCGTTTTACCTATTCAGGCAATATAATGTGAGTTTCGTTTTCAGAGTGGTATTTACTCGTTGCAAAGGTTCACTGTCAGGGACTTTTGGTCCCGGCAAAGATCATCTATCGGATCAGAGGAATTAAATGGCTGAACAATTTGACGTAACTATTATCGGTTCGGGACCCGGCGGGTATGTCGCCGCCGTCCGCGGCGCGCAGATGGGGCTTAAGGTCGCCTTGATCGAGAAGGAAGAGACCGAAAGGCTTGGCGGAACGTGCGGCCTGCGCGGATGCATACCGACCAAAGCGCTGCTTATGGCCGCTCATTTGTATGAAAAAGCCTCGCATTTCGAGGAGTTCGGGATAAAGGTCGGCAAGCTGGATTTCGACTGGACCCAGGTCCAGAAGCGCAAGTCCGACGTCGTCAACAAGAATGCGGCGGGCGTTTCGTACCTGATGAAAAAGCATAAGGTGAAGGTCCTCAACGGTTTCGGAAAGATCCTCGCGCCCGGAAAGGTCGAGGTTTCATTCGAAGACGGCAAGAAAGAGACGGTCGAATCGAAGAACATCATCATCGCCACCGGTTCGGTCGTCAGGCCGATCCCGGCGTTTGAGACGGACGGGAAACAGGTAGTGAACTCGGATCACATCCTTGAACTGGACAGAGTTCCGAAATCGATGATCGTGATCGGATCCGGCGCAGTCGGGGTCGAGTTCGCCTCCGTATACGCTCGGTTCGGTTGCGACGTGACGGTCGTCGAGCTTCTGGACAGGATCGTCCCGATCGAGGACGCCGACGTTTCGAAACAGCTTGAGCGATCGTTCAAGAAACAGGGTATCACCTGCATGACCGGCGTAAAGCTCGACACTATGAAGAAGCTGAAGAACAGCGTCAAGGTTTCGGGCAAGGATCCGAAAGACAAGGCGGTCGAGCTTGAAGCGGAAATGGTTCTGGTTGCGATCGGAAGAATGCCGTATCTCGAAGGCCTCGGGCTTGAGAACACAAAGGTCAAAGTGGACGACCGCGGCGTCGTAGAGGTCAACGAATACTGCGAAACCGCCGAGCCGGGGATCTTCGCTATTGGCGACGTCATCGCCACGCCCTGGCTTGCGCACCTCGCTTCGAAGGAAGGAATTCTGGTCGTCGAGAAGCTCGCCGGAAAGAAGGTCGAGCCGATCAACATGAATCTCGTACCCAACTGCACGTACTGCGATCCGGAGGTCGCCAGCGTCGGGATGACCGAGCAGAAGGCGAAAGACGCGGGTTATGACGTGAAGGTCGGCAAGTTCCCGTTCTCGGCTTCGGGCAAGGCGAGGATCATCGGAGAGACGGACGGCTTTGTAAAGATCGTCGCCGAGAAGAAGTACGACGAGGTCTTGGGCGTCCACATCATCGGCCCGCACGCGACGGAATTGCTGGCTGAAGCCTGCGTCGCGATGCAGCTTGAGACGACGGCTGACGAGCTCGGACGGACGATCCACGCGCATCCGACGGTTTCCGAAACGGTGATGGAAGCCGCCGAAGGCGTCCACGACCTGACGATTCATATTTAGGTCAGGTCAAAAGTAGGGGCGGGGCTTGTCCCCGCCCTGAAGCCCACCCAACACAGCCCCGTTTAGAGCAGCGCTTTGCGCTGCCGAGGTACCGCGAACTTCAGTTTGCGCCGCGCGAAGGCGCGGAGTACAGTCCGGGCCTTGGACGGCCCGCGACAAGCTGAGGCTTATCGGACATCCGTTTGGAGCAGCGCTTTGCGCTGCATTGAGCGCGAAGCGCGAACCCCGTGCGAATCACGCAATCGCTTCGCGATGCGCGCGAATTGCGACAAGTTCCGTGGGTTCCGCTTCGCTCCACCCACGGCTAAATGCAGGTCGTCGCTGCGCGACTACGGGCGTTTGGTTCCGAACTGAGCCGGAGATGTCGGGTGTCTTGCGCTGGTATTGACATTGCGCGCCGATGGCGCTCTTCAATGGTCATTGGTCAATGCTCAATGACCGGTCGGCACGCTCCCTGACGGTCGCGTTTCGGCCTGCACCTTTGGAACCTTTTGAACCTTGAACTTGGATCTCGCTGCGGTAGCCCGCGCTGACGCTTGGGCTACGGACACGGTCCACAGCTCCCTCTGCGCCTTCGCGTCTCTGCGTTTGATCCCCGACAAGCTGAAGCTCGACGGACCCAGGGCCTCTCCATTTTACGTCCCATCCGATTTTGTTTATAGTCGCTGTTTCATGAAAACCCAGCCGACATCGTATCCGAGAAGAAAGGTAAAGATACTTCTCCTCGAAAACCCCGCCGATTCCGCCGTCGAGGAGTTCCGTTCGCACGGCTACACAAAGGTCAAACGACTTCCCGGTGCGCTTCAGGAAGAGGAACTTATCGAGGCCGTGAAGGGCGTCCATATCCTGGGGATCCGCTCGAAGACGAAGATCACCGAGGCAGTGCTGGAGGCCGCCGACAAGCTTCTCGCCGTCGGCTGTTTCTGCATCGGCACGAACCAGGTCGATCTCGGAGCCGCGACGCGCAAGGGCGTGGCGGTCTTCAACGCTCCGTACTCGAACACACGTTCTGTCGCGGAGCTCGTGATCGGGCTGTTCGTGATGCTGATCCGCCGCATTTCCGACAAGAATATCGCCGCGCACGGAGGTATCTGGGAAAAGGACGCCGCGGGAAGTTACGAGCTTCGAGGCAAGCGGCTTGGAATCATCGGCTACGGGAACATAGGCTCGCAGGTGTCGGTCCTCGCGGAGGCTATGGGGCTCGACGTCCATTATTACGACATCGCGACAAAGCTTCCGCACGGGAACGCGACGCCTTCAAGATCTTTGAAGGACCTTTTGAACGGCTCGGACATCGTCACGCTCCACGTGCCTTCGGACGAGACGACGCGATGGATGATCAACGAGAAGACGCTCGGCGAGATGAAGAAGGGAGCGATCCTCGTCAACTACAGCCGCGGCGACGTCGTCGATCTGAAGGCGCTGAAGAAGCGGCTGAAGAGCGGTTACCTGAGCGGCGCGGCGATCGATGTTTTCCCTGAAGAGCCGAAAAGGAAGGGCGACAAATTCGACTGCGATCTGCGGGGCCTCTCCAACGTCATCCTGACGCCGCACATAGGCGGGTCGACACAGGAGGCGCAGGTCAGTATAGGCCTCGACGCGGCGGCGAAGCTGCTCAAGTATCTCGAGTTCGGAACCACCACCGGCTCGCACACAGTGCCTCAGGTCAGCCTCCCGCCCCAGGGCGGGACGCACCGCATTCTCCACATTCACCGAAACATTCCGGGCGTTCTGAGCCAGATCAATACCGAGCTGTCCGACGAGGGCATAAACATCGTCGGCCAGTACCTGAGCACGAACCCCGAGATCGGCTACGTGATACTCGACATCGATTCCGAGCTTTCGAAGAAGGCA
>JAGFIQ010000173.1 GCA_024103495.1 Aridibacter famidurans
GGATCTTCTGGTCCTTCTCGACAAATGCGTGTAGCAGCGCCGGGAACCTCTCGAGCGCGTCGGTCCTGTACAGCTGGCGGCGCAGAAAATACACCGCATCCTGCGAATTGATCACGAAAGTTCCGCCGTCGTACTTGACCGGGACCGGCTCGCTCTTGAGCTTCTCGGTCCCCGAGATGTATTCCTTCGCAAGCTCCGGATGAGCCGCCCGGCGCGTCGCGTCCCGCTCGCAGGCCCGGAACGTTTTCTCCGCCGCCGCAGAGTAGCTCTTCATACGGTCGATCAGGAAATCGTCCGTCATAAGGTTCGGCGAATCGAGAATGACCGTGTTCAGCATCTCCGGGTAAAGGTCCTGGATGATCCTCGCGAGCCTTGTACCGTACGAAACTCCAAGCAGGTTGTACTTTCCGTACTTCAGCTTCTTCATAAGCTCGGCAACATCCCGCGCGTTCTGGAACGAGTTATAGGCGCCGAGATCGATACCCTTCTTGTCCGCCTTCTTCCGAAAATCGGCGAGCACTTCGGCGATCATCTTCCGCTCGCCTTCCATATCCGTATCGGCGGCCATCGCGTCGTAAACGCCCTTGCCAATGTCCGGCAGCGCGCTGGAATGCTGGATACCGCGCTGATCGAAGAGAATGAGGTCGCGCGTTTCTGCAAGCGGGCTGTTTGCGAGGAAGCTGATGAACCCGGCGCCCAGGCTTCCGCCTCCGGGGCCGCCGGAAAAGTAGATCACGGCTTCCTTCGCGCGTCCCTTCTTCGCACTGACGACGGCGTACGCGATCTTGATCTTCCGCCCGTCGGGGTTCGAATGGTCTTCCGGGACCTTGATCCGGGAGCAGTTTATACGGCCTTTGTTCTCGAGCCCGCGTATAAAATCGCACGGATCGAGGGATTGCGCGCCGGCGGGCGCCGCCGCGAAGAGCAGGAATGCGAAAGTGATAATCAGGTAACGTCTCATGATCCTCCTGAAAAATGCGGATTAAGGATAGTATTCGACCCGACTGATGCACTCAATTCCCGCAATGGTTTGTTCGGTCAGGAATTCACCTCTTAATGCATCACCCGTTTTCGAGAGGCCGAAATCGTACAAGTAAGAAGGTTGTCATTGAATGCCATTTATTGATATTTCGCCGATTCCACGTATCCTTTACCCGGGAGGTCAGCAATGGCGATCGAAACTATAAACATCTCGCTTCCGGGCGCCCTGAAACGAAAGGTTGAAGAAGCGGTTGCCGAGGACGGCTACGGTAACACAAGCGAATTCTTCAGGGAACTCGCCAGGGATTACATGAGATCGCGCGAAGACAGGCGGCTCGGGAGCTTGCTTCTTGAAGGACTCGAGAGCGGGGACGCGACTCCGCTGATAAAAGAAGATCTGGATGAGATCCGACGGCGGGGGATCGAGAGGATAAGAGAGACGCGAGAGTAAAAAGAAAGAATTGTCTCACCCAATTCTAAGACGGCCGCAGGCCCTTCGGGATATTGAGGAGATCTTAGTCTTCCTTGGGACACAGGCTTAGTTTCTTACTGCCCGGAGATCGCGAGAATTCCGAGAAGCCTTAGCTGAGGATGTCTTTGCCGAGCGCATATAACCCCGATCCCAGTTGGTCTCCTCTTTACCACGGATCATCTTGATGAACTCTTCCACCGCCGGTTTTACACTTGAGACGTGATCCCCCGCCAGCTTCCGCAGGTCAAGCCTTGTCTTGTGATCCGGGTACAGATCCGCCAGCAGTTTTGCAGCGTCATCGTACCCGTCTTCCGAACCGATGTACACGACGTGGCTCCTCACCATCGCCTTCAGATTGTAGATCGGCAGGCGAAAGTGGTTCTCCTTCTCGTCGGTGTGGTCGTATGGAAATTTGATGTAATCGTCTTCGGTCGCCCAGGACCGGATCAGTTCCCTGTCATACATTCCCGCGCTTGAACCGGAAAGCCGGACCGGGATGTCTCCGTGGAGGCTCAAGTTCAGAGCGATCCCGCCGCCCACGCTCCAGCCAAAGACGTAGATCCGTCCGGGATCGACGTAATCCTGTTTCGCGAGCCAACGGACGGCGGCCTTCGCATCCCGTACCTCGCCCATAAAGAGCTCGAAACAGCCGGGGTTCGAGTTCTCGCCGCGCCACGAAGGTGCGAAAACCACGAAGCCGGCCTCTGAAAATGGTTTTGTAAACGCCATTTGGGGGTAGGTAAGCGCGAAGCCTCCGTGAAGATACACAACGGCGGGGCGGCGGTTTCCCTTTGCCGCTTGTCCTTTTTTGAGAAGCGCTTTGAGGAGCATTCCATCGGAACTGTAGGTGACCAGTTGAAATCCTTCACGGCCGTCTTCGAGCGGCTCTGCCGCCTGAAACGACTTCTCTTTCCGGATCAGTTTCGTCCTGAAATCACTCCACTCCGACAGGTAGCCGGATTGCTGGGAAAAGGCGATGCCCGTGGCGGCGATCACGATCGCGAGCCTCGGTAAGATAGATTTGAGTCCCATAGAACGCATTTGATAACGGGAAGCCGGGCGGTGCGCCTTGCCGCAGAGTGTATAATCCGGCCCGGACTCCCCGAGTATGATCTTAAGAAATGAACCTGCAGGCTGACGCTATGAAGAAAACACCGCTGATACTGATTTTGCTACCTTTGTTGATCCTTTCGCTTTTCCAGCAGGCTCTCGCCTGCGCCTGTTGTGCGGAGAAGGGGACCTATTTCTCAAGTAAGAGCGCTCTCGACGACTATGAGCGCGAAATCCTCTCGAAGATGAAGTACGCGCCCGAGTCCTCGCTGTACCTGGACGCGGCGGGTTTCGAGATCGTGCGTGGCCTGGACGCGCTTCGACTGATATCGGAGTCGTCCGAGACCTGGTCGGAATTCGACGAGATAGGAACGCGCGTCAGCGTGATGTCGACTTCCTGGATGTTCACATTCTCGCTCAAGGACGCGGCAGGTGCTCTCACACTTCCCATACCTGCCGAGCGCGAGTATTACGCTGCGGACATTCACGACGGAAAAGACTCACCGGGCGGCGGCCCGCTGCTTTACAAAGAGCTGAGATTCCGCGGAAAGGTGGGATCGGCGAGCAATATGTTCTCGGCCGGTTTCAAAGGGGGAGCGGATTACTTCCTCGTTTTCCAGGGACGCGGGAACGGATGCAACAACGTCGAGGATTTCACCCACTGGCGGCTCTCCGTGAACGGCCCGAACGCCAGGTATGCGTTCTTCGGAAAGCTGACGTCGGGCGTAGCAAAGACCGCCGGAAAGGATCGGGACCTGCCGACGTTCGAGGACAATCACGCGGCGGTCTGGAAAGGGACACCCAGGGCCGTCAACCTCAGCAGCCACAAGGATGCGAGGATGTTCCGGACAAGGCTTACCGAAGCGCAGAAAGAGGGCGTCAATTTCGCCGGACACTTCATTCTCACGTACTGGGGATGCGGCACGAACTGCCTGGTCGGAGCCTTGATCGACGCTAAGACGGGCCGCGTGTTCTTCCCTGAGCAAATGGCAGGCCTCGGAGTCGGGCTTCCCGGTACGGACATCGAAGCGGAAGCCCTGGAATTCCGGAAAGACAGCTCGATGCTGATAGTCCGCGGCGCTCTCTCGGACGACGAAGAGATCGGTACACACTATCTGGCCTGGGAAGGCGGCCGGTTCAGGAAGCTGACGTTCGTGGCTTCTGAGTGACGGGCCTTTTGTACTGATCGGCAGGAGCTTCGCTACTGGATCCGCCCGTAAGGTCGTGGGCCATAATGGATTCTGTCCCGACAGCTGTCTGATCAAGAAGCGCTCCCGACAGAAAAAGGCCACCGCTAAACCGCGGTGGCCGAAATTGTCCGACGTAACTGACCGGGTCTAGGCGGCATTCATATAGGTTTCGGTGAAAACTGTCGCCTGGAGCAGGATCTCGTCGAAACTGGCCTGATTCTGACCCGCACCGATCTTCACGCCGGCGATCGATTCCAACAGTTCGATCTCTTCATCGGAAGCATATTCGGCTCCCTCCGCAGCCAAAGCGCTCAGGTCCTCAAGATGTTCCGACAGATCTGACTCCATCCCCGGAACTGATGCCAGGATCACATCCATTAACTTCAGGCCGGTCCTGAATGCCCACCGCTCCTCCCCGCCGAACTTCACGAGCAGAGCCTTTTCGACCTTGTCGAATGCGTTGTAGAGATCTGCATAGGTCAGATCCTTTTGCCTCAGTGTGTTCTCAATGATGTCGCCTTCGGGCGTTCCCTTGAGGTGACTCTCGAGGTAGGTTAGTTCCTTGATCAGATCGTCTCGTGATCCGATACCTGCCACCATCATCAACGCTTCGAACTTTGCGGCCTTGATGTCCAGACCCAGGCAAAGCGTGTCGGTCGCCTTGGTGACCTTTGCATTCCGGTCAATATCCTCTGTGTGGCCGCCCGCTGCGAGCTTGGTGTGAAACTGAAGACCGCCGGCAGCTGCCAATGAGTTCGTTGCAAATAGAAGTATTAGCGTGATCGCCGTAAAAAGTGTTGTGCTCGTCATTGTGTTGATTCTCCTTATCGGTTTGAATTAGCCGTTTATCAAGGCCTATGCATTGAAGTGGCGCCGCAGCTAAATTCCTTACAAAGTTCGCTTCGAGAAGCGGTTTCCTGCCGCGGGTTTGCAGACCGGGGAGAATTCTTGACAGCCTATGTGTAATGAAATAAAGCTTTAGTGTCGCTCAAAGGTTTCTTTCGTTTCTTCGCCAGTTTGTGCTAGGAGGCCGAGCTTGCACTTCGAGAATGAAGTCGAATTCCAGAAACTACGGCAAAAGCTTGTAATGTACTTCGCCGGCCGGAGGCTCTCACCTGCCGAAGACTACGCCGACGAGGTGATATTCAGGGCGGTAACGAAGGTGAGCGAAGGCGAGGAGGTCGAGGATCTTCGCAAATATGTGTTCGGGATCGCGAAGTTCGTTTGTCTGGAGGCGTTCAAAAAACCGACCACCGTTTCCATCGACCATTCCGGCGCCATCGATGACGGATCGGGAGAGGATGCTGTCGGTTACCTTGTCCCGCAGCAACTGATCGAGGCCCCTCACGACATCGAGGAAACACCGGATGATGTCAACTGTCTTCGCAGATGTCTTGACGAGCTTCCGGATGGCAAACGCGACCTGCTGGTGGCCTTCTACCGGATCAAGGGCACCGACAAAACCCATATCGAACAGAGAAAGACGCTCGCAAACGAGAACGGGATGAGCCCCGGCACGCTGTACACGAACATCTGCAGGCTCAGAAAGAAAGTGGCAGCCTGTGTCGAGAATTGCCTTGGCGAAAAAGACGGTGACGGGATGTAAGGTTTTTGACGATCCTTACACTTTAAGGACGTGGAGGATCAGATCTAAGAAATGCGCACAGATCAACAAGCCAACATCGATCTTTATCTGTTCGGAGAACTGGCCGGCGACGAGCTCGAAGCTTTCGAGGAATCGTATTTCCTGGACGACGACCTGTTCGAGCAGCTCGAAACTGCCGAAATGCGCCTCATCGACCGGTACGTCCGGGAGGAAATGGATGCACGTGAGATCGAGAGATTTGAGAGTGGCTACCTTGTATCTCCCGATAGGCATGCGAAAGTCGCAGAGGCCCATGTATTTCACCGCGAGCTGGCGAAGATCAGGCCTGAGAACAAAGGTTTTCTGGCCGGATTGTTCGAAGGGTTTTCGTTCAGGATCCCCGTGCTGCAGTTCGCAAGCATAGCAGCGATCCTGCTGATAACTTTAGGTATCTTGTGGTCGCTTTGGATCCTTCAGACCCAACCTCAGCCCGTCGCAGAGGCCAACCTCGATACACCTTCTATACCGGTGAGCCCGGATGCCAACGGCAGTCCTCTCCCCGGAAACAGGAACGATCGCGCGGTAAACGACTCTTCCGGCCCCGAGCGCACTCCGACATCGACCGAGCCGCCGTCAAGGCAAAACCAGGCCAATCCTGTCTTCGCAACTCTCGCGTTCGTTCCGGGAATGAGAACCACGAACGTGTTCCGCGCCGTGAGGATCGGCGACGACACGACTCAGCTGAACCTGTCCATCCAGCTGCCGGAGTCCGCGACTAAAGGCGAATACTCCGTATCGATCAGGGATCTGGCGGGACAGGAGATCTGGTCGCGATCTTCCGTTGCGTCAAGGTCCGGCGAAAAAGGACCCGTGCTCGAGGTGGTTGTCGGTCGGGACGACCTGAAATTCGGAAGGTTTCGTGTGACTGCGGAAATAGGAGGAACGGACGATCGTTACCGGTACGGGCTGGAAATACTCAGTGAGAATCCTCGAGGGAACTGATCCTCGGCTCTGATCTTAGTTCCTGATCGCCTCCGTGGCCCTTGTGACGATCATATCTACGAGTCGGGAGATCAATT
Source organism: Aridibacter famidurans (assembly GCA_024103495.1). Classification (GTDB taxonomy): domain Bacteria; phylum Acidobacteriota; class Blastocatellia; order Pyrinomonadales; family Pyrinomonadaceae; genus Aridibacter; species Aridibacter famidurans. Next base: position 6,358 of record JAGFIQ010000173.1, read on the forward strand.
CCCCGGGTTTGCCGGCATCCCCCTCCAGCGTCGTCGCTTCACCCAGTGGCCGGTTGTTCCTGATAAGTCTTATCCTCACCACAAGTTTGCCGTCCGCCACGTGATATGAGCCGCTCGGCCTGATCGCATCCAGACCCCCGACGCCTTCGAAATAATCAACCGGCGATTCCGCGCCCCCTTCAGATCCGGAGAGCTTGAGATCCTTTAGCGCGTTCGCGAGCATCGTGCCGAGATCCCGATCGTCATAATCCAGTTCCCTGTTGATCAGGACCGGACGGACGATAACCGGCTTCTTAACCAGCAATTTGATCGCTCTTCTGTCTTCCTCGGAAAACCTGAGCATCGGGATTCTTCCCTCGACCTCGCCGAAAACTCTTGGATTCTGGACAATTCCGATCTCCTTCGCAAGCTCCGGGACCTTCTTCTTCGCGTAGTCGAACAGATCGCCGACATACGCATTTCCGTCTTCGAGAGCGAACTCCTGTTTGATCCCGTATAGCAGCGAATAGGTCAGAAGGCCCCCGTAACTGCTTGCCTCATAACTCACCCTGTCGGCCGAACTGCCCGCCAGTACAAGGAATCCCATGCTGTCCTTCAGCGCCTCAAGCGCGCGGATCTGGTCCGATGGCATGTCCCTCGACAAATAGCTGTTCCCGACGGCCCCCGCCGCACATGTGTCGAGGATCATGATCTGCTTCAATGCCCGGTTCTGCTTCATCAACTCCTTTATTTCTTCGCCTGAAAGCGCCTTCCTTTCCCTTTCAAGCCTCGCGGCGAAGAAGCTCTTGTTGTTGCTATCAGCGTCCTCCGTGAGAAAAAGGTAGTTGTCGTAACTCGAATCCCGGGAATCGGGTCCGTTCGACACGGATATTCCGTGGCCCGAAAGAAAAACTACAAAGACATCCTCCGGCTCTGCCGCCTTGAAGTCGTCAAACGCCCGCTTGAAGTCTTCTTTCGAAGCGCCGTATGTCTTCGCATCCGGAATCTTGAATTGTGTCCCTTCGCCGCCGGCTGTGAGGAGCCTGATATGCACTTTCGAAGGATCTTCCGTTATACCGAGGGCGCCAAGTTCTATCGCCGCCGCGAATGCTTCGGCGTCCTTTGCGGCATACCTGAGATCGATCTCGTTCCCGTCATAATCCGAAACTCCCGCCACGATCGCATAAACATTGGGAGGTTCGAGATTTGGACTTCCCTTGACCTCCACCGATTTCGATCCCTTGGGAGTACCGCGGTTCGTCAGCCAGCCTTCTGAGTTCCTGGCGACAACCTCGATGCGGTTGTCAGCGCCGGGCAGGAACGCCGCGCCTTCGAGACTGACCGCAAGGGAAGCCTCTCGTGTGTCCGGATCGAAACCGTCCGGCCTTGCATCCGCCACTACCTCTTTGCCGTTCACAAGTACCTGGACCGGGCCGATCCCGCCCCCTCTGTTCCTGAGCGTGATCTCGATCTGTCTCTTTCCTTCTAGGCTAGGCGTGAATGTCACATCGGGATACAGATCCTTCGAAGTGAACAGAGTCTCAGTCCCTTTGAACTCCCCTGCAAAGATCGATCTAAGAAGGCCGGGTCTGTAATATCGGTCCTTCATCTGATCGAGCGTGACCGTCTCGACTCCGACGACGTAATGGAGCATTTCCCGACCGCCGGGCGATGCGTCAAAATGGCCGGTAGGCGTCGTCACCGCCCAGTTCCCGTCTCTCAGGGAGAACAAACGGCAGACCTCCTTTCCTCCTTTCGTTTCAACAACCTTCGTCGATCCGTCTTCGAGCCTTATGAAGAGATAGTCCCCGGTCTCGGAAACCGCGATTCGGCTGATGATTCCTTCGTCGACAGCTATCTTTACAATGTCCTCGGAGCCCCCGATATTTCTCAGCGAAACGACGTTTCTCAGACGATCCGAAAAACCTATGTACCGAGAGTCGCCGGAAAAAGCGAAGATGTCCGGACTCTGTCCGGGAAACGCTTTCACTTCCTTCCAGGAACCAGTATCGAAGAGCTTCAGGACGGGGTAATCGTCCCTGCTCTCGGTTGACCCTTCTCCCGGATCTTGGCCATCCACCGCTCCGGCGTCAGGTTCCGATCCCGTTTCCACACGCTGTACAAACTTGACACCTGCAAGCAGGAATTTCCCGTCAGGCGAAAACTCGAGCCTTGTGAATCCGAACAGGTCTCCCGGATCGTCAGACAACGGCAGCCCGGACCGTCTTCCCGATTCGATATCGACAAGAAAGAGTCCGTCTTGTCCACCGTAGCACTCCGCCGCGAGAACGCTCTTCCCGTTCGGAACGACCGCGAGGAACTCGTCCGAGCACCCAAGTTCGGTGATCTTCCTCACTTCAAAGGTACTCAGGTCGACCCGCTTCATCGAACAAGGAACTAGCCCATCCACCCGGGGAGGCGGGCACTCGTTAAACACGAGGAAAGACCCCGTTCGATCCAACGCAAACGGATATGCGTACTCATGTCCGCCCACAAAATACCGGCCGTAGTTCGAACGGACCTCCGCTGTCCATTCAAGTTGCTTGTTATCGATATCGAAGACGCTGATCCTGTGTTTTGAGGCTACGACGAGTAATCGGTCATCCTGTGCAAACCTGACGAATCGCGTGTCCCACCATTCTGCCTGGTAGTCGTCCGAATACTTGAGCGGCACATCATAGATGACCCTTCCCGAATCGATGTCGATCACGGACAGTTCTCTTCCCGCGGAGAGGCTCTCATCATCAGGCTCGGCGGCGCATTTTGAAAAAACAGCTCTCTTTCCGGACCGAGAGAACCTGATGAGGCAGTTGGCGGGATTCCGATTGTATGGCGAGTCTTCCGAGAATTCATCCACCGTCTGTCCGAATCGAGTAGCCACCGAAGACTGCAGATCCCAGATAGTTGAGCCGGACTTTATCTTCTCGCCGGCTGCCAGCACCGATATGTCATCGGTTACGTTCGTTTCTGCAAACGCGGGGAATTGTGAGACGGAACAAAGATCGTCGCCCGAACGCGCCGCAAGGTCTTCGAAACGGGCAATCCCCAAAGCATCCTCGCCGAATCCTCCGCCCGCACTTCCGCCCGTGGATGCGATCCCTTCCGCCCAACCGAAGTACTTGCCATCGGAACTTAGTTCGATCGAATTGAACAGGGTGATCTCGTTAAAACAAGGGTTCGCGAACTCCTCCATGTTCCAGGTACCTGCAGCAGTGAGCCAAAGGCGGCATAGGCCGCCCGTTGTCTTGCAGGGAACCAATGCCGAGGCGGATCCGGGCGAAACGGCGATCGGCCCGTACAGACCAACCGCATCGATGTCCCTCGGATCGCCCCCGCCAAACTTCGCGACGGGTTTCCCCGCCGCATCGTCATTCTTCAGGTCCCAGATCTCGGCAACTCCCTCGTAAGACACGGTGGACATCGCGAAGAACGGATTCTGCGAGGTCGCTATCAGGAACCGGGAGTCTTTTGTAAAAGCGAGATTGTGACCGTTCTCTTCGTAGTCCGCAGAAAGCTTCCCGATCGGGCTCCCGTCCCTTGAAGATACGAGACGGATGTCATTTTCGGACCCGACCTTAAAAGCTATCTGCTTTGAGTCAGGACTGACGGCAACTGCCGTGATCGGATCAACCCACTCTTCCCCTGGCGGACCCACATCTTTGGCCTGAAACAGAACTTCACCACCGCCGATCCACCGACGTACGGAACCGTCCGCGGAAGCACTGATCAACAAAGGCTGCGAATCGGACGTGTACTGCAAGCCGGTTATCTCGCCCTTGTGCCCACGAAAAACCGCCGCCTCATCCCAACCCGGGACGGTCCAGACCCGGATCTCGAAACCGGCTCGCTCGCGCTCGTCCTGCACCCCCGGTTCGTCATCTTCGCGCGAACCTGTTCCTGCCGCGAGAAACATCCCGTCATTCGAGAACGCCACTTTCTTTACTGCCCCGGAATGCCCTTTGAGCACGCTGAGCATCCGTCTCGATTCGGCCTCCCAGATGATCACAATTCCCTCGTCTCCGGCAGAGGCGATGAGCCTGCCATCGGGCGAGATCGCAATGTCATTGATGGAACCGGAGTGCCCGGTCTGGACCACAAGCCGAGCCGTGTCTATCACGGCGTCAGGGCCCGCCGTCAATTGCGAAGAGGTATCCGCTGAAGACAAGAGCACGAGCGCCGCGAGACAAAAAGCCCCGGCAGCTCTTGTGAAGCGTATGTCCTTTAATTGTTTCCTTTTTCCTTCGATAGTTCTGAAGATCCCCCTTCTATTCATTGAATGCCGTCGAGGCTTCCTGGATCTTCTCGACGAGCGATCGAACCAGCCGCTCCGGATCCGAAGCGTTGCCGCCGATGACGATCTCCTCACCCACAAGCTTATTGTCCCGAACCAGGACCAGGCTGACCGTCAGGACGTCGTTCACCACCTTGTACGAACCGCTCGGCCGCACGGCCTGCGACATCTCGTCCGCGTCGATAAAGACGATCTTCGGCTCCTCGCCGCCCCGTGTGGAGACAAAGCTCGCCTCCCTCAATGCCTTCTCGAACATCGGCTGAAGCCTGAGATTGTCGAACCGAAGCGTCTCGTTGATCAGTACCGGCCTCAGGATCTGAGGCTTCGGGCTTGCGAGAGTGATC
>JAGFIQ010000022.1 GCA_024103495.1 Aridibacter famidurans
GATCAATTCGGACTTTTGGCAAAATGACCAAAGAAAATAGAATCGATGATCCCGCTAAACCCGACAGACCCGATATACGTGAAAAACTCGACCGACCCGACCGACTCGAAAGACTCGACCGACCCGATATACCTGAAAAACTCGACCGACCCGACAAACCCGATAGACTCGACAGACCCGAAGGACTCGACAGACTGACAACTGATTGCCTGATCGCCGGGGGAGGCCCCGCCGGGATGATGCTCGGCGTCCTTCTCGCCCGGCAGGGCATTCGGGTCACCGTTCTCGAGAAACACGCCGATTTCCTGCGCGATTTCCGCGGAGACACCGTACATCCCTCCACGCTTGAGATCCTCGATCAGATCGAACTCCTTTCCGAGTTCGAGAAACTAGCCCAGAACAAGGTCCGCCACCTTGGCGTCCACATCGGCGACCGTTTTCAGGAAGTTATTGATTTCAGGGGACTTCGCCCGTTCGACTATCTTGCGTTCGTGCCACAGTGGGATTTTCTCGATCTGCTTGCCGATTACGGACGGCGGTTTGAGAACTTCGATCTGCGGATGAGGCATAAAGCGGAGGAACTGATAATTGAGGATGGAAAATGCGTCGGCGCACGGGCCGAGGGTCCGGAGGGTCCGGTTGAGTTTCGAGCTCGGGTTACGGTCGCTTGCGATGGAAGGTATTCGGTTCTGAGGGAGCAAGCAGGGCTTGAGGTGAAGGAGTTCGGGGCGCCTATGGACGTGCTCTGGTTCAAGGTGCCGCGTTATGAAGATCACCCGGATGAGACCTTCGCGATCGTCGGCGCCGGCCACATGATGATACTTCTGAACCGAAGCGACTACTGGCAGGCGGCTTACATCGTGCCTAAAGGGACCGATTCGGAGATGAGAAAAACGCCGATCGCTGATTTCAGGCTGTCTGTAGAGAGCGTCGCGCACTTTCTGGACGACGAGACGGGGATTCCCGCGAGCTGGGACGATGTGAAGACGCTCGAGGTGCGTGTCGACCGTCTTGAGAAATGGCACGCTCCCGGATTTCTCGTGATAGGCGACGCCGCCCACGCGATGTCGCCGGTCGGGGGCGTCGGGATCAATCTCGCGATCCAGGACGCGGTCGCCGCGGCGAACAAGCTTGGCCCGGCACTGCTCGAAGAAGGCGATGTTCCGGAGGAAGTACTGGCGCTTGTCGAGTCGCGAAGGATCCTGCCGACGAAGATCGTCCAGTGGTTCCAGATCCAGGCGCAGAAAAGGGTCATCTCCGCTGCGCTCGCAAGCCGGGACAGGCCTCCGGACATCCCGGGCTGGCTGCGGTTTCTCTTGCGTTTCCGATTCGTGAGGAACATCCCCGCGAGGTTCATCGGCTACGGGATCAGAAGGGAGAGAGTCAGTGGTGAGGTGTAGGGGCGGGGCTTGTCCCCGCCCGAGTAGGCGTCAAGAATAACAAGGGACAGGACAGACAGGATGAAAAGGATTGAGAATTGAGAATTGGGAATGGTAGTTGGACCGGATTGATTTCAAACAAAGCCAGTAGTCACCTCAGGGACCGGGCGCGGGATCGTGGAATCTCCCACTTTCAATTCTCAACTATCAATCCTTTTCATCTTGTCGATCCTGTTTCCTCTGCCTCCTGAAACAGGGATCAAGGGGGTGAAGGAGATGGCTAGCGCCAAGCGCTAACGCTCCGGAGTACCATTCAACGTTACTGCTGGGTCGCCGAAATCTCCTTCACCCCCTCTATCCCTGTTAATTTACGCTTACCGAGCTCGGCAGCGGGACATCTCCCGTCGCTCCGAAGAGGACCGCCTGGAAGCCGTTTGTCGATCCGAAGATATACCAGGTGTTGTCCGAAGGCCTCCAAACTGCCGGATCGAACCTTCCGTCTCCGTCAAAATCTCCAGGGGAAGGCACGTCTCCCGTCGCTCCCCAGGGGAACGCGAAGAAAGAGTCGTCTTCCGACCTGATCACGTACCACTCGGACGTCGAAGGCCTGAAGAACGCGACGTCTGCTTTTCCGTCGCCCGTCCAGTCCCCGACCGAGGTCCTGTCGCCGGGAGCCCCGAACTGGTACGCCTTCACGCCGAGACTGCTCCTCAGAAGCCAGAACTGGTTGTCGGGAGCACGGTAAACGCCTACGTCATCGGTCCCGTCACCGTCATAGTCTGCGACGATCGGTTGGTCTGCAGCGACTCCGAACGGAACCACGGATACCTGCGAGTCAGAACTTCGGAAAATGAACCACGTTCCCGCCGAGGGGCGATAAACGGCCGGATCGGCCTTTCCGTCGCCGTCAAAGTCTCCCGGAGCGGGAATGTCGCCGTTCGCTCCGAACGGGAAGGCGAAGAAGGAATCGTCCTCGCTTCGAAGAATGAACCATTCTCCGGTCGACGGCCTCCAGAATGCTATATCGGTTTTGCCGTCGCCCGTGAAATCAGCCGCCGCCGGGACGTCGGTCGCAGATCCGAACTGCAATCCTCTTGTGCCCTGGTCCGAGGACCGTAAGAACCACCATTGAGAAGCAGGCAGGCTGTCGGGACGGAAGATCGATACGTCCGTCGCACCGTCTCCGTCGAAGTCGAATCGATTTGCCGGGTATATGTCTGTGAGAAGGCGCTCGAATGCGCCGATATCCGGGACCGCGGAGCCGTTCCCGTCCCCGTCGGCGGGCCGCGCGACTCCGCGTTGGTCCGTCGGCTCGAAATTGACCGGATCACCGGCATCGATCGCCGGAGATCCCGGCCGGAGCGCCAGCGTTTTGGTCGCGGCTCCGCGAAAACGCGGGATCGGGTCGAGAAGCGGATCTGCGCCGATCTGATTTCCCGTCGTGTCTCCCAGTATTGTCGTTTCAGGTGTCAAGACACCGAACAGGTTGTGTCCGCCGGAAGTGAAATCTCCGGCCGTAACATCGATGTCCGACGGACCGTTGCCGTTATCGTTCTTCGCGACGATCGAATTCCGGATCGTAATTCCACCGGCGGTGAAATTCCGGTCAGAGATCCCGCCCGATGTGTTGGTAGAAGTATTGGAATTAAAAGCGACGGTGACGCTTTCGAACGTGTATGTTCCTCTCGCCACCTGCAATGCCGCACCGCTCGAGGTTGAGTAATTGCGGGCGAAGGTCACATTCCTGAATGAAAAGGTGGCCAAATTGTTCTCTCTGAATGCACTGCCGTTCTCATTCGTGGAGTTGTAGATAAAAGCCACGTTCTCGAAGCTGATCTGGGCGCTCTGAGGCGTCGCATTTCCGCAGCAGTTGAATGCTCCGCCGCCTCCGTTGCCGGCGCTGTTTCCTTCAAAGGTCGTGTTCGTGACGGTGACCGCGTCGCAGTGGCCCAAACCGCTGCCGCAGTAGATCCCCCCTCCCCCGCTCGCCGTGTTGTTCAGAAACAGCGAGTTACTGACGTTCAGCACGCCTTGCTCGATCACGTGGATCCCGCCGCCGCCCCCGCCGCTTCCCACTACATTCTCTGTAAATACTACGGAATCGATGTTCAGAGTTACCGGCAGAGGGTCGCCCTTCACATCGTTTACGGCGATCCCGCCTCCGCCGGAATTTGTTCCGTCAGCTCTGCCGTCACGGATGGTCAGGCCGCTGATCGTCGCTGTCAGCGAGGAAGTGACGCCGCTGACATTGAAAATGCGCGACGAGTTGTTGCCGGAGATGGTCAAGAGATCTGCGCCGGGCCCTGTGATCGTCAGGTTGCCGTCGTTTGAAATGAAGAGTTCTCCGCTTGTCAGAATGATAATCCGCGGCGTACTGAAGAAAACTCCGTCGAACTCTATCGTATCGTCCCCCGCATTGGCGTTTGCATCGGCAATTGCCTGCCGGAGACTTCCCGCGCCTGCGTCTGCATCGTTGGTTACTGTGAATGTACCTGCCCAGGTATTTCCCGCGAATAGCAGGATAAGGCCTGCCATCAGGCACACTGCTGAAAATCGTTTGGCTGAAGTATTCATCTCACTCTCCTATCTCGTTCGATTGTTTCGATCCTTGTCCGCTTATGTGCAAACCGAACGGATGACACGCCAATAGCGACCAATCATTTGTTTGCAGAACGTGATTTGGGTTAGAGTCCTCGTGACAGGGGCCTGTCGCGTGACGTTCGCGCCGCAGGTTTCTGACTTAGCCGCCAGTTCGACCTCTTGCTTTTAGAATGGACAGCACAGACTCTTCGGAAATTACAAGGATTCTTCAGGAGTGGAATGAAGGAGAGGAAGGCGCGAAAGAGCGTCTGATGCCCTATGTCTACGACGAGCTAAAGCGACAGGCGAGGATCCTTATGTCCAGGGAGCGGCAGAACCACACGCTTCAGCCGACCGGGCTTGTCCATGAGGCGTTTATGAAAATAAGCCAGCAGTCCGGGATCGACTGGAAGAACCGCAGCCATTTCTACGGGATTGCCTCACACCTTATGCGGCAGATCCTTGTCCAGCACGCGCGAAAGCACTCGGCCGTCAAGCGGGGCGGAAACGTCGTCCGTTTCTCCCTTGAGGACGTTCAGGTCGCGGCAAGTGAGCGGGCGGGCTCTCTGATCGCGCTTGATGAGGCCTTGGCGAGTCTGGCTGAAGTTAACCAGGAACAGGCTGATATCGTTGAAATGCGCTTTTTCGGAGGCCTGACGAACGAGGAGATCTCGGAATCCCTTGGTATCAGCGTCAGGTCGGTCGTACGGAAATGGAGCGCGGCGCGTCTATGGCTCTATCTTGAACTGAGCCGGAAATAACCCGGCCTCAATGGCGCGGTTCAGCTGCCGTTTGCACTTACCTTGGCAGAAGAAAGATTCGCAGAGAGGGTTGCTATGCCGGATATCGATCGCAACAGGGTTAACGAGATCCTGGAGGAAGTGCTTGAAATAGAGCCGTCCGAGAGAGAAGACTTTCTCTCAAACGCCGGCCTGTCCCGCGAGGTCCTGAAAGAAGTGGAATTGCTGCTGAGCCTGGAAGAAGAGGCGGCCTCTTCGTTAAACCTCGCTGCGATCAGGTATTCACACGATTTTCTCGATGCGGCCGACGAAGTCCCGGTCGGTCAGGTGATCGACGTCTACAGGATCACCGGCGAGCTGGGGTCGGGAGGAATGGGAGCCGTCTTTCTTGCAGAACGGACCGACGGAAATCTGGAACAGAAGGTCGCCCTGAAGCTCTTGAAACGCGAATTGAACACTGCGGCGCTGCGTGCAAGATTCAGTAAGGAAAGAGAGATCCTGGCCTCGCTGGAACATCCGTCCATTGCCAGGCTTTTGAATGCGGGCACGACGGAAGATGGAATACCGTTTCTCGCTATGGAATACGTCGACGGCCTCCCGATCGACGAATTCTGCGACCGCCATTCGCTAGGCCTCAACGAGCGTCTGGAAATGTTCATCAAGGTATGCGAGGCCGTCGGATTTGCCCACCGCAATCTGGTCGTCCATAGAGATCTGAAGCCTTCCAACATCCTCGTCGACAAGAGCGGAGTCCCGAAACTTCTCGATTTCGGCATTTCCAAGATCTTGACCGATGAGATCGGGGAAACCGGCACGGCTACGATCACAAACCTTGGGGTGATGACCCCGTCTTATGCTTCGCCGGAGCAGCTGCAGAAGCAGAGCGTCACGACCGCGGCAGACATTTATTCGCTGGGCGTGATCCTCTACGAACTGATGAGCGGGGTGCGCCCGTTCGAGTCCAAGGAAGACGACCTGAAGGCTATCTATGAAGCGGTTGTCGATGAACCTCCGGCACCGCCGTCATACGCCGCGCGCGCGAGGGGTTCGTCGGCAGGTCAAGGTCACCGTAAAGACTTCTTGAAGGCAAAAGAAGAAACACCGACGGCGGCGGCCGGGGAGACGACGGCACCTTCATCGTCCGGGAACACCAGATCTGACACGCATCCGGTCAGATGGCAGCAACTGCGCGGGGATCTGGACAACATCATCCTGAAGGCGCTTAAGAAAGAGCCGGAGCGAAGGTATGCGACCGCCGAAAGGCTTGCCGACGACATAGGCCGGTTCCTGAAGGACCTCCCGGTCCGCGCCCGGCCGGACACACTGGCGTACAGGACGGGAAAGTTCCTGCGGCGAAACGCTCTGGCGGCAAGCGCCGCGATGCTTCTGTTTCTTGCGGTGATGGTGGGCCTCGGCGCGACGCTTTGGCAAGCGAGACAGACCGAGATCGCGGCGGACAGGGCAAGGGCCGAAGCGGCGAAAACCAGGAAATCGCTTCAGTTCGTGTCGGACATTCTCAATTTTGCGAGCCCGTTCTGGAGTTCCTCGAATCCGGAGAGGAAGAAGGACGCCACGATCGTCGAAGCGATGGAAATCGCCCTTGCCAATGCCGACAAGGAGCTTGCAGACGAACCCGAAGTGCTGGCCGAGGTGCTATTCACGCTGGGTAGCGCGTATTTCGGAAAAGGCGATTACGCAAAGGCCGAAGAACTTCTCAAGCGGTCCATAAGCAAGTACAACGAGCTCCTCGGAGAGGGAAACACGCGGGCGATGCAGATCACCGGAAGGCTCGCAAACCAGCAATATCTTCAGGGGAAGAATGATGAGGCGGAGCAGAGCTATCGGGCTGCCGTGGAATATCTTCGTCCGCGGCTTGATGAGGGCTCGGACAACGCCCTCTACCTTGCAGGGGCGCTTACCGGTCTTGGAAATATTCAGCTGCTCCGCGGAAATTACGCGGAGATGGAATCATTGAACCTGGAGGCTCTCGAACTGGCGGAACAGTTCGAAGGAAAGGACCGCCGGATGATCCCGGTCCTGTTGTCGAACCTCGGGACGGCAAATCTGGCGCTCGGGAAGCTGCCCAGGTCGGAAATGTTCTATGAAAAGGCGCTGGACGAAATGCGCTCCCGGGGGTCGGTTGAGCATATGGAGGGAGCAGCGATATACGGCAGGCTTGGCCAGCTGGCAATGATGGAAGGAGATCTGGGAAAGGCTCAGGAGCGGCTGAACAAGAGCTACGACATTTATCTGAAGCGCGCCGGTGAAAGAAATCCGTATGCCATCGTGGCAAGCAATCGCCTCGCGCAGCTCTACCTGAGAAAAGGCGAGCTTGACAAGGCGGAAGCCGAGATTACGAGGGTGATGCAGATCGAAAAAGAGGTCTTCCCGAACGGCCACAGGCTGTCTGCAGATTCGCGGAGTCTTCTGGGAGATCTGTACACGAAGCAGGGCAAGCTTAAAGAAGGCGAAGCCGAATTGCGACAGGCGCTGGCCTACTTGAAGAGCACCCTGAAACAGCCCAATCCCGAAATTGCCAATACCGAGGCCTCGCTGAGCAGAAATCTCCTGGCACAGGAAAGGCGCAATGAAGCCGGTGATCTGCTCAGATCGGCTTATGATTCACTCGTCGCAACGAACGGACTGGATCATCCCGAAACGGTCGGCCTTAAAAAGGAACTGGAGAAGCTGGGCGACAAGCGGTGAGCAAAAGAGGCGGGCTTGTCCCCGTCCGAGCAGGCGCCACGAATATCGAAGAACAGGATGGTTGGGTTGCCGGCTTGGAAGTCCCCGTGCTGAAGAGCACTAGCAACGTCATTATTCGATCGCGGTGTTCCTCAGGATACTCGCTATCCTGTTCTCTCTTCCTTTCTTGAAGCAGGGATCATTGGGGTGAAGGAGATGGCCGCGAATTGTGAATCGGGAGTTGATCGTTGACGGTTCAGGCCCGTCCGGGATCTGCAAATTCAGTCGATTCTGAGTTCTCAACGAGCCACAAATTCAGGTCTCGCGTGCGGATCGAATTCGGGTGCTTCGGGACGGCAACTATGAACCACGAACTTTCAATGATCAGTTCTCAGATTATTTGCTTCACCTTCTTCATCCCTGATGTTTACTTCTCACCGAGTTCGGCCGCCAGGCTTTGGCTCCGCAGAGAACCGCGCTAAAGGCAGGTCAAAGCACACGGCTGGCTCGATCTTTAACCGATCCGCGCATATACAGGCGTATAGGCAACAAACGGAGCGCGAGCAATGCGAGACATAGAAAAGAAAAGGGTGAACGAGATCCTTGAGCAGGTTCTGGAACTGGAGCCGGAAGCACGGGGAGTGTTCCTCGAGAACTCCGGTGCGGCACCGGAGATCATTAGACAGGTCGAAACATTTCTTAGCTTCGAAGAAGCCGCTGAAACGTCTTTGAACCTTGCGGCGATCGAATTCTCCCACGATCTCCTCGAAGACGATTCGACGAAGGTCGGTGAACAGATCGACGTCTACAGGGTCACCGGGGACCTCGGAACGGGTGGAATGGGTGCCGTTTACCTCGCCGAACGAACTGACGGCAACCTCAAGCAACAGGTCGCTCTCAAGCTGCTTAGAAAAGAACTCAATACAGCGGTCCTTCGCAAGAGATTCCGGAATGAGAGGGAGATCCTGGCGGCGCTCGACCATCCCGGAATAGCGAGGCTTTTGAATGCGGGTACGACGCCGGACGGAGTTCCTTTCCTCGCGATGGAATACGTCGACGGGCTGCCGATCGATCAGTACTGCGAAAAGAACCGGTTGGACCTGGAGGGCAGGCTGGAGATTTTCCTCAAGATTTGCGACGCGGTCGGATTTGCCCACCGCAATCTGGTCGTCCATAGAGATCTGAAGCCGTCCAACATTCTCGTGGACAAGAACGGAGTCCCGAAGCTTCTGGATTTCGGCATCTCGAAGATCCTCAGCGACCAGCTTGGCGAAGCCGACACATCGACGGTCACCAGGTTGGGGGTGATGACCCCTTCCTATGCTTCGCCGGAACAGCTCAAAAAGAAGAGCGTCACGACCGCCGCGGACATATATTCGCTGGGCGTGATCCTCTACGAAATGCTGACCGGAAGTCGTCCGTTCAAGTCGAAGGAAGACGACATCAAGGCCATCTACGACGCGGTTGAAGGAGAGGTGCCGCCTTTGCCGTCGGAAGCCG
>JAGFIQ010000045.1 GCA_024103495.1 Aridibacter famidurans
CAAATGTCGACGCCTCGACGCTTTACGACGCACTCGGAAACCGTGTCGGGATAAGAAGCTACGACCTCTGGCGGTACATGATCTATGACGCGTTCGGTAAACTTGTCGCCGAATACGGAGCTCCGGCAGAAGGGCAGGGCGGCCTGAAGTACGTCCAGCAGGACTGGCAGGGCTCGGTCCGGACCGTCACCAACAGTAACGGCTTTGTTGTTGCGAGATTCGACCATCAGGCGTTCGGATCCGGTATTGGGTACGGTGTAGGCGAGAGAAAGATCGAGCAGGGGTATTCGGTCGACAGGGTCACCACCCAAGGGTATGGACTGACCGAATCGGACCCGTCAGCGGGCCAGCAGCACACTTGGTGGCGGAAACTCGAAACCGAGGCGGGCCGCTGGACGGGGATAGATCCGCTAAACGCTTCGCAGCGAATCGGGAATCCCCAATCGCTTAACCGGTTCACTTATGTGCTCGGCGATCCGGTCAATCTTGTCGATCCCTCAGGGCTGGACGGTGGACCCGTGACAACCTGGTGGAGCCTTTTTGGGTCACTGATCATTTTAGGTTGGGAAGTTGGCTTCGTTCCTGAAGATCCAATCGATGAGCGCCCGGGTACTGGTGGGGGCCAGGAGGAAGACGAAAAGACAAGCTGCGAACGGTTTGTAGATAGAGTCAGACAAATCGCGAATGAGGTCATGAATTCGGATAGCACGACTAAGAACGGAGATTTCGTAAGGAGAATGTGGGAAGAATTTGCCGATAGCGGAAATAAGTACTCTAGCGACGGTTTCAAGAAAGAATTCCAAGACTTTGGTGGGTCTAGCAATCAAGCGAGGCACTATACCGGCGGATTCTATGCTGGTTGGCATCTAGGTGAGACGGGCGGAAGACTTTTAGCGAATGCGCGCGAGGTATCTTGGGAATTCGGTACGATTTGGGGAGTAATCCCGACAATCAGGATTAAACCAGAAACACCAAGCCAAAAAGCAGATAAGGCCCTGAACGCTGTCTCGGCCAAGCATGGAATCGAAGTGTTTGCGAACTTTAGGGAAAACATTCTCAAGTTAGCCGATAGAATTAAGGAAGAGGTATGCGATTATTAATTGTCTTCCCATTTCTTGTCTCGTTGAGTTTTGCGTTAGGTTGCTCGCTCGGAGGCCGTGATTATGGCATAGCCCATCCTTCGGACGAATCGATGAAACTAGAATTCGATAGTAATCGCGGGAACTACGAGAAACTGGTAGAGATGCTTAAGAGCGAGACGAACGTAGTTAAAATTTCGCCGAACACAGTTTCCTATGAGAACATTAAAGGAGCCAGATTGACGCAAAAGCGATTGGAGGAGTATCGACACCTAATGGCTGATTTGAACCTCGCATCGATAAGAATCGATTCTCCGAACGTTATTCGTTTTGTGAGATCGTCTAAGGGATTCTTGTTGGTTAGTTCAGAGAAGAGCTTTGTGCGCTCGGAGCATAGACCCGGACCAGTAGTGGATTCTGTTGATGAATTGATTAGAAAAAATCACTCTGAGGACCAGCCACCGGTCTACAAGAAGATAGCACCGAATTGGTACTTATTTTACGAAAGCTGGTAGTAAGAAGAGAGGGTTGGAACCCAATTTTGGGACGGGTTGTTAAGGTGGATACCTAGCAGAAACCGAAGGAGATACCAGCGTCAGGAAATCGAAACGGCAACGACTCGGCCGAGCTGAAGGCAAAGGTCGCGCTTGAGGCTATCAGAAACGAGATGACGCTTACGATAGATCAGGACAGATCGTCGACCACACACAGACGATCGGGACCGTGAGCTACAATCAGAAGTATTCCTACAATCTCGCCAGAATGCTGACATCCCAGACCTAACCTTCAGGAAGGGTCGTGACAAACACGATCGACGACTACGGGAATCTCTCCGGCGTGGCCGACGCTTCGGAAACCTATGTCTCTGGCCTCACTCTCAACGACCAGGGGATCGTCTCGGGCCTGACGCTCGGGAACGGAACAAGCGAGAGCTTTACCTACAATGACCGTCTGCAGATGATCTCGCAGAGCCTTTCAAAAGCGGCGGAGACCCTTCAGAAATACGAGTATCACTACGGAGAGGCGACGCCGGCGACCGGCGCCATCGATGCTACCAAGAACAACGGCCAGCTAGGCAAGATCGAGAGCTTCATCGGCGCGACAAAACAGTGGTCGCAGCGGTTCGCGTATGACGAGCTCGGCCGTCTCGCCGAATCGAGCGAGTACCGTTTGGGTGACAACCAGCAACTCAGCTACAAGCAGGTCTTCGATCACGACCGGTTCGGAAATCTTTACCGAAAGACCTCTCAAAATCCCACGTCTGGACAGCAGCATGCGTTACTGTAACCATCCCCGTTTTAGTACCGCTGTAAATTCCAGTTTTCAGGCCGGTGACCCTCCCCCATTTTTAGTACCGTTCTAAAATGGAGAAATCCGGGTTTTTGAGGTAGTCGGCTACGACCTCCTCGGGTGTCAGATCGCACAGCTCGCGTCAAGGTCTGAAGCTTTTGCAGTCGTCCCGGAAGGTTTCGAACTTCTCCCTTGCATCATCTA
>JAGFIQ010000054.1 GCA_024103495.1 Aridibacter famidurans
AGATGCGAAAATCCTCACGAAAAAATCTATTTACATTTCAAAGAATCAGGCGCTTAATACGTTTCACCGAAATACAGCGCGGCGAGAAGCTGGTCGAGTCGTTCTCGCCGTCAAATTCCAGGAGGAAACACGATGGCGCTGCCTTCTCAAATCGACGCATACCTGAAGGCTCTCGATGGTGTAAGCGGGCTCTACACCATGGCCGCATTGGCCAAAGAGGGCCTTATGGGCGCTTACTTCGACAAAATAATTTTCCTTTACGAGATGCAGACTGGCGGTTTGATGTTCCAGGGAGCCGCGGCAGCTTCTTTTGCTCTGACCGCCGGCGTTCCGATTGCCACGATGGCGGGGGTATATGTCGCACTTGGATCTGGCTACTACCAGGCCAGGGAGCAGGCGAAACAGGAGAACAAGCTAATGGGCTTTGCCCAGGGATTCGTGATGGCCATCAGCAACTGGAGATGGAGTCATGTCGTCTCGAGATTCAGGCGGTACAATATCAGGATCAATGTAGTGGATGAGGCGATGAACGATATACGTGTGAAGTACTATCACGAAGGTTTGAAGCTCGGCTTTCTGGCAGGCGTCGTCGTACCCGCCGACGTCAGGAAACAGCTCGTGTCAGCTTTGCGAAAAGCCGGAAATATCAGCGCCCCTAAAGAGTGGTCAGCAAACTCAGATGTTGCTCGCAATCAGCAGATAGACTACGTCATTGAAATGGCCGCCGCCGGGATCAGGAGCAATCTGATAACGATGTAGCTGAGTAGGGACTGAGGAAGAAGGACTGAGGACTGAGAAAGAGAGTCGAGATCTTCGAAACGCTGCTCAGGACTCGGTCCTTTAATGTACAAGTTCTACCTCGCGCTTCGAGCGGACAAGGTCTTCCACGATCGCCTGGAACGAGAATACTTCCTGCTTTGTCTTGACCGATCTTTCCCTTAGGAAATCCCAGTCTTCGCGAGGCACGTTCCGGAATGCCTCGACTACAAGCGGATCGAACTGCGAGCCCGCGCAGGCGTCGAGTTCCTTGATCGCATCTTCGTAAGGCCGTCCGCGCCTGTATACGCGGTCGGAGATCATCGCGTCGAACGCATCTATCACTGCAAAGATCCTCGCGCCTATGTCGATCGCCTCGCCTTTTAGTCCGTTGGGGTAGCCGGTTCCATCCCAGCGTTCGTGATGCTGTGAAACAACGCGCGCGGCGCCTCCGAGAAACGGAATGTTCCTCAGTATCCGGTAACCGTGGACCGGGTGAAGCTTCATCTTCTCCCATTCCTTTTCGGTCAGCTTGGAAGGCTTGCGGAGAATCGCGTCGGGGACACCGATCTTCCCGATGTCGTGAAGCAGCGCGCCGAGTTCCAGGTCGCGCAAAGAATCGTGAGAGAGCCCGAGCTCGTGCCCGAGCCTGAGACTGAACGTGACAACACGCTCCGAATGTCCGTGGGTTTCGAAATCGCGAGTTTCCAGCGCCTGGACGAGCGCCTTCAGCGTAACCCGGTAGGAATTCTCGACATCCTCAAGCGCCTTGTCGAGCGCGGCGCTCCGATGTGCCAGGAGGTCTTCGAGCCCCGATTGATAGTGTGACGTTATAAGGCCGTGTTCGAACTTCTCGAAGGCTCGTGTCACGGCGGACTCCAGATAGTCGAGCTCGAACGGACGCTTGATAAAGTCGAATGCGCCCGCGCGGAAGCACTCGATCGCATGGTCGGAGTCGTCTTCGGACGCGATCAAAATAACCTCGGAACACGCTGAATTCCCGCAGACGCTCTTCACGAGCCCGGGCCCGTCAAACAAACCGCCGCAAACATCGCCCAGAACTACTCCAAAATCTCTTTCACGCAGAAGCGTGATCGCATCGCCTTCGTGTGCCACGCGCTCGCACTCGTATTTGGCGGCGAAAAATTCAACAAGCGGCGAGGTTCTGTCCGTATCGGCCTCGATAATCAAGAGCGACCTTTCAGGCTTGGGGATCTCTACCATAATCGGTTGAATCGATACTGAATTTTTGCGGGGGGTGTTCGAAGGTTTTCCCGGTAGGCCTGTTGAACGCGGAAGCGCACCCCCGGGGCATTAGAAAGTTAGCATAAGAGGCTCAGTTTCCGCAATGAATTTGGGGAGTTAGGGAGACGGGAGACAGAAGTCAGGAGTCTGAACCCGGAGCGCAAGCGACGGACTTAGCCGACCGCGCAGCGGTCATGTGCATTTAGCTGTGGACAAGCCCGAAGGGCGCCGTCCACGGTGCAGGCGGCCCTAAGAACAACAAGCCGCGTAGCGGCGACATGATCCCGCGTTGGTTTTCGCTTCGCTCATTGCACGCGGGACGCGTGCGTTCCGGCGATCGCATAGCGGTCATGTGCGTTTAGCCGTGGACAAGCCCGAAGGGCGCGGTCCACGGTACGGGCCCGCCCAAAATAATCCGGCCGCTTTAGCGGCGGCATGATTAAAGAAGACAGAAGACAGAAGACAGAAGACAGAAGACAGGAGACCGCTTCCTTCGATTGACTCAACATCGTCGCCTTCGTATCATCGTTCATTGCCAACGAACGGATCGTCCTCGCATTGTACTGAGCATTCATCGATCCGGCTCTTCCCCGACCGGCCTTCACAGATTTCTCCCGATACAGGCGCCATCGTAGAAAAAAGATCGTTGGATCTGCCGCTAACTTGCTATTATTGCGGCACAGCCGAGGACAGATGAGGTTACCGGAGGCCTTTGAATTGCTTCTTCCGGTTCTGTCGAACCCTTCACATCAACGACAGAACCGGACACGAACGTTCGGCCGAGCTGATGTAAATGAGTTCTGAAACCGTACAGCCTCAGGGTGAGATCGAGATATCGGACGCAGCTGCCCAGATCGAAAGGCTTAGGCGCAGGATCGCAAGCCGCGAGCGGCAGCATTCCGTGGTCGCGAAGCTGGGCGAACTGGCCTTGAGCGGAGCCGAGCCCGAGTTCCTTATCGAAAGGGCCGTTAGCGAGGTTGCGCGAGTGCTCGAAGCGGACCTGTGCAAAGTGCTCAAGTACGAAGATGAATCCTCGTCTCTGTTGATGATCGCCGGTGTCGGTTGGAATGAAGGGCTTGTAGGATCGGCTCGGGTGCCCGCCGACCTCGGTTCGCAGGCCGGATTCACGCTCGAATCACGGACGCCAGTGATCGTCGAGCGCCTCGATAGGGAAAACCGCTTCCAGGGCCCCGACCTTCTGATCGATCACGGCGTGGTAAGCGGCATCAGTTGTGTGATCGAAGGCGCCGACTCTCATTACGGGGTCCTCGGTGTACACACCCGAAAGTTTCGGGAATTCACGTCGGACGACGCCAACTTCCTGGTCTCGGTCGCAAACATGTTGTCCGCGGCTCTGCAGGCAAGAAATGCGCGAGAGGCCATTTTCACGCGGGAAGAGCAGTTCCGGACGATGGCCAACTCGATCCCCCAACTCGCCTGGATGGCCGACCAGACGGGTTACATCTTTTGGTACAACGACCGTTGGTACGAATACACCGGTACAACGCTCGAAGAAATGAAGGGCTGGGGCTGGCGGGCGGTGCACCGGCAGGATCTTGTTGACGAGATCACGCTGAAGTTTAAGAGTCACATCGATGCGGGCGAGGAGTGGGAAGACACATTTCCGCTCAGAAGTGCCTCCGGAGAATACCGCTGGTTCCTTTCAAGGGCGATGCCGATCCGCGATGAGAAAGGAAGGATCGTCCGGTGGTTCGGAACCAACACCGATGTGAACAAGCACCTCGAGTATGAGCAGGCGCTTCGGGAAAGCGAAGAGAAACTGAGGATCGCACTTGAGAGCAACCGTTGCGGACACTTCGAGTACGAGATCGGGACCGGAGATATCGACTGGGATCAGCTTCTTGATGACGTGTGGGGAGTGCGGGAGAACGAACCGGCGACAATGGACCTGTTCTACGAAGGCCTTCATCCGGACGATCGCGAAGAGACCCGCCAGGCCATCGAAAGGTCTTTCGATCCGGACAGCAGCGGCCGCTACCACACGATCTACCGGGTGATAAACCGGATCGACGGGGAGCAGCGATGGATCGAGGCAAGCGGCCAGGTCTTCTTCGATGGAAGGGCGCCCGTAAAGATGATCGGGATGGTCACCGACATCACCGAGAAGAAGCAGGCCGAGAAAGCCAAGGACCTTTTGTCCAGTATCGTCGAGTCCTCCAACGACGCGATCGTCAGCAAGGACCTTGAAAGCCGGATCATCTCGTGGAACAAGGGTGCGGAGAAGATCTTCGGTTATACCGCTGCGGAGGCGGTCGGCCGGCGGATCACGTTGATCATTCCCGAGGACCGGCTTGAGGAAGAGGAAGAGATCCTCCGGAATCTCAAGGCGGGTAGGAAGATCGAGCATTTTGAGACCGTTAGACGTACCAAGGACGGGCGACTGATCGACATTTCGGTAACGATCTCACCGATCCGGGATTCCCAGGGGCGTATTACCGGTGCGTCTAAGGTCGCGAGAGACATCACCGAAAAGAAACGGCTGGAGGATTCTTTGCAGCGCGCCGTCGCCGAGCTTAGAGAAGCGGACCGGAAGAAGAACGAGTTCCTGGCGATCCTCGGCCACGAGCTTCGTAATCCCCTCAGCGCGCTTCGAGGCAGCGTCGACATCATCGAGCGCGGCTTTGGCAGGCCGGAGGATCTGGCGAAGATAATGCAGAGCAGCATCGAGACGATGGCGAAGCTGCTCGACGACCTCCTGGATCTGTCCCGCGTTTCGCAGAATCGCATCGCGCTTGATATGAAGCAGGTCGATCTGGAACAGGTTCTTCAGGCGGCCGCGGCCGCCGCACGCAGCCGGTACGAAGACAAGCGGCAGAACGTGCTGACCGCCATCGCGGGCCCATTGGTCGTGCGTGGCGACTCGACACGACTCGAGCAGATCTTCTCGAACCTTCTTAGCAACGCCTGCCGGTACACAGGGGAAGAGAAGGACATCGTCGTGCGAGCACACCAGAAGGACGGAGAGGTGGTCGTAAGCGTTCGCGACGAGGGGATCGGGTTAGACGAGGCGACGCTCGAGAAAATCTTCGATCCGTTCTACCAGGCCAAGCCCGACGGCCAGGCCGCGTCGGGACTCGGAATCGGGCTTGCGCTGGCGAAGGACCTGGTCGAACTTCACGAAGGCCGTATCGAGGCGTTCAGCGACGGTTTGGGGAAAGGTTCGAGATTCGAGGTTACTTTGCCGGCTCTCGCCGGTGGTGAAGAGGCGGCGGCAGAACCAAAAGGGGAACCCGAGATCGAGGTTCCGCAAGGCATAAAGGTCGTTTTGGTTGAGGACAATGCCGAGATCCTTACTACTTCGGCGATCCTTCTTGAGGGCCTTGGATGCGAGGTTGCGACTGCCGCGACCGCCGCGGAGGGATTAAGGCTGATCCGCGAGATGCGTCCGGATGCCGCGCTCGTCGATCTTGGGCTTCCCGACCGGTCGGGATACGATATCGCGGAGACACTGCGGTCGGAAGATTACCCGAACCTTTTGGTCGCCGTATCCGGGTACAGTCACGAGGAAGCTCGCGAGCGGTCTCGGGAAGCGGGATTCGATTTCCATCTCGCGAAGCCGGCAAGGACAAGCGAGATAGCGAAGATACTCGCCGCGACGGGCGGTTAGTGGGGATCCGGCGAAAACTTTCGGACATTACGCCGGCCGGATGATCCTGCAAGGGATCGAGTTCTGACAGGAACCGCTTCCGGCGTGTATCCGATCCGTTTGACCGCCGGCGCAGAAGATTCGTATCATTTCACTTCCCGTGCCGGAGTGGCGAAATCGGTATACGCACCAGACTCAAAATCTGGCGGGAGCAATCCCATGTCGGTTCGAGTCCGACCTCCGGCACCATCTCTTTTTCTTCCGGGGAAGCAGGACGAGTTCGTCTAGTACTGCCGCTTCATCCCCGTTTCCTGCATTATCTTCGCACCGAGTTCCTCCACGGACATCTGCGTCGAATTCAGAAAACTGATCCGCGCTTTTCGGTAGATGGCTTCCGCCTGGGCGATCTCGTACTGGCACTGGCGGGATGAGGCGTACGAATCCCGGTTATATC
>JAGFIQ010000125.1 GCA_024103495.1 Aridibacter famidurans
TGGCTGAGAGTTTACAACGAGGAGAGACCGCACGACTCCCTTGGCGATCTGACGCCTGTGGAGTATCTGGAGAAGAACCGGCCTGAAAACTGGAATTTACAGCGGTACTAAAACGGGGATGGTTACACTTCGACTAGCTAAGGAAGTGTTGGTTCGGAGGCAGTTGAGAAGTACACAAGGACATTCGGTTCTTTCTCACCGGAATCGCATTACTCAAAACCTGGATATACGAAATCATATTCACCGGTTTGGATCTTGTGGAGAATACTGTTTGGGGGATTCACGCTACCTTCATCGGCTTTACGACTTTCGTCAGAGAGGATTTCCTCTGACCAAGGTTTTCCATTAATCCTCCATACCTTCCAATTCCTGGAAATCTCCTCACGCCGGTCACCCTTCGTTGATCTAAAAAGAATATCGAGATCTCCCACTTCCGGATGATTTCTGATCTTTTCCCAGAAACCTTATTCGATCCCCCACTTAACTACGCAATGAGCGTAGAACTCCACTTCCCCTTCGACGATCACGTCCAATCCCGGAGTCTTTCCTTTATTGTGTATTCGCTTGAATACTCTGATCACGTCGCTGTTCAGTTGCGAGATGTCATTGGCAATGTACTTAAGATACTTAACCTCTTCATCGCTGTACTTAGCCTCGAAAATATCCCCAACTTTTGTGTAAATTCTAGCCATGCGCGGAAGATTCAAAAGGCTCAAGACACTTCAGGTCTGTAAGAGTCATGAGGCCGCGGGAAGTTAGGAAGTTTGGAAAGAGAAAGAATGGTGCTCCCGGCACGGCTCGAACGTGCGACCCTCGGTTTAGAAGACCGATGCTCTATCCGACTGAGCTACGGGAGCGAAGAGAAGATTTTACCACGGAGGAAGCGCGAGCGGTAAGCGGTGAGCAGTTGGCCGTGAGCAGTGAGCAGTTTAGAGCAGCGCTACGCGCTGTACATTCTTTAGGATCCTCATCAGTTGTCCCCGCTTCAGCCAGGGGATATGGAAATCCAATAAATGAACCGGGGCTTCAGCCCCCAAGCTGACAGCGGCTGAAGCCGCGGAGGTATTTTCTGCATCCGGAATCCCCCCGCTGAAGCTGGGGCAACTGATACCGCTTTCCCGAGCATAATTGCTCAGGCTAAACGGCTCACTGCTCACCGCTCACTGCTCACGGCTCACCGCTCACGCCGGGCAGGAACTAGCCCTGCCCCTACGAGCGACCGACCACCACCGAAACCATCCTCTCCAGCACTTCCCCGATCTCCATCTCGCTCGTGTCGATCACGATCGCGTCGTCCGCTATCATCAGAGGCGAATCTTCCCGCGTCGAATCCCTTTCATCGCGCTTCTCGATCTCCCGAACCGTGTGCTCGAGGCTTACCGCCCTTCCCTTCGCGGCGTCCTCCGAGTACCGCCTTTTCGCCCTCGCTTCGGGTTTCGCCGTAAGAAAGAACTTGTGGTCGGCGTTGGGAAACACCACGGTTCCGATGTCGCGTCCGTCCAGGACCGCCCCGTTCTCCGCTGACTCGCCGAGCTTCCTCTGACGCTCGACCAGGATCCTCCGAACTCCGGTGTGCGTCGAGATCACGGACGCCGCCTGACCGCATTCCGCGCTCCGGATCGCTTCCGACACATCCTCTTCGTTCAGGAATACCTTCAGGTTCTCCGGATCTCCGCTCAGACCGATCTCCGCCGATTCCGCGGCGGCGGTCATCGCTTCCGCGTCCTGCGTGTCGATCTCCCCGCGGAGAGCATAGAGCGCGACGGCACGGTACATCGCTCCCGTGTCTATGTAAAGAAGCCCGAGCTTCTTCGCGAGCATTTTCCCGAGCGTGGATTTCCCGGCGCCGGAAGGCCCGTCGATGGCGATTATCATTCCCACTGGTTCTATATTATTTTGCGAGGATCTCCCGGAATGCCGCGACCGCGACAGCAATGTCTTCTGAGGAAACGTCGAAATGCGTGACCATCCTGATCGCGCTGCCGAAGCTTATCGCAAGCACTCCTTTACCCATAAGCGCCTCGACGATATCCTGCGACGAGAGCTTCGCGGCCGTAGCGTCAACGATCACGATATTGGTAACGACCTTTTCCGGGTCGATCGAAAGTCCGGGTAGTTCGGCAAGGCCTTCGGCGAGGGTCTTCGCGTTGGCGTGATCCTCGGCTAGCTTTGGGGGCGATTCGTCGAGCGCCACAAGGCCCGCCGCCGCAAGCACGCCGACCTGACGCATCCCTCCCCCGAGCCGTTTCCGCCAGACGCGCGCCTCGTCGATGAATTCCCTGCTTCCGACAAGAACCGAACCGACAGGCGCCCCAAGCCCTTTGGAAAGGCAGAACTGTACCGAATCGCATTCGTCGGTCAGGTCCCTGACGGAGGTTCCCAGCGCAGCCGAGGCGTTGAAGATCCTCGCACCGTCCATATGGACCGGGATCCCCTTCGAATGCGCGTTCACGCAGATCTCCCGGCATTCGTCGGCCGTCATCACGCTTCCGCCGGCGAGATTGTGCGAGTTCTCAAGGCAGATCAAGCCCGTCGGGCACGAATAATACGGCTGATCGACGTGAAGCGCCGGTTCGATGTCGGCCCACGAGAGCATTCCCGAGCCGTCCGAACTCCTGACCGGACGGACGATCACTCCCGAAACCACTGCCGGGGTCCCCATCTCGTAGTTGAAGATGTGGCCCCGCTCTTCTATCACGATCTCGTCGCCTGGATCCGTATGCAGTTTGACCGCGACCTGGTTCCCCATTGAACCGGTCGGCACGAAGAGCGCCGCGTCCCTTCCGAAGATCTCCGCGGCGCGTCCCTGCAGGCGGTTGACGGTCGGATCTTCGCTGTAAACGTCGTCGCCGACTTCCGCCTCAGCCATCGCCTTCCGCATCGCGGGTGTCGGCCGCGTGACTGTGTCGCTTCTGAGGTCGATCATAGGGTATCGGCGGACCGAACAGATCCGCCCGAGAGGAGATGATAAACCAGAAGGGTTGCGAAATGGAAAGGAGGCGAGGGAGGGAGAGCGGTTATTTCTTTCGTACAAACACCGGCGCCTGCTGGTATTTGAAGTCCTTCGGATCCGTGAGTTTCCGAACCTCCTTCGTATCGAAGTTCATAAGGTAGATACCGAACTCGGTATTGTCTTTGTCGTACATCTCGACCGCCAGCCACTTCCCGTCCGGGCTCCAGTCGTGCCAGCCCTCGAACAGCTCGTTGTCGGTCAGCTTCCATTGCTTCTTCCCGTCCGGCGTCACGGCGTAAAGGCTGCTCTTGCCGTTCTGGAAGGATTGATAGGTGATGAAGTCCCGTCCGTGCGCCCATTTCGGCGGACCCGCGTGGTAACTGTGCCACTGGGACGTCTTGTCGTCCGGAGGATACGTGGTCAGCCGGCGGCGGTTCGAGCCGTCCGCGTCCATGATCCAAATTTCCTCATATTCCTCGCGGTTGGCGCGTTCCTTTTTATATACATAGACGATCCGTTTTCCGTCGGGCGAGAAGAGCGGATCCCGGTGCAGCGCTCCCACTTCATTCGTGATCTGGCGATATGTTCCCGTCTTCAGATCGATGACGAAAAGCTGGTATCTCACTTTGTCGCCTATCCTTCCGGTGACGACCATCTCTGCGCCGCCGTTCCTCGACGACATCCAGCTGTCCTCCAGCCGCAGGTCGGAAACCTGTACCGGGTCCTGGCCTTTCGAATTCGACTTGAAGAGGTAGTAGTTGCGCTTCGGCTTCCCGCGGTCGCTGATGAAATACAGGTCGCCGCCGTCGGCGAAATAGGTCCACGCTACGTCCGGGTGGTTGGTGATGTTCGTCTTCCCGGTCCCGTCGGGGTTCATTACCCAGACGTCGTAGTCATCCTTCTCTGTATCGACCGCGACGTTGTACGCGATCAGGTAATCGGAAAGACCCTCGGGGATCTGCCCGTGGACGGCGAACGCGAAAGCCATTACGGCCGTGGCGGTCAATACTGTTCTCTTCATAGCAATGCACCTGCTTTCCGTTTTGTGATTGTCGGATCGAGGATACCCCCGCGTCAAAGCGGAGTATTGGAAAATATTTACCACTCCGGATGCCGCTTGTTTTGTTAAGCGTCAGGTGGATGCTTATAATCTCGTGAGCAAATTCCCAGTCAACAACGTGAGGTAAATCGATGTCGAGAACTGTCTCTCTGCTTTGGGTCGCGGTACTTCTGCTGGTGCAGATCCCTTTCGCGCCAGCTCAGAAACTTGGAGCCCCCGGGCTCGCAACGGGCAGCGGGGCAAAGGTGATCCGTGCCGACCGCGTGATCGACGGCACCGGAAAGTCCGCGATCGAGAAAGGGGCCGTGCTGGTGAGGAACAACGTCATAGAGGCTGTCGGAAAGGCTTCCGAGGTAGGCGTCCCTGAAGGCGCGGAAGTGATAGATCTCGGCGACGCGACGCTTATGCCCGGGTTTATCGACGCCCACACTCACATAATCGGACGCGTTCTGGGCGATCCCGGGGGCGAGAGCGCAAGATTCAGGGACTTCGATTCTTTCGGAGCCATCCTGGGCGTGAGGAACGCGAGGATGACCCTTGAATCCGGCTTCACGACCATCCGGAATGTCGGCGCGGGAGGCTTCGACGATATCGCGCTGAAGAAAGCGATCAATGAAGGCTGGATACCCGGCCCGAGGATGCTGACTGCCGCGCATTCGCTCGGGATCACTGGTGGACACTGCGACGAGAACGGATTCAAACCCGGCGCGGCCGACGGGGACTATAAGACAGGGATAGCTGACGGCGTGGATGCGGTGCGGGCCGCCGTGCGTTACCAGGTCAAGTACGGCGCCGACGTGATCAAGACCTGCGCAACCGGCGGCGTGCTTTCGGAAGGCGACGCGGTAGGGGTCCCGCAGTACACGTTCGAAGAGCTTCGCGCGATGGTGGAGGAAGCGGGGAAACTAGAGCGCAAGGTCGCCGCGCACGCCCACGGCACCGAGGGGATCAAGATCGCGACGCGCGCCGGCGTGGCCTCTATCGAGCACGGCTCGTTCCTCGACGACGAGGGCGCGAAGATGATGGCGGAGCGCGGGACCTTCCTGGTCCCAACGCTGATGGCCGGAGAGGCGGTCGAGAACCTGACGAAATCCGGGATCCTGACCGGTTTCAGAGGCGAGAAGGCGCTTGCGGCCGCGGCGGGAATGCGGAATGCGATCAAGATCGCGATCAGGAACAATGTGAAGATCGCGCTCGGTACAGACGCCGGCGTGATCCCTCACGGAACGAACGCCCGCGAGTTCATCCTCCTGGTCGAGTGGGGAGGTATGGATCCGATGAAGGCGATCAACGCGGGAACCCTGAACGCGGCGATACTGCTGGGGATCGACAGGTCCTTCGGTTCGCTGGAAAAGGGAAAGGTGGCGGACATCGTGGCCGTCGCGGGAAACCCGCTCTCCGACATCCGTCAAATGGAGAAGGTTCGCTTCGTGATGAAGAACGGGGCGGTGATCAAATAGGGGCGGCCAATCAGTACCCGGAGCGGTAGCGACGGGCCCAAAGATGTTGACTGAGAAGGTACATGAGCAGACGAAAGCAACCATCTTTTCAATCTTGTCCGACCCTTATGAATTGATTTGTGGGCCTGATGCTATGAAAAGCGGCCTCTCACCCGGTTCAGGTACAATTCGTTTGCGTGTCGAACACGTCCCTGAACCAAGGAGAAGCCACCATGACAGTATACATCGGAGTTGACATTCACCCATATCA
>JAGFIQ010000133.1 GCA_024103495.1 Aridibacter famidurans
CGTCAAAGCATCTTGCTCACGAAAAGGAGCTCGATAATCAGAAATGGTGGTCGTACAACACCGAAGATCGTACGACCAAGACCGAGGCAAACTAGACTGGCTGTCAGATGAAGTGTTGACTACTACACTTCAATCATCCTTCAGACTTCCTAACCATCCTGTTGAATTCCTTTTGTCTGAAGTTTTCTCAATACTGTGACTCAACACCAGACGGAAGCAGACCACCCGTTAAGCAAACCTCCAACGTCGTCGATCAAACACACAGCATGATCAGTTCACCCTCCACGTTCCCTGATCCACTTCTCGACAGCTGGAGTCAGCTGGATCGCGCTTTCGGAGGCAGGTGCGATGGATTGATCGTGGTGGATAGGATGGAAGGTTCAGAGGCTGGAAGTTGTGATCGCCGAGGGAAGAAATGCCCGAGCTTCAGAAAGCTGTGAATACTGTCTTTCAAATTTGCCAGGTTATGAAAGGCAGGTCATGCTTTGTGAACCGAATGTTCGATCTAATTGTTTCTAAACATACGCTCGGTTTTGCTCTGACTATTCTCGCCGTGACCATGAAGCCGAAAATTAGCTTGAGAACTATGTTCAGGGTCTGACCCGCTTGAAACTAGCGTGGGTGTAGAAGAAGTTCCGGAAGCTGTTTTAATGCTATAAACTACGCAATCTGACTCAAGTCTTGATCATCGTCAGAGATACCCGTCGTTTCATCCGCAAAGATCGTACGAGCATCAATAACCCAACGCCAGTTTCCATTTGTTCCCGAAATCGCTAACTGGCGACTGTCGGAAATGAATTCAATACTTATCGGATAACTCTGGGGTTCGTCCGGATTCAGTTTTCCCATCAAAATCTTTGCTGGAGCATATGATCGCATCGCGTCCTTCACCGTGTCTCGAAGTATCTGAAAGAAACCGATGCCGCGTCTAAACAGTTGATCAAATTCGTCCCATGGGATGATACGTATCGAGTTTGTCACCCTGTTCTTGATTCGCATTTCCTCTGGAGTCAGGATGTAATTTGCATGTGCATAGGCGTTCCGAAATTCTGGATCGAACGCCTCGCTGAATACCTTTCCCAGTTCATCGAAACCCAGATTCGTGGCGTGTCCCGCTAAATCCCTAAAGACTGCATTCGCATTCGGAACTAGCAAATTCCCTGTCCTTCTATGTCTAACTTCGATGTTTCTAAACGCCTTTCTAAACTCAGCATCCCCTTCGGTAACCATCATCAATTTCTTTGGGATCTCATAGAAACCTCCAGCTTCAGATAAATGGCAGTAAAATGAAAATGCAACCCTAAATGTCATACGAGTTAACGCGGCTGAATTCAGATATTCAACATAGTCATCAAAGGCAAGAAAGGTCTCGCCAGCACTTGACCATCCAGGGTCTTGATAACCTCGTTCTTCAGGTTCGAGCGCAAAAGCAAAATCGACTTCGTTTGATACTCTTGCAGCATTAAACAAATCTTTCAAGGTCTTTTCGGCTCGTTCAAAGAACTCATCGTTTTCATCTCTTGTGGCAGTCACTCTACTAACGCTCCATCGATTTTTGATTGATACAGGGTTCTTTGCTATTCCGAAGGGCTTGAGCACTATCTTTACAGCGGGTGAAGTCCTTTTGCTTATTCATGAAACGAACTTAGCTTAGCAATGAACGGGCTGGATTGCCTGTTACCTGATGCTTTAGCTCCAAATCTAAAGTGGTAACGAGCTAATTACTAGGAAGTATGGAAACAGTCAAATGCCCATTAAACGCACAATCTGCATGCCTCCCCGCTTCCTGATACATGTCTCAACAGCCGGCGTCAGCTGGATCGCGCTTTCGGGGGCAAGGGCGATGGATTGATCGTGGTGAGTGGTTTGGGAGGTTTCGGTGCGCACTTGGCACCGCGGTCGTGATGAAAAAGTCCTTCATTCAAAAATAGCTCAGTTTACGAACTCTCAATTGTATAGCTCCATCGGAATCCTCTTCGACTTTCACCTGTCACTGAACGTTGGTTTTGCCAGGTCGCGTTCGTAGTCAAGGTGTTCCTTGATATCAGCAGTGTTTACCCACTCTCCGTCCTTCTTCTTTACAAAGACAAATCCAAAGTTCCGCCTGGTCACGGTGCCTTCGGAATCCGTCGTCGAATTGGCGGGACGCAACATTGCCGCGACATAGCCTTCGCGCTCTACTTCGCCGCGAAACACATTCCAGATCTCATCTGCTTCCTTTCTCAGTTCCTCAGTGTCTTCTACAGGGATCGCGGTTTCGTAGTTGATCGCCATCACATCAGGTCCAACTTCGAGATCGACTATTTCGAATCTGAAAACTGTGACCTTCCGGCCGGATCCAAGCCGATAATCGAATGGGGTGTCTCGGCCCCAAATTCTTGCGGTATCATTTCCAGTCTTGGAGGAATTTGACGGACCCAAGTCATGGACCGTGCCCTCTCGAAATTTCAGTGCGCACGAGTCTAGGGCCAATATCGTGGTCAGCAGCAAAGCAGCGAAAATCAACTTAATAGATTGGTTCTGAAAACTCATATTGCAGTGGTACGCTTCTTCTGAGTCTCCGCTATAGTATAGACCGAAAAAAATGAGGTAAAACGGAATTGTCCTCGATTTGTACCGCTCGATCACTTTCAACCCTGCCAACCATTAAACCGAAAGTCCTCGCCGCTCCCTGATCCACTTCTCGACAGCCGGCGACAGCTGGAGCGCGCTTTCGGGGGACGGGCGAGGTGAGGATCAGGGTCGTTTCATCGGGCAGCCTCGATCCCTTGCGGGTCCGTTGGGTCGCCGACATTCATCGTGCCGTTCTTTTTGAGGGCAAGTTCTGTTGCCAGTGCCCGGTCAAGGACCGTGACACCGGCTCCCGTGCCCGATCCTGCCGCGCAATTCCCTTCCGCTTCGACCGGCCGGATCCCGCATGATCCTCGGCTGCCAATGCGGCTAAGGGCTGACTTTGTTGAAGACGATGCCGCGTGCCCGGCCGTTTCCGGCCTCGAAACCGGTAACATTCCCTTCCTTATCGCGACTGAAAACGACCTGCGTTACCGGAAGCGTTCCGGAGAAGCTGTCTCCGCTGGTATGCGTTAGCGTGACCGGTCCGAAGCGACGGTGCCGGATGACGAGCTTTCCGTCTTCAACGCTCAGGTTATAGAAGGTCTCGAGTTCCTCGCTGAAGAATCGGCCCGTGAAGCTGTTGAGGTCCACTGACGATTTTTCTGCCAGGGGTTTTCCGGGGTGATCTCCGCCCTGATGAAAGGTGATCCCCTCTACGGCTCCGTCCTCTCCCGTGTTGAATGTGATCCGGGCCGGGGCTCCGACCACTTCAAAGGAGTTTATCGAGGTGGCTTTCAGCTGAAGCGCCGGTTGGCCCGCGATCTGGAGTCGCAGCTCGCGTCCCTCCAGTTCAACAGAAACGACCATGCCGCCGAGCGTTGTCATCTCGTATTTGCCGGCATAGCGGCGAAGCGTCCTCACCGGAACGTCAACACCCTCGCCAGAGGCAGCGGCCTGGCTCTCGGGGGCTTTCATGTGTTCACCAAAGAATGCATCCGCCACAACACCCGCGATCCCACCGGGAACGCCCTGATAGTTGCTGAACACAACGTAACCGGCGTCGAGGTCGGGGTAGTACACGAACGTAGAGCTATGCGCGATATCGTTTCCGCCGTGCTGCCAACGCTTCAGACCGCGATTCGTGTCCAGAAACACACCGTAACCGTAATTTGAAGGCTTTCCATCATTGAGAACAAACGATGTCGTCAACTCCTTGATCACCTCGGGCCCGCCCAGCTTCCCGGTCTTCAGATTGCTCATCCACTTGGCGGCATCGCCCGGCGTTGTATAGATCCCGCCGGCGCCCGCCGACGAATGCAGATCCCTTACTTCGCGGAAACCGAAATCGCCCGGGATGTATCCGATCGAGCGCCCGGGTATGATCTGGCCCGGATTCGCACGGACCCACGTCTTCGTCATTCCCAGCGGCAGGAAGACCTCATCCCTCATCCACTCCGCGAATGGACGGCCGGTGACTCGCTCTACCACAATGGTTGCCAGGCTGAATGCCGTGTTGTTGTAATTGAACTCCGCACCGGGATCGTTCTGCAGTTCCGGTTGCCGGTTGATCACCTTGATGGGTTCGTCCGGCGCGATGTAATCACCCTCCAGAACCTGCCGCCCTTCGATGAGCAGCGTGTTGATGAACTCGCGATAACCCGTGGAATGCGTCAGCAGATGACGCACGGTGATCTTCTTGCCGAAGTCCTTAAGCTCGGGAATGTGCTTTCGCACGTCGTCGTCCAGCGAGAGCTTGCCTTGCGAGGCCAGCAAGGCGAGGGCGAACCCGGTGAACTGCTTTGACGAGGAACCGATGTTGGTCGGGGTCTCCACGGTGAACGGCAGCCCGTTCGTCAGATCCGCGGCGCCGTAACCTTTCACAAATACAAGCTTGCCGCCCTTGATCACTCCTACGACTGCTCCCGGAGTGTCTTTATACAATTGCGCCGCGGCCTGATCCACCTTGCCTTCCGGTGTGTCCGCCACCGGTTCGGAACGCGTGAGTTGCACTCGAACCGGTCCGCCCTTGCCCTCTGTCGCCGGCGTAACCTCGATGACATACCGGCCGGCCGTTTCGGTCGCAAACGCAAATGTCTCCGGAGCACCTCGCCCAATGCGCGCCCCCCTGGACACCGACTTGCCCGCCGGGTCTTTGATCGAAACCGTTGCGTCCGCCCCGTCCTGATCCACCCGACCGGCGACGAACTGACCTTTGGGCAGATCCAGTTCGTATTTTAGCGAGCCGTCCGCGGCCAGCGTTGCATTAACGGGTGTACCTACCCGCAGCTGCGACGATTGTTGGGCGTGGACGCTGCCCACGCACAGAAGAAGGAGCGCGAAACCGCCCGCAATGTAATTTCTTATGACCAATTCGTAAGCCTCCAGTCCCGAGAAGGAAGATGTTAGATTTTTGCTAGATAGTACACAAGAATCCGCGGCGTAACAACGATTCCGCCCGATAGCGAAGTAGCGCGTCAGGCAATGGCATATGATCCCACCCGATTACGGAAAGAAGATCGGGTGAGCTGGCCTGAATAACTGGTCCGGTTTGAATGTTGGAATAGCCGGCTTTTTTAAGAACTCGGCGGGGGCTGTCTCAAAAGTCCGCTTCATCCTTTAAAAATAGCATTGTAAAATATTGGGCATGAAGAACAGGGCAGTCGTATTCAAACATTACGATCAGAACCAGCCGATGCTGTTGCCGCCGAGCCT
>JAGFIQ010000167.1 GCA_024103495.1 Aridibacter famidurans
CAGTTCATTGTCAATGCAGAGGAGCACTATCGGCAATGGCGCTTCACGACGTTGATGGAAGCCTTCGCTAACCACCACGGGTTAGAGCTGAGAGCCGCGAGGAAGTTGACTAAATCGAATCCAGAAAAATTGGACGAATTTGTAATGGCGCACCCCGAGAATGTAGTCCGTCTCGCACGTCCTGACTACAACAGTGTTAGTGAGGCCGCTCGAAATCTGATTGACGCTTCGAGAGATTCGCCGGAAACCGTGATGCGTCTTACGCGCAAAAAGTATTCCGACATGTACTTTCTCCGCGGCGAGCGCATTTTGTTCTACAAGAACAAGCTGAAGTTGATCGACGGAGAGTATGTTGCTGGTGAGCCGCTCACAACACTCTGGGACGATCTGCTTTCAAATAATCTCCACAATGAAGGTGGTGTCAAGTTCCCCAAGGGAAAAAAGCCAGAAGCGCTTTTGAAGCGAGTTATAGAACTGTCTACGGAACCGAATGACCTCGTTCTAGATTCATTCGCGGGCTCAGGCACAACCGGGGCAGTTGCCCACAAGATGGGACGTCGATGGATCATGGTTGAACTTGGCGAGCATTGTCAATCACACATCAGGCCCAGAATGAAATCGGTAATTGACGGTGAGGATGCTAGTGGTGTAACTCAGGCGGTTGGATGGAAAGGTGGCGGTGGTTATCGCTACTACAAACTCGGCCCAACATTAATTGTGGAGGACGAATGGGGTAACCCGGTTATCAACCCAGAGTTCAATGCAGGGATGCTAGCCGCCGCAATGTGCAAGCTGGAGGGTTTCACTTTCGATCCCAATCCGGATGTCTACTGGCAACAGGGCCGAAGCAGCGAAGCAGACTTCATCTACGTTACTACGCAGTTCATGAGCACTGACATGCTTACAAAGATTAGCGACGAGGTCGGCCAGAACCGCAGTCTTTTGATCTGCTGTAGCGCTTTTCGCTGCGATCCCACTCAGTTCGAGAACCTGACGGTGAAGAAGATTCCCAAGGCCGTCCTCAAAAAGTGCGAGTGGGGCCACGACGACTATTCACTGGAGGTTAAGAACCTGCCTGACGCACCGGCGGAATTGAATGATCGCTCTGAGGAAGAGTTAGACAGTTCTCAACGAATCTTCGCCAAGGCCAATCTAGAGCAAACTTCACTTTTTGATCTGGGAGATGATCAATGAGTATTCAACATATAAATTCCATCAGCAACCGACTGAGTCTCCGGCCTCCCCAGCGTGACTCGCTTGAGATTCTGGCGCGGGTTTGCGAGATCGCGTCGTTGGCTAAGAATGCCAACTCGTCTGTGGCACTCGATGCGATCAAGAGCGAGTTTGCCACGGTTGAAGAGTTCGAGCGAGAATTCCCCTCACTGTGTTTCGCATTGGCCACGGGCGTGGGCAAGACGCGGCTGATGGGCGCATTTATTTCTTACTTGTTTCAGGCTGAGGGTATCCGGAACTTCTTTGTTCTGGCGCCTAACCTGACGATCTACAACAAGCTGATCACGGACTTCACGCCCAATACGCCCAAATATGTCTTCAAAGGTATAGGCGAATTCGCCGTTAATCCGCCATTTGTCATAACTGGCGACACGTATGAGTCGGCCTCTGCAGCGCGCGGACAGTTATTCGATCTTCCAGATGATTGTCATATCAATATCTTCAATATCTCAAAGATCAACAGCGAGGTGCGAGGGGGCAACGCCCCTCGCATTAAGCGGCTGAGTGAGTACATTGGCGAGAGTTATTTCGACTATCTCGCGAGCCTGGACGACCTTGTGATGCTGATGGATGAAAGCCATCGGTATCGCGCAACTGCCGGTGTGCGAGCGATTAACGAACTCAAGCCCATTCTCGGCCTTGAATTAACTGCGACCCCACAAGTGGAAACCAGCGGTCGCAGTGTTCCCTTTAGGAACGTTATCTACAGCTATCCCCTTTCTTTAGCCATGGCAGACGGCTTCGTCAAAGAACCGGCCGTGGCGACTCGCGAGAATTTTGATCCAAATGCTTATTCGGCAGAGGGTTTGGAGAAGATCAAGCTCGAAGACGGCGTGCGGATTCATGAGAACACAAAGATTGAACTGGAGGTCTACGCCCGCAACAACGATGAGGACGTAGTTAAGCCATTCATGCTGGTCGTAGCCTCAGACACCGAGCACGCAAATGCCTTACAACAGGTTATCGAGAGTGATGAGTTCTTTGAAGGCCGCTACAACGGAAAGGTCATACAAGTCCACTCGAATCTGCGTGGGGATGTGAAGGATGAGGTAGTTGAACAGTTGCTGACAGTTGAGCACCCCGAAAACCCGGTGGAGATTGTCATACACGTCAACATGCTTAAGGAAGGCTGGGACGTGACGAACCTCTACACTATCGTGCCGCTTCGCGCTGCGAACTCGCGGACCCTCGTTGAACAATCCATCGGTCGCGGTCTTCGTCTTCCCTATGGGAAGCGTGTTGGAGTCCCGGCAGTTGACCGCCTTACCATTGTCTCGCATGACAAGTTCCAAGAGATTATTGATCACGCTAATGATCCGGACTCGATCATTCGAGCAGGTGTAATAATTGGTCGGGACATTCCCGCAAACGGTCGGAAAGCCGTGGAGGTCAAGAGTGCCTTCGAGGAAGTCATTTGCGGGGGAACTGCTCCGTCGGCAATTGGAGAGACAGACGAGGCCGGGCACGAACAACGAAAGCTCTTTGAGAAGCCCGAGGAGCAAGAAGTGGCCAAGGCCACCTATCAGGTCATCAAGGAGTACGAGCGACTAAAGGGCAGCGATCAACTAGAGGAACAAGACGTTCAAGAAGAGATCGTGCAGAAAGTGCAAGAACTCGTCCATCCCCAGCAAGGAATGCTGGAAGGTGTTGGGGAGCAAGTGAATGTTGCCGAAGTGGTCCAAAAGACGACTTCGCTGTACCGCGAGCTGTCCATTGACGTGCCGAAGATCGTCGTAGTGCCAAAGGGTCACGTTACATGTGGGTACGAAGACTTCGAACTTGACACGCGAAACATCAATCTTCAGCCGGTGGCTCAAGACATCCTGATTCAGAATTTGCATGAGAACCAACGTTATAGGCTACAAGATGGCTCTGGGATAATCGAAGAAAAGCGGCCGGAGGATTACCTTGTTCGCGGGCTGATCGATTTCGATGATGTAAGCTACGACGAGCACTCAGGACTGCTGTACAAGTTGGCGGGGCAAGTTGTAGCGCGTTTACGTGAGTATCTTGCCGATGAGGACGATGTCATCAACGTCCTTCAGTTTCACCAGCAAGCTTTGGTGAACCTGATCCACTCGCAGATGCAGCAGCACTTCGTTGAATCTGCAAGTGCCTATGAGGCCCATGTGACACGCGGTTTCCACACCCTGCGAGCTAATAATTATTCAACAGCAGCAGACGAGGAGGTTCGAGACTTCCGCGCTATCGTACCTGAGGGGCAACGTAGTCGAATCAGCTCAATGGTATTCGGCGGCTTCCGCAAATGTCTATATCCCATTCAGAAGTTCGACTCTGATCCCGAACGTCGCTTCGCTGTGCTTTTGGAGAATGAAGACGACGTTCTGAAGTGGTTCAAACCCGCAAAGGGGGATTTCCAGATTCACTACAGCCACGAGGACTCTTATGAGCCGGACTTCGTCGTTGAGACCAAGGAAGAGAAACTCCTCTGCGAGCCCAAGCGTGCAAGCGAAATGACTGACGATACGGTTCTAGCGAAAGCTGAAGCAGCTGCCACATGGTGCAAACACGCTTCGAACCATGCCAACCAAAACGGTGGAAAACCCTGGCGGTATTTGTTGATTCCCCATGACCGAATTCAAGCACAGGCGACTCTTTCTCGGTTGGCTGAAGAGTTCGAGGTCTTGGACTCAACTGTTTAATCGGGATTTCAAACCATCTAGCCTCCATGAGCGAAACAGTCTTCACAAAAGTCGATTACGATCTCAATTCTCTGATCCGGTACATTTCTCTCGGCGAGATCGGGCTTCCTGACATTCAAAGGCCGTTCGTCTGGAAGAATAATAAGGTCCGCGACCTCTTCGATTCGATGTACAAGGGCTATCCAGTCGGGTATTTCCTGTTCTGGCAGAACGCCTATGAGAAGGTCGGCGACAAGCAGATCGGCACTGACACCAAGCAGAAAGTGCCCAGGCTTGTGATCGTTGACGGTCAGCAGAGACTGACCTCTCTTTATGCAGTCGTCAACAGCGTGCCGGTTGTTCGGGATAACTTTGAGACAGAGAAGATCCAGATTGCGTTCAATCCTCTCGAAGAGAGATTTGAAGTGATTGATGCCGCGATCAAGAAAGACGCCGCATTTCTGCCTGATATCTCGCAGTTGTGGAGCGACGATCACGGGCTGTTTGAAGTTGCACGGGAGTATCTTGAGAGACTTGAAGCGACCAGAGAGGTCAGCCCTGAAGAGCAGCGAAGAATTCAGGACCGTCTGAACAAGCTTCAACGCCTGATGACTTACCCATTCACCGCGCTTGAACTCGCCGCTGACATCTCGGACGAGGACGTCTCCGACGTATTCGTCCGGATAAACAGTAAAGGCACGCCGCTAAATCAGGCAGACTTCATATTGACGCTTATGTCCGTCTTCTGGGACGAAGGCCGCACGCAGTTGGAAGACTTCTGCCGGGATGCCAGGAAGCCAACGAAAGGCACTGCAAGCTCATTCAACTATTTCATTGAGCCAAGTCCGGATCAGTTGTTGAGGGCGTCCGTAGGCGTCGCGTTCAAGCGGGCTAGGCTCAAGTACGTGTATTCCATCCTGCGTGGTAAGGACCTCGAGACTGAGAAATTCAGCGCTGAGAGGAGGGATCAGCAGTTTGATCTGCTGAAGGAGGCACAGTCGCGGGCCCTGAATCTTCAGTACTGGCACGATTTTATGAGCTGTCTTCGGCAGGCCGGCTTTCGCAGTTCAAAGATGATCAGCTCGAACAACAACCTGATCTTTTGCTACATTCTCTACCTGCTCGGAAGAACGGAATATAAGGTAGAGGAGTTTGAGCTCCGAAGAGCCATAGCCAGGTGGTTCTTTATGTCGAGCGTCACGGGTAGATATACTGCATCTCCCGAATCAAGGATGGAATTCGATCTGGCTCAATTACGCGGAGTCGATTCACCCGACGGATTCGTGAAGATCCTTAACCGTGTTTGCGAAGTCACGCTGACCTCAGATTTCTGGACTTCTACCTTGCCGAATGATCTGGCGACATCTTCGCCAATCAGCCCCTCTCTATTTGCGTACAACGCCGCGCTTGTGCTTCTTGATGCAAAGGCGCTGTTTTCAAAGACGAAGATCGCCGATCTGATGGATCCTTCGGTCAATGCGAACAGGTCTGCGATCGAGAGACACCATCTGTATCCGAAAGCATACCTTTCGACTCTGGGCCTGACCTCAACTCGTGATACGAACCAGATCGCGAATTACGCATTTGTGGAGTGGAAGGACAATTCGGATGCGTCGTCAAAGCCGCCTTCGGAATACCTTCCGCCGATGCTGGAAAGATTTACACAGAGTGAAATCAAGGACATGTACCGGGATCATGCTCTGTTTTTTGGGTGGGAGAATCTCGAGTACGGAGAGTTTCTTGAAAAGCGGCGGGAGTTGATTGCCGATGTGATTCGAAGAGGATATGAAACCCTTGTTAAGGATAAAGCGGAAGAAGGGCCGTTGGCCGGCCTTGACCTCCAGGCGCTGATCGACGTCGGGGAATCGGAGGCCGTCGAGTTCAAATCGACATTGCGCAAGAATTTGCACACGGGCGATATCGATCCGCGGATGGAGTTTGCGGTACTGAAAACATTGGCGGGATTCCTGAACACAAAAGGCGGAACACTTGTGATCGGCGTTTCAGACGACGGCAGCCCGGTCGGTATCGAACAGGACGGGTTTCCGAATGAAGACAAGATGAGCCTCCATCTGTTTAACATCATCAAGAGCCGTCTTGGAACCAATGTCTCGACCCTGGTCCACGCTCATTTCGACTATCACGACGAGGCACGGGTGATGATGGTGGTTTGCGAGCCGTCTCCGATGCCTGTGTTTCTAGAGGATGGGAATACGGAGAGGTTCTTCATTCGAACCGGACCTTCTTCGACGGAACTGCTGGCGAGTGAGACCCAGGAGTTCATCAGGCAGAGGTTTTAGTGAAGCTGCTACTTGCCATTTCGGTTCCTAGAATGAGCACGGCTATCCGCCGGACAAGGCGGAGTCGGCTACGAAGACGGTCCTGGAACAGGCGGCGCTGTTTTCGGAGAATTGGGCGATGGCGTGAGTGATGAGTAACGAGTGATGAGTGATGAGGGGAGAAAACAGGATAGACAGGATACTGAGGATCGGCGGCAGTATTTCCCGTGGCCCGAATCTCTATTCACGATTCACGAATTACAATTCACGAATTACGAACCGCAGAGCACGCAGAGATTGCGGAGGGAAGAATGGCGGCGCGAGAATAGCGGGGCCAGTGCCGTAGGCACGAAAGGTCTGTAGAACAACAGCCGGACCCCTTGATCCGAGTGCCGTAGGCACGCCACAAGACCCGGCAGAAGTGCCGCCCCGATGGGGCTTTTTCTCTTTTTTGGGGGGGCGCGTGCTACAGACGTGTCGCTCCTACGGAGCTCAATCAGGGACCAGGGACCAAGGACCATTGACCAGGGACCAGGGACCATTGACCAGGGACCAGGGACCAATGAAATCAGTACCGGGAGCGGTAGCTGGACATTGACCAATGACCGATGAACATTGACCAATGAAATCAGTACCGGGAGCGGTAGCTGGACATTGATCAATGACCATTGAACATTGACCAATGAAATCAGTACCGGGAGCGGTAGCTGGACATTGACCAATGACCAATGAACATTGACCAATGAAATCAGTACCGGGAGCGGTAGCTGGACATTGAACAATGACCAATGAACATTGACCAATGAAATCAGTACCGGGAGCGGTAGCGACCGGCCCTCTTTTCGCCGCGGATGGGATTCACCACGGAGAGCACGGAGAACACAGAGAGATCGGCCACGAATTGCACAAATTTCACGAAATCAGGGAACAGAGAAGGACAGACCACGAATTGCACAAATTTCACGAATGAGCGGATGGAACCGCAGAGCACGCAGAGATTGCGGAGGGAAGAATGGCGGCGCGAGAATAGCGGGGCCAGTGCCGTAGGCACGAAAGGTCTGTAGCAACAGGCATCGCCCATTCGATCCGAGTGCCGTAGGCACGGCACAATTCCCGGAAAACGTGTCGCCCCGATGGGGCTTTTTCTTTTTTTTGGGCTCCGTGCTACAGACGTGCTGCTCCTACGGAGCTGGGGGAGTAAATCGTGAATCGTGAATCGTGAATAGTAAATGGTGAATCGTGAATCGGGAATAGAAAGACGGAACACGAAGGGCACCGGGCCTGTATTTCTGGCCCTTTTGTGGACGGTGCAGGATAACCCGCTTCACCCACCACAAGGTTACCAAAGAAGACCGTCCGAGGCGCCGTTGGATCTCGGAAGTTTGTATGGCTCCCTCTCTTCAGAGTACACTTCTGAGTAATGGACCTTCTCGAATTGCTTCGCCGTCCGGAGGGCAAGACCCTCGAATTCAAGCGCGATCTAACTTCCCCTGATGGATTGCTCAGGACGATAGTCGCATTCGCAAATACTGCCGGCGGAACGTTGCTGTTAGGGATCGAAGACGGCACGGGAAACGTTCGCGGGGTGGCAGAAGCTTTAGCGACGGAGGAGCGGATAGCCAGCCTGATATCCGACTCGATCGTCCCGCGAATCTTACCGGATATCGACATCCTCAGCTTTCGAAGCACTCAGGTGCTTGCGATCCAAATCCATCCGAGCCCTTCGCGTCCGCATTGCAAAGGCCGGTGTTCACCGCGGAACATACGTTCGAGTAGGATCGACCAATCGCCGAGCCGACCAAGCTCTGATTGATGAAATGCAGCGTTTTGCGCGAGGAGAGGTCTTCGATGAACATCCCATGCGCGATCTCGACTCGGAAGCGGTCGACTTCCGAGCTGCTTCCGAGTCTTTCGCGGATGTTCGCAAGCTGCGTAGAAAGG
Source organism: Aridibacter famidurans (assembly GCA_024103495.1). Classification (GTDB taxonomy): domain Bacteria; phylum Acidobacteriota; class Blastocatellia; order Pyrinomonadales; family Pyrinomonadaceae; genus Aridibacter; species Aridibacter famidurans. Next base: position 8,096 of record JAGFIQ010000167.1, read on the forward strand.
ATCTGGAAACGTTGCGTTTATTGACAGAGTATCAAGGCCGCCAAGTTCCGACCGTGGGCGGCATCTTGCTATTTGGCAAAGAACGTCTTAGGCATTTTCCGGACGCTTGGATCCAAGTGGGAAGATTCAGAGGCATGGACAAGGCCAAGATACTGGACCAGGATGAACTGAAGGGACCGCTGCTGGAATCCATCGAAGGAGCCGTCGCTTTTGTAGAAAAACATTCAACTCACGGGGCTGCGATCGGTCGTGTACGTCGAAAAGAACAATGGTCATTGCCTCCCGCCGCGGTGCGAGAGGCCATCATCAACGCGGTCGCGCATTGCGACTATTCGCAGTCAGGTGCGCCAATTCGATTAGCGCTTTTTGACGACCGGTTGGAGTTTGAAAACCCGGGCTTATTGCCTTTCGGTCTCACCATTGCCGATCTTCCTCTCGGTATCTCGAAGCTGCGCAATCGGGTCGTTGGCAGGGTGTTCCACGAACTCGGATTGGTGGAGCAGTGGGGAAGCGGCATTCAACGGATGATCTCCGCGTGCAGCGAAGCCGGGCTAGAACCACCCCTAATGGAAGAGATCGGCGTCCGCTTTCGCGTCACGTTGCGCATCGGACAAGTTAGATCGCCAGTACTCGACGAGACCGACCGTAAAATCGTGTCGCTTCTTCAGTCGCCGGAAGGACTACCGACACGGGACATTGCCGAAGCAATCGGCCTGTCGCCGCGGGCGACACGAACCCGCCTTGCAGCACTGGTTGAGAAGGGCTTAGTGCGAGAGATCGGCACTGGCCCCCAGGATCCGAAACGCCGGTATTTCGCTACGGAACTGAAGTGAGAATCAGCGGTGGGCAGCTGACGAATCGACTGGACGGTCCGGGAGAGCGTCCGCGCCGGGTTGAGGGTGATCGGAAAACTGATCCTTCGGAAACACGGATATCCTCCCGACAAGCAGGAGAAGGCTACCCAAACGGTCCTGGAACAGGCGGCGGGCGGAAGCAGGGCTGAGAGGAAAGGACTGAGGACTGAGGGGATTGATAATTGATGGTTGAGAATTGAGAGAAGCGATTGGTCAATCGCCGCTCGGTGATCGACCCTTTACTGACTGGAGCGCAGGCGGCCTCGCCTGCAATGAGCGAGGCGAACCGCGGAGGGCTCGGCAGAAGGCCACGAATTGCACGAATTTCACGAAGAGAGAAAGAATTGATAATTGAGAATTGAGGATTGATAGCTCCGGGTTCCAGGTTTAGAGAGGGGGAATAGCTACTAATTTCACGAAGTGAGGAATAAACTCGAAACCTCGATTCCGGAACTTGGAACCCGGAACTTGGAATTTGGAACTCTCCATTCCCAATTTCCAATTATCAATCTGCCCATCCGTGTTCATCTGTGTCCTTTCTTGGGTTCCTTTCGTGAGCCACCGACAAGCTGAAGCCCGTCGGAAAAGTTTTTGTGCTATCATTCCGGCAACCGTTCCTCAGTTCCCGCGGTTGATGCAATGAAAAACAAGAAGATTGACGAGGAAGCGGGCGCTTCCCGTGGAGAAATGGTCCTCTATCAGGCTGCCGGTGGAGAGATCGAAGTGGAAGTGCGTCTTGAGAAGGACACTTTGTGGCTGAGCCTTAATCAGCTATCTGAGTTGTTCGATAGGGACAAGTCCGTTATCTCAAGGCATTTACGTAATGTATTTGACGAGGGTGAGTTGGACCGTTCGGCAGCTGTTGCAAAAAATGCAACAGTTCAAACAGAGGGTGATCGAGAGGTAACCCGTAACGTTGAATACTACAATCTCGACGCAATCATCTCCGTCGGCTACCGCGTGAATTCCAAACGCGGCACTCAGTTCAGGATCCCGGGAGCGGCAGCTGGTCATTGACCAGGGTCCAGGGGCCAATGAAATCAGTACCGGGAGCGGTAGCGACCGGCCCTCTTCTCGTCGCGGATGGGATTCACCACGGAGAGCACGGAGAACACAGAGGGACAGGCCACGAATTTCACGAATGAGGAATCGTGAATCGTGAATAGGGGAAGAGAACAGGGTGGACAGGATGGATAAGGTAGGTCTCCACCTTCCGCACTCTGGCCTTCGTTGTGAATTCACGACAAGCTGAAGCTCGTCGGACAATGGAAGCCGGTGACAAGCCACGCCCGGCAAATGTTCGCGCCGCGGGATATCTGACGGGGGATCCTGTGGTAAATTTCCTCAGTTGCCATACTTCAATTCGACAAGGTCGCGAACCTGGACCGGAGCGCCATTCGAAATGCCCAAACCAGACCCTTTAAGACCGCTTACAGAAAAAGAACTGGACGAGCTGGACAATTTCCTCCTGGACCGTATCCCAGAGGGAGTCGCGGAAGAATACGATGAGAATCTCGATGAAGGAATTCTCGACATCTCGGAACTCGATGGCTTTCTTACGGCCGTAGTCAGCAGTCCGAACCTGATACAGCCTTCTCGCTGGATCCCTGTCGTGTGGGGCGACTGCGATCCCGTCTGGGACACGTTGGAGGAAGCGCAGAAATGGATCACGATGCTGATCCGCCATATGAATTCGATAAACAAGGAACTGAACGCGAACTCCCTGGAACCGATCTTTGGGGGGCGTGAGGTTGACGGCGAGAATTTCACGATCGTCGATGAGTGGTGCGAAGGTTATATGCGCGGCGTGTTCCTGGACGATGGTTGGAGACTGATGGACGATGAGGCCGCGGAACATCTGGCGATCATCATGGCTTTCACGCAGCACACTGACTGGATCGGGGACAAAGACCTTTCGGATGCCGCGAGGGAAAAGGTGCCGCAAGCCATCGCCAGCGCGGCCTTATGGCTTGACCGGTACTGGCGCGGAAGGAGGTCTGAGTTTCTTCCTCCTGGGATGGCCGCGGGAGGTTTTCCAGGGCACCGGACGGCCGGCGCGAACGACCCCTGCCCCTGCGGAAGCGGTCTGAAGTACAAGAAATGCTGTCGGGGGAACTGACGCAGCGCGGCGGACAGGGTCGTGGATCGTGAATCGCGAATTGTGAATCGTGAATCGTGAATTGTGAATCGTGAATCGTGAATCGTAAATCGCGAATCGGGAGTAGGGGGAGAAAACAGGATAGACAGGATGAACAGGATTGATAGTTGAGAATTGAAAGTGGGAGATTCCACGATCCCGGATCCGGTTCCCGAAGCGACTACTGGTTTAGCCTGAAATCAACCGGGTCCAACGACCATTCCCAATTCTCAATTTTTAATTGTCAATCCTCTTCATCCTGTATTTTCTCTCTTATGCCCGTCGCTACCGCTCCGGGTACTGATTTCATTGGTCAATGGCCAATGCTCATTGGTCAATGCGGGGGTCCTCCGCCGGCCGGCTCATTTCTCGTCCACCGGTATCGCCGTCCCGGATTTCACCATCCTGATCACAAGGCTCGACTTGTACCGCCTTACGTTCGGGTTCTCCATAAACAGCTCGCGCGAGATCGCCTCGTAATCCTTCAGATCCTTTGCCGAGACGATCACGATGAAATCCTCCTCGCCCGTGACGTCATAGCACCGGCTCACCTCCGGGCTCTCCAGCATCAGCTCCCTGAACTCCGAAAGCGCCTTCTGCAGAGGCCTGTCTTTATCGATGACGACGCCGACGACCGCCGTGATGTGCCGGCCGACAGTATCCGGCGAGACGATCGCCACGTCCGCCTCGATCACGCCTTCCTTTCTCAGCCTGTTCAGGCGTCTCTGGACCGCTGAGGGCGAAAGGCCGACCCGCCCGGCGATCTGTGCCGCGGTAAGCCGGTTGTCGTGCTGAACTATGTTCAGGATCTTCGCGTCGAATTCGTCCATATCTCTTTCCTGCGCCGATCCGTCGGTTCCGGCCCGTTTCCCGCGTCTTTTCCGCGCACCGGAGCGTCAATACGCTGATTCTTCGTCCGGCTGCTGCGGTATCCTTTAGTTCTTTGCCTCAAAAGGAGAATGCCCATCTATGTACAGTTGCCACACGACCATTCTCGCCGTCGCGCTGCTATCCCTTTGCGCCGCAGCATCTGCCGCCCCGCCTCCGGACCAACCAAATATACGCAAGTCGGAGCCGGGCTTCAAAACAGGTGTTTGCGAAGGCGAAGAAAAAGCGCCGGCGGCACCGGGGGCAAGTGACGACGGCTGGAGGACTGCTGACCCCTCGGCGAGGGGATTCAAGCCGGAAGGACTTCTTGCGATGCAGAAGGCCGTTTGCGCGGGAGACTTCAGGAAGATCACGAGCGTGCTGGTCGCGCGCGAGGGATTCCTGGTCTATGAGGCGTATTTCGACGAAGTCGGCTCGGACGCCGCCAGGAACACACGGTCGGTGACCAAGACCGTTACATCGATCCTGTTCGGTATAGCGGTCGACAAGGGCATTGTAAAGGGAGTCGATACGGCGGTCGCCGGGTATTTCCCGGACAAGAAGCCGTTCGATAATCCGGACCCTCGAAAGGAACGCATCACTGCGGAGGACCTTCTGACGATGAGCTCGCTTCTGGAGTGCGACGACGGCAACTCCTTCTCGCGCGGGAACGAGGAGCGTATGTACCTGATCGAGGATTACGTGAAGTTCGCGCTCGATCTGCCGATCCGGGGATTTCCCGCCTGGGCGACAAGCCCTGAGGATGCCCCGTACGGGCGAAGCTTCAGCTACTGTACGGCGGGCGTTGTTGTGCTGGGAGGCGTGCTCGCGCGGGCTTCGAAGCTGTCGGTGGAGGAATTCGCCAGGAAGAACCTGTTCGAGCCGATGGGGATAACGAAAGCAGAATGGCAGATTACGCCCACCGGTCTGGCGATGACGGGCGGCGGGCTGGGGCTTCGGAGCCGCGATTACCTGAAGCTGGCCCAAATGTACGCCGACGGCGGCATATGGAACGGAAAGCGGATAGTCCCGGAGAAATGGGTGGCGGAATCGACCCGCCCCCACGTGAAGATCGACGACTCGACTGAGTACGGGTACCTTTGGTGGATCAGGAAGTTCGAGTCGGGCGGGAAGGCGCAGCAGGCATACCTTATGTCCGGAGCGGGCGGAAACGCGGTCGTCGTATTTCCTGAGCTGAAGCTGACGGCGGTGATCACGAGCGAGAACTTTCGCGAACCGGACGCCCACGCGATCACGGCGAAGCTGATAACGGCTCACATACTGGCGTCATTGACCAATGACCATTGAACATTGACCAATGAGATCAGTACACGGAGCAGCAGCTGGTCATTGACCAATGAACATTGAGCATTGACCAATGAAATCAGTACGGGGAGCGGCAGCGATCGGCCCTCTTCTCGCTGCGGATGACGCGGAAGACATTGAAGAAAAGCACACCGGAGAGGCGCGAAGGCGCGGAGGAATGTCCGGAAGCGGATGAGCACGGATCGACGCCCGTTTTTCCTTTTTCCGCACCCACCTGTCACTAAATCGGCACGTGCGGTGTACAAGAAACTGAAGCCCTTCCACAAATCCGAACGAAAGGAGAGCCATGTTTCGAAGAATCACAGCCGCAGCCGTGACGATCTGGCTGCTTTGCGCGGGTATCGCACCCCAGACGGGCGAGAAGCCCGCGTCGAAGGACGAAGTTTTTGATCAGATAGTCAGCGAGAACACCTACAGTTTCGAGATAAAGGACGGAAAGATAGAGGGACCCGCGGCAGGTTTTCTCGGCGAGGCCACGGAGAGGTCGCAGTTCGTAGCGTTCGGCGAGGCCCACAACAAACGCGCCGTGCATCGATTCGGGGGCGCGCTGTTCGAGCTCTTGAACCGAAAGCACGGCTTCGAACACCTCGCCATTGAAGAGGATCCGGCCTGGGCAGAAATGCTCATCCCGAGGGCGCGAAAGAGCGATTCCGAACTGTTCGACCTTGTGCTGAAATTCCCGAACGCGTTTCACCTGCTTACGGAAGAAGAGATCCTGATGATCGGTCGCATCTCCAGGATGTCAAAAGCTAAGGAACCGGTCTGGGGCCTGAACCAGGTGTTCAGCGCGCTGCACATCTATTCCCGGCTGGCGGAGATCGCGCCTGACGAGACGTCCCGCAGGGTCGCGAACCGCCTGTTCAATGAGGCGTCCGAATACGAGAGCGAGCGTTTTAAGCAGAACAAGCACTACCTTGTCGAGATCGCAAAGGCGTCAGATTTCTCGGAGCTCAGGAAGACTTTCAAGCCCCGTCCGGGAACGGAGGCCGAGTTTTTGATAAGCCAGATCGAGCTTTCATTCAACATTTTCGCACCGTACGGCACCACCCCGAGCCCGCCCTCGGCAGTCTTCTACGAGTCCGGCAAAAAGCGCGAGACAAATATGAAGCGGCTTTTCGCGGACCGCTACCGGGAGGCGCGCGCGGAATCCGGTAAGGACCCAAAGGTGCTTGCGATGTTCGGACACCTTCATCTTTACAGGGGTCTCTCCGAACGGACCGAACAGTACACGCTTGGAAATCTTCTTTCGGAGCTCGCGCTGTTCAACGGCGGCG
>JAGFIQ010000186.1 GCA_024103495.1 Aridibacter famidurans
TACAAACACGCTGTTCGAAGCGAACCAAGGAGGTTCGCTCGGTGGAGCTGGCGTCATCTGCTGCGGCAACGGCACGCCCGAGACGCCAATAATTATGGAAAACGTCGCGTTTATACGAAACGTGACGGGAAACAACGGCAGCGCGGTCAGGCTCTCATCGGGACCGAACAAGCTATTCGAATTCAAGAATGTAACGGTCGCGCACAATACTTCGGTGATAGGGGCCGCAATGATACTCCAGTTCGGCCAATTCTCTTTCGAGAACTCCACCATCGCCTACAACAAGAGCACGGAACCGAGCGACTTCCGAACGATAGGGATACTCTCTCAATGGGGCGATTCTGTATTGTCCTTCCGCAACACGATCGTTGCCAAAAACTCGAATGTAAATGGCGTCGATATGGACCTGGACGTTCAGGACCGCGTATTCGGCAGCCTCAACTCTCTGGGCTACAACATCTTCGGGTCGCTCGTCGGGACAACCGCGGTTGAAGGCGACACAACGGGTAACCAGATAGGGGTCGATCCGGGCCTCTATTTCGTTCCTCAAGGGGCAGGAAGCCCGCTGATGACAATGGCCCTGGTTCCCGGTTCCCCGGCGATCGATGCCGGCGATCCGGGGAATTTCCTTGCTACTGACCCGCGAGGCGTTGCCCGTCCGGTCGACGGAGACGGGAACGGGTCCGCCCTTCCGGACATAGGCGCCTTCGAGAGAACGCCTGTCGGCCTGATTCCTCTGAAGCCCGTGTTTGATTTTGACGGCGATGCGCGGACCGATTTGTCCATCTTCAGGCCAGGCGCGGATCCGGCGCAGTGGTGGTTCCTTCGCTCATCGGACCAGGGCACACGCGGACTCCAGTTCGGGAGCGCTTCGGATGTTCCGGTGGCGGCGGATTTCACAGGCGACGGAAGAACGGATATCGCGTTCTGGCGGCCATCGACCGGCGAGTGGTTCATTCTCAGAAGTGAGGACGATTCCTTCTTCGCATTCCCGTTCGGAGCCGCGGGCGACATTCCTGCTCCTGGGGATTTCGATGGGGACGGAAAGGCCGATCCGGCTATCTACAGGCCTTCGGCCGGGACGTGGTTCATATACCGTTCGTCGAACGGGGCCGTTTCCGCGGTTCCTTTCGGGGTCGCGACCGACAAACCGATAGTGGCGGACTACGACGGTGACGGTCTCGACGACATTGGCGTTTACCGTTCGCCCGATAACCAGTTCTGGCTGCTGAGAAGCAGTCTCGGCGTGAAGGCCTATCAGTTCGGAGCCCCGGGAGACCGCACGGCGATCGGGGACTGGACGGGAGACGGAAAAGCCGACGTGGCCTTCTTCAGGCCTTCGACCTCTGAGTGGTACGTGATCAGGTCGGAAGACGACTCCTTCTTCGCGTTCCCCTGGGGAGCGACGGGAGACGTGCCTTCCCCGGGAGATTTTGACGGTGACGGGCAGACCGATCCCGCGGTCTGGAGACCGAGTGACAGGACCTGGTACATCTTCGGTTCGACGAACGGCTTCGAGGCGGTGCTGTTCGGGGCGACGGGAGACGTCCCTCTGCCGAGCTCGGTAAGCGTAAATTAACAGGGGTAAAGGGGATGAAGGAGATTCCGGCCACCGTGTAAAAACGTTGAACGGTATTCCGGAGCCTTCTGGCTCGGCGGCAGCCATCTCCTTCACCCCCTCAATCCCTGTTAAATAAAGAGAGGAAACAGGATCGACAGGATGAAAAGGATCGCTGATCCGGGGTTTCTGTGTAGCAAGGTACTCCGCAATGCGGTCATCTGAAAGCAGTGATCCTTTCGATCTTGTCTATCCTGTTCTCTCTTCATTGTTAAAAAATGAGACAGAAGAAACAGGATAGCAGGGATCGCTGATCCGGGGTCTCCGCATAGCAACGTACTCCGCGACGCAGTCAACCGGAAGCAGTGATCTTTTCGATCCTGTGTATCCTGTCTCTTCTTACTTCACCGCTCACCGCTTGCTTCCTAGTTTTTCCAGTTCCTTCTTCACTCTGACAGTTTCGGGATGGCCCTCACCGCGGGTCTTCGACAATACGTCGTATGCGGAGCGCACAAGTTCGTGCGCCTCTTCGAAACGGTATTGCGCGGCCAGGTTCATTCCAAGCCGCGCTTTGGCTGTTGCAACCTGGTGGTTGGGTTCTTTGAACAGTCCGGAAACGTATTCCAACACCTCCCGATGCTTCGCTTCGCCCTCTTTCAGCCTGCCTTTCCGAGTGTCCACTTCGCCCAATAGCGAGGTCGTTACCGCGACCACGAGATTTCCATCGGGATAGACATCTCGTACCAGCCTAAACGTATCGTTCAAATGGGCCTCTGCACCTTCCAACTCTCCCTTCGCCACAAGGATCCTTCCTATGAGGTTGGCGGCCCCGAGGGTATAAAAGTTTCGATCACCGAGGGCCTTTGCATAGATCTCGTGGCTGCTACGCGCCAGTTCCTCGGCCCTTGAGTGATCACCACGAGAAAGCGCTACCCGCCCAAGTTCCGCGAGGATCATTGCCTCGTCAGCTGACCCCTTTGCTCCCTGCGCCCTGACTTCCGCCAGCGCCAGTTCGAAGTAACGCGCCGCATCATCAAGTTCTCCCAGCGAAGTGTGCGCAAAACCAAGATTGCTCAGGAGGATCGGGACCATCTTCCTCTCATCTCCCCGGAACGTCTCGGCAATGTCCAGTGCCTCATTGTTTAGCGCAGCTGAGTCCCGGAACTTGCCGCTAAGTCCGTATACGTTTCCTAGGCCGGTCAGTGCGCCCGCAAGGAAGAGCTTGGTTTCATCGTCCTCGCCAATTCTGGACCTCAGGTGATCGATGCTCGCACGATAGTTCTTCTCCGCATCTTCGTACTTGCCTTGCAGATACTGATGGTCACCCAGATTCCCGCGGATCTGCATCGATCTCAGATTCCCGGGTCCCCGCACACTGTCATATCTCTCGATCGACCGCTTTAGAAGTTGTTCGGAGGTTTTGTAATCGCCCTTTCCGAGGTACGCTTTTCCGAGAATATACAAGATCTCAGCCTGCACTTCCGGCTCGTCAGCAAGCTCCTTCTCGACGTTTTGCACCGCCAGTACCATTGCTTCCACGACCGTCGCCTGCAGCCTTCTTTCAGGGTTGGGAGAGTTCCAGAACGGATTCGCAAAATTCAGGATGTTGCCCACGAAATCGAGCGCCTTCCTGGTTTTTTCCGCCTCGGCCGTCGCTCTTTCTGCCTCGATCCTCGTTTGCCTCGCCTGCCAAAGGGTCGTTCCAAACCCAACGCTGATCGCAAGCAGCACCAAAAAGGCCGCGCCGACTGCGAAATAGTTCCGCCTGACGAACTTTCCCGCCCTGTATCCGAGGGTGTCCGCACGGGCCGAAACCGGAAGGCCGTCAAGGAACCGGCGGATGTCGTCCCCGAACCGCTCGGCAGAGGAGTAGCGCCTTTCCGGTTCCTTCTTCAGCGCCTTCAGGATGATGTTGTCCAGGTCTCCCCTCAGAAGCTGCCATTTTAGCGGGGAAGAGTCGGGCTCCGTTCTGTTCCGCCGGGAAGCTCCGGTTTCAGACGCGATCCTCTTGGTCCCGTGTTCGGTGGATCGGCGGTCCTCTTCTTCTTCCGAACTGAAGGTTACGGTTCCCGTCCTTGCGGCTTCCGACGGCAAAGGCGGCACCTCTCCTTCAACCGCGTCGTAGATGGCCTTGATGTCGTCTTCCTTCGACTTGAACGGACGACTTCCGGTCAGCATTTCGTAGAGGATCACGCCCAGCGAATA
>JAGFIQ010000009.1 GCA_024103495.1 Aridibacter famidurans
CGGCGATCGCCGCCACTTCCTGAACAAGGCCCGTGTCCTTCGCTGCTGCCCGCTTCTCTTTCAAACGATAACTTTCGCCCCTGATATTGAGCACCGTCGATCGGTGGAGCAGCCGGTCGAGAGCCGCCGAGGCCATCACTATGAGGTATAACCGAAAGTGGTGTTTGAGCTGAACTGAAAAAAGGCGGCGTATCCGGCTAGTTTGGAGTTGTAAGAGACCTAAAAAAGCCCTGAAGGATACGCCGTTGCGAAGGACATTAGATCAGTTCTGTTTGAAAAATCGAGAGTTTGATGTAAACAGGCATGTAAAACTGACCCACCCATTGAGGTGCATCGTGCAACCTCCTCCTTCGAAGACGTGGGGGATGATCCTCCGTCGCTGAAGGCGACGGACAGGGCATTCCAATGGTCAATGGTCAGCGCTCAGTGATCAATGAAGGGATCGTCGATTGATTCGTCTCTGCGGCCTCTGCGTGCTCTGCGGTTCGATCTTACCCGTCGTGACCTTCGCGGCCTTTGCGTTTAGCAACCCCTGGATGCTCTGCGATTCGATCTTGCCCGTCGCTGGCGCTCCGGGTACTGATTTCTTTCGCCATCGTGCGTACTACAGGCATTTGGCTCCTACGGAGCCGGAGGCCCAGGGGTGTGCCGCGATGCTATTAACATTTCGCGCCGATGGCACTTTTCATTGTTCAATAGCCAATGGTCAATGCCCGTTGCCCAATGTTCGATGAGCGTTGTGAATTGAAAAAGCGCAGGATCGATCTCAATTCCAAATCGGTCTCTGCGCTCTTTGTGTGCTCTGCGGTTCTCTTCAATGATCATTGCCCAATGGGCATTGACCATTGATCACCCGTTTTCCTGGTTCTCGCTCTGCGTTTTCGTCTTCTTCGGAGCTGCCGTTGCTTCCGGCAGCGGAAGCCCAACCGCGTCGGACTTGGTCTCGGGCGCGTCGCCTTCTTCCTTCTCGTCCTTCTCCTTGACGATCATCTTCCCAGCCTTCTTCGCGAAGGTCATCTTCTCTTCCGCTTCGTCATAATCGACCATCACCAGGTCGCCCGTCTCGACCTGCTCGGTCGCGACGAGGTTCGAAAGCGGATATACGAGGAACCGCTCGATCGAGCGCTTCAGGTGCCTCGCGCCGTACTTCAGGTCGATTCCCTCGCGCAGGAGAAACTCCTTTGCCGGATCGGTGCATTCGAAGATGAACTTCGTTCCGGCGGACTGAGTGATTCGGTCTTGTACGGCCGCGAGCTCGATGTCGAGGATCTGCCGCAGGTGGTGCTCCTTAAGGCTCCTGAATACGACGACCTTGTCGATCCTGTTCATGAACTCCGGCGAGAACTTCCGCTTCGCCGCCTCGAGAGCGGTTCGGTAGATCTTGGTGTCGATCTCGGTATCTTCCGGGTTCTGGTTCGACTTCGTCGGAGCGAAGCCGATCCCGCCGGAGATCATCTCGGACATCTCGCGCGCCCCCAGGTTCGAGGTCATAATCACGATCGTGTTCGAGAAATCGACGTTCCTGTTGTCGCCGAGCGTCAATGTCGCCTTGTCTAGAATGCCCAGAAGAAGCTGCCACAGCGAATCCGACGCCTTCTCGATCTCGTCAAAAAGGACGAAGGTCAGTTTCGTGTCTTCGGTGTGGCTCTTGTCGAGGTTCTCCTGCGTCAGCATCGGCGAGGTCTCGCGGTGGCCGAGATACCCGGGAGGCGAGCCGATCAGCTTTGCGATCTCGTGCGAATGCTGGAACTCGGCGCAGTCGATCTTGACGACGGCGTGCTCGTCGTCAAAAAGAACTCCTGCGGCGGCCTCGACGACGCGCGTCTTACCGGAACCGGTGGGTCCGAGAAACAGCATCGTTCCGATCGGCCTCATAGGGTTCTGCATCCCCGCGAGATAGATCTGGTAGAGGCCACTCATACGCCTGACGGCCCGCTCCTGACCGACGATCAAGGCGGACAGTTTGTCCTCGAAGTCCGCCGCGCGGGGGCTCTTCTTGTCAGGATTCAAAAATATGGGTTCGTCAGTCGCTTTGGCCGCGTCGTTCGTCATCTGGTCATTCTCCTAAGGGTTGCTGCATCCGGATATATCGAATCCGGAGACTCACCGCCGTGCTGTGGAACCGGAAGGGCTTGGTGACCCGATCCGTGTCCAACCGATGATGTCAAAAGGCTTTACGTTCGCTGAGTGGAAAAGGGAAGCGTCTGATCTGGGGGTTCGGACCGCGTCTGAGAGACAACGATCCGCCTGCAAAAGAGTTAACACAGAATCGACGAAATGTGCAAGTGGCGCCGGATCGATACCGAAGCCGGTCCCGCTTCGAAATCTCGTACGTGCGGAATAATCTCGCCGGCGGTTAATATAAGTACATTGTCGGTCAGCCGCAACTTTCAGTAACGAGAGGACGGGACATTGTTGGGATTGTTCAAGTCGAAGAAGGACGAGGAGAGACTGCTCGGCGTATTCGAGCAGGAGGCGATGCCGTTCGCGCCGGACCTGTTCCGCGTCGCAATGTACCTGAAGAGGGACCGCGACCTCGCCGAGGACCTAGTGCAGGAAACGATGATGCAGGCGCTGAAGTCGTTCCACCGGTACGAGCCGGGAACGAACTGCAAGGCGTGGCTGACGACCATTATGTACAACACGCATTACAAACAGCTTCGGAAGCAGTCGAACATGCAGGTCGTCGACGATCCTGAAGAGAAGATAATGCAGACGCTGGCGTTCGAGCCTTCGATACCGCAGAAACTGACGGACGAGGAGATAATCGAGGCGGTGAAGAAAGTGCCGTTGATCTTTCGCGACGTGATCCTCCTGTGCGACGTCGAGGACTTCTCGTACAAGGAGATATCGTCAATGCTCGACATCCCGATGGGAACCGTGATGTCGAGGCTTCACAGGGGAAGGAAGATCCTGCGTGGCGAACTGGCGGTCGTCGCCAGGGACTACGGGATCGGCGAAGAGCCGCCGAAAAGCAACGTGGCGTCGATAAACAGCAAAGGAGGGAAATCTTGATGAACTGCAGGGATTTCCGTGAACTACTTGACTCTTACCTGTCGGACGAGCTTCTGACAGAAACGAATCACGATATTCTGCGGCACCTGGAAGAATGCGCGGCCTGCCGTGGGGAGATCGAAGGGCGACGTGCCGTAAGGGCGAGGCTCAGGTCTGCCGTCCGAACGGCGCCCGAGTTCGAAATGCACGGTGGACTCGAAGAAAAGGTACGGGATCGCCTTAGGAACAGAAGAACCGGGGGCTCAAGACTTTCGAGCGGGTTATTCGGATTCCGTCCGGGCTGGATCGCCGCCGCGGCGTGCCTATTGATCGTTGCCGTGTTCGGATCGATGTACCTGCTGCGCAGCGGCGCTGCGCCCGAACTGGCCGGCGGCAGCGCGGTTCTTCAGACACGGTCATTGCCGCCGAACCACATCGTCAATATTGCCGTCACCGACCACGACAACTGTGCCGTAAAACACCTGGCCGAAGAGCCGAAAACCACGCTCGCTCAGGTTTCCGCCGAGTACCGGGACCTGGCCCGCGTCGTCAGCTCGGAACTGAAGGATACGCTTGAGGACTGCGACCTGATCTCTTCTCATTCCTGCGGTTTCAACGACGTCAAATTCCTGCACGTGGTGATGAAGACGGGCGGCCGGATGGTTTCGGTTCTCGTGACAAGGGACCATCTCGATGCGGAGAAGGCGGTCGGCAAGGCGTTGAACTTCGCTTCCGACGACTACACGGTCTCAAGAATCGATGTGGAGGACCGAGCGGTATTCGTCGTGTCGCAATTGGGTGCGAACGAGAACGCGAAAGCGGCGGAGTCGCTGGCTGCTCCTTTGCGGCTTCATTTCCGGAAGCCGGAAGCGGCGGATCCGATCCAGACGGCGATACTTCTGGCAAGGTAGAGGGGTTTTCTTTTAACTGGAGAGTGTCTGAAAAGGCACTGCCTGCCATTTCGTGTTTCCGCCGATTCTCTTGCCCTGCGGTAAGTGCAATATCAGTTGCCCCTGGCTTTAGCGGGGGGTTGCGAAGGGCAGCAAGATTGAGGAGGGGCTTTAGCCCCGAGAAAGCCGGCTGAAGCCGGCGAACTTGTTTATCGGCCTGTTCGATCCCCCCGTTGAAACGGGGGGCAACTAATAGCACGCTAATATCTGAAGGTCGAACAGCTCCAACCTTGACGAAAAGAAGGGCTCCCCCTTCAGAAAGCCTCTTAAACTCCCAAACCAGCCAGGCCGGGAAATCCCCAATTTACCGTTTGAAACACGGCCCTTAATACGCGCTTCGCGGGAATCCGTTACTCGTCGTAGTACTCCATCCCCAGGTGCGTGATGAGCTCCTCGCCCTTCAGGTACCTCAGGGTGTTCTTGAGCTTCTTCAGCTGGATGAAGATGTCGTGTTCGGGATAAAGCCCGGGAGCGGTCTGCGGAGATTTGAAGTAGAACGAGAGCCATTCCTGCACGCCCTTCAGCCCGGCGCGCTTTGCGAGATCGAGAAACAGAGCCAGATCGAGTACGAGCGGCGCGGCGAGGATCGAGTCGCGGCACAGAAAGTCGATCTTGATCTGCATCGGATAGCCGAGCCAGCCGAAGATGTCTATGTTGTCCCAGCCTTCCTTGTTATCGCCTCTCGGCGGGTAGTAGTTGATCCTGACAACGTGTGAAAAGCCATCGTAGAGATCGGGATAAACGTCCGGCTGGAGTATCTGTTCGAGGACCGACAGCTTCGATTCCTCTTTCGTCTTGAAAGACTCCGGATCGTCCAGCACTTCGCCGTCGCGGTTTCCGAGAATGTTCGTCGAATACCATCCCGCGAGCCCGAGCATACGGCTCTTCAGCCCCGGCGCAAGGATCGTCTTCATCAGCGTCTGGCCGGTCTTGAAATCCTTGCCGCAGATCGGGACAACGTTCTCCTCGGCAAGCTTTGTCAACGCGGGAATGTCCACTGTGAGGTTCGGGGCCCCGTTCGCAAACGGCACGCCGGACTTGATCGCCGCGTAGGCGTAGATCATCGAAGGCGCGATCGCGTCCGAGTCGTCGTACATCGCCTGCTCGAATGCTTCGACCGATCGGTGCTCCTCGGATTCCTCGAGGAAGATCTCGGTCGACGCCGCCCAGACCATCACAAGCCGATCGCAGCAGTTGTCCTTCCGGAATTGCGCGATGTCGGCCATCAGCTGCTCCGCAAGGTCCATCTTGTTGCGTCCGGACTTCACGTTCGTCCCGTTCAGCCGCTTGACGTATCGGTTGTCGAAGACGGCCTTCATTGGCTTGAGGGAGGAAAGAGGTTCCGAAACCTGGTTCAGAAGGTCCTTCTCGAGCACGCCGGCGCTGAGAGCCGCCTCGTACGCGTTATCGTCGAAAATATCCCACGCGCCGAAGACAAGATCGTCCAGACCGGCGAGCGAAATGAACTCCTTTATCTCCGGAACGCGCTTTTCGGTCCGCTTTCCGAGCCTGATCGTGCCCATCTGCGTTAGACTTCCGATCGGCTTCGAAATGCCGCGCCGGATCGCCTCCACACCGGCGACGAACGTCGTGCTTACGGCGCCGAGACCGACGAGTAATATTCCCAGCCTTCCCTCGGCCGGCGCGATCTCCCCTTTGTACTGTGGCATTCTGCTCCTCTCCTGAAAATCAAGAGACGAATTCTAACGTTACGGTATTGTTAAGGCAAACCGCTCAGCCGAGGACCGGCCGTGAGAGGCGGGAAAGATGCGGTCAGCGATTCGTGACCGAGGTCCCGATTCCCAGCTTCCGAAGCAGCGCTTCAAACTTCGGGTCGGACCTGAGAGGATCTACTTCGGGAGAGAACTTCAGATTCACCGCCCATCTCTCGCGCCGTTCGAGGGACGCTTCAAAACTCTTCAACGCCCGTTCCCTGTCGCCGACCCGCAGATAGATCATGCCTCTCTGGACCTCGGGAAACGTGCTGCGCCTTGCCGGGTCGTTGACCTGCTCCAGCCTCTTGAGCCACATCGCTTGGGGACCTTTTTCGTCCAGGAGCCTTTCGAGCTCAGAAGCGGCGACGGTCTCGCCAAACAGTTCGGTCGCCCGTACATAAGCCCTGGCCGCGGCCGTCTCTTCGCGTTTCTGCGTGAGGGCAAGCCACTTGAATACGTATCCGTACGGGAATGAAGGATCAAGAGAAATGATCTTCTCTGACTCCCGGATAGCAAGATCGTACTGGCGCGTGAAATAGAAATGTCCGGCGAGATCGGACCTTACGATCAGCGACGTGGGGTCGAGACTCTGGGCGATCTCGAATTCCCTCCGGGCTTCCGGAAACCGTCCCACGGCGGCAAGGAACTCGCCGTACCACTGATGCGCCGTCGGGTAGTTCGGATCGAGCTCGATGGCGCGGCGGAATTGCCGGTCGGCCTCGTCGAACTCCCGGTCATAGAACGCAAGCGTGTATGCGAGGGACGTGTGCGCCTCGGCTAGCTCTTCGTCGATCGCAAGCGCCTTCTGCGCCGCTTCGCGCGCCTTCGGAAATGCCTCGTCCGGTGTTAGCACCTGGTATTCGGCAAGGAGCTGGTAACAGTCGGCCAACCCGGAATACGCGAGACCGTAGTCGGGATCGATCGCCAACGCCTGCTCGAAGTTCCCGATGGCTTTCCGCAGGCTATCAGGCGTGCGCCGGTTCCAGTGGAACCGTCCGGTTACGTACCGTTCGTATGCGTCGGTGTTCCAGGGCCGTGCGCTGCCGTCGTTGTCGGCGAGGGTCGCATCGAGCCGGGGCACCAGGGCGGTTACGGTCTGCCGGGCGATGGAATCCTGGATCTTGAAAATGTTCGAGAACTCGGTGTCGAAGTTTCCTGCCCAAAGGGCCGAACCTGTAGCAGTACTGACGAGCTGCACGTTGACCCGCAAACGTTCGCCGTGGCGCTGTATGCTTCCCGTGAGCACGGCATCGACCTTCAGTTCGGAGCCGATCTCCTGAGGTTCGGCCTCGCTCCCGTTGTATTTCGCGATGGCGGTCGTAGGACGGACCGCGATCTCCTTCAGATTTGAAAGCCTCGTGATCAGCGTGTCGGTCATCCCGAACTCGAGCATCTCATCGCGCTCGCCGCTGCCGATCTGCCGGAAAGGAAGGACCGCTATGGACTTCACCGTCCCTGTTTCTTCGGGCTGCCAGTTCCAGGAACTAACGAGCGCGACGCCGCCGGCCGCGAAGAGGATCAGGGTCAATAGCAATACAGGGCGGCCGAGAGGCCGGACAAATCTTTTTCCTGATGAACGTCGCCGGATGTCTGCCGCTCCGACGCCGGTTTCACCCGTTTCGCCTTTCCCGGATTCTTCTACGGTAACCTCGGCTACGAATCGATACCCGCTCTTCGGGACAGTTTCGATAAACTTGTGCTCCTCATCTTCGTTGAGAGCTTTGCGAAGCATTGAGATCGTCTTGGCAAGGGTCGCCTCCTCGACGATCGTATCCGGCCAGACCTCTTCGAAGAAATCATCCTTCTCGAGCAGGTGGCCGCTGTTCTTCACCAGCAGCAAGAGAGCGTCAAATGCTTTGGGGGGAAGTGCGACGGGCTTGTCGCCGTACACAAGAAGCCTCTCATCCGGCAACAGCCGGTAGTTCTCAAATCTAAACTCGCGACCTTCTAACATACTCACAACACAAGGTTTATCTCACGTCAGAAAAACCTCAAAGAAAAATCCAGGTTCTTTCAGGACATACAGACAGGACAGCCGCTAGACTGCCTGCGAACTTAACCAGCAGAAGGTCCGGGAACGCTGAATTTACTGGCTTGAACTCGCGCGGATTATAGCACAGCGCGATCGCCGGAGTGCCGGGCCTCGACGGCGGAACGCCTGGGTCAAAGCGCCATACTTCAGGGAGGATATGAAAATGGTCGGAAGAATCAACCATAGTTATGCACGAGCAGCACTCATCACTTTGATCTTGTTGTTTACGGTCGTCTCGGTCTTTCGATCGACCGATGACAGGGCCCATGCGCGGGATGACGGCACGCGTGCCCGTATCGGTGCCTCGGAGCGGACCCCCGGTGTCTTTTTCGAAGAGAATAGAGGCCAGTTCGATCCCAAAGTGCGGTATCAGGCGCGAGGGACGGACGGCCACGCACTCTTTCTGACCGACAAGGACGCAGCCTACGTTGTGGTCAACGGACCGCAGGAAGCGAAGGAAGGATCCGCCGCAATCGGCAAACCAATAGGCGCCGCGGTCTTCCTGAGATTCGAAGGCGCATCTCCCGGCGCAAGAAGCTCGGGCCATCAGGAGCTGAGCCACCGAACGAACCACTTCAGCGGGAGCGACCCCGAAAAATGGGTGACCGAAGTTCCGAACTACGCCGTCGTGAAGACGCCGGATCTATACAGCGGAGTCGACCTTGAATGGAGCGCGACTGAGGAAGGACGCGCGGGGATCACCTTAACGGCGGATAAAGAGTCGGATCTTCAAGAGGTTTCGATCCTGATCGAAGGCGCTGAAAGCGCGGAACTCGCCAACGACGGCGGGCTTGTGGTCAACACGGCTGCGGGACCGATCTCGATCCCCGCTCCGAAAGTGTCGTTCGGACACGAGCTGGCCCAACGCGCAGCGGACGCGAGCTTTGTCTTGCGCGACACTTCCTCGTCGGATTCGCTAAAGGGCCGCGTGTTCAGGTTAGGGATCGGGAAGCAAAAACCTACCGGTGAGAAACAAGCGGAACGACCCGCGCGCGCGGACCGGCCTTCTCTTTCAGGTTCGCTTACGAATCTCGCATACTCCACTTT
Organism: Aridibacter famidurans; assembly: GCA_024103495.1. GTDB lineage: Bacteria > Acidobacteriota > Blastocatellia > Pyrinomonadales > Pyrinomonadaceae > Aridibacter > Aridibacter famidurans. The sequence goes on from JAGFIQ010000009.1 coordinate 8,739, forward strand.
CCTCGGGGGGAGCGCTTTGGAGTTGCGTGATCAGCAGGATATCGCTGTGGACCATTTAGGCCAAGCTGTCGTTGCAGGCCAGACAAACTCTGCGGACTTCCCTACGACACCGGGATCATTTGACCCGACCCGTGACGCGATACACGCGATGATGGTTGCGAAGTTCAACGCGGCCGGTTCGGCGCTTATTTACTCAACGTTTATCGAAGGTGACGGAGGAATGAGGGTTGAGGCGCTCGCGATCGACTCGGCCGGAAACGCATACCTAACCGGATGTACGGGATTCGTGACCGATCCCCCCACAGGCAATTTCCCCACTACGGGCGGTGCTTTCGATACCACCTACAACGGTGGACCATGCGACGCTTTTGTGACAAAACTCAACCCCTCGGGTTCGGCACTCGTGTTTTCAACCTTCATCGGAAGCAGCACTGAAGACAACGCGTTCTCGATAGATGTGGATGCCTCCGGAAACTCCTACATCACCGGTTTCACCGGTGGACCCTCGGACTTTCCGGTTGTTCCGGGATCCTTTCAAACGGTCGCGAACGGACAGACCGCCTGTTTCGTGACCCGTCTGAACGCCGCAGGCGACGATCTCGACTGGTCGGGATTCCTCGGAGGAAGCGGCGCATGTCACGCCCGCGGTATCGCGGTCGACACGGCAGGCCAAGCACATGTCACAGGCTTTACTTTCTCGAACGCGACTGTCCCGTTCCCAACCACGACGGGCGCATTCGACGAGACCGAGAACGGACGCGAGGATGCGTTCGCAGTGAAGATCAATTCAGTCGGCACGGACTTCGTGTATTCGACGATGCTCGGAGGCGCCCAGGACGACAGGGGATCGGAGGTGAAGGTTAATGCTACGGGCGATGCGTACTATGTCGGTACGGCGGAATGGTCAACGACCCCGTTCCCGTCCACGCCCGGAACCTACCAGGATACGCCGCTTGGGCTTGACACATACTTGGTCAGACTCAGTCCTGACGGCTCGTCGATGGACTTCGGCACATTCTATGGATTTAACGGAGGGGCCGTCTACACAACTGATCTTGCTATTGCTGCCGACGGCAGTATCTTCATCGCGGGCCATACCGACGGTGCCGGGTTGCCGGTGACCGCGAACGCATACGATCAGACCTTCAATGGCGATCACGACGCTTTCATCGCCGAGTTCAGTCCCGACGCGACTTCGCTCGAATACGCGACGTATATCGGAGGCGACAACTGGGACTGGGGCTGGGGCATAGACATCGATCCGGACGAGAACGTTTATCTCTTCGGCTATGTGGAAAACGGCACGATCGACTACCCGACAACGCCGGGCGCCTTCGACACGACCATAAACAGCACAGGGATACGAATCGGCGATTACGTGCTTACAAAGTTCGGAAAGCGCCTCATCGTTTCCATTTACGTCCCGTTCGATTTCGATGGTGACGGCAAATCGGACATCTCTGTGTTTCGCCCGCTCCCGTCTTCGCCGATCGCTGGAGGACCGCTCGTGGGAAGCACTTCGCAGTGGTGGCTGCTTAACAGTATCGACATCAGTTCGCTCGGAATAACCTTCGGAGGGCCGGATGACTTGCCCGTGCCGGCTGATTTCACAGGCGACGGCAAGAGCGATGTGGCATTCTATCGCCCGTCGGACGCTACCTGGTTCGTGCTCCGAAGCGAAGATATGACCTTCTTTGCATTTCCTTTCGGAGCCCCCGGGGACGTTGCCGCACCTGGCGATTATGACGGCGATGACCAGGCTGATCCGGCGGTATACCGTCCGTCCGAAGGCAACTGGTATATCCTTCGATCGTCCGATTCGGGCGTGAGCGTTTTCCCCTTCGGCGTGCCCGAAGACAAGCCCATCGTAGCCGATTTCGACGGCGATGGCTTTGATGACCCCGGCGTCTACCGACCATCTGTGAACCAATGGTGGCTATTGAGAAGCACTGACGGAGTGATCGGCTACCAGGTCGGCGCCACGGGCGACAGGTCGGTCATCGGAGATTACACAGGGGACGGAAGGGCTGACGTTGCATTCTACAGGCAGTCCACATCCGAGTGGTTTGTTATCAGGAGCGAGGACTCGTCGTTCTTCGCATTTCCGTGGGGAGTCGCCGGCGATATACCAGTAGCAGGTGACTATGACGGTGATGGAGTGATGGATCCGGCGGTATTCAGACCGTCGGAAGGCACCTGGTTCATTCTTCGTTCCACCGAAGGTTTCCAGGCGGTTCAATTTGGGGTTGCAGGAGATGTGCCGCTCCAGAGTGTCGTGAGCGTACAGTAGGTTTCGATAATCACGGCATTGGCAGCGCCGGGAATTCCGTTTCGGCGGTATTCCGGTCTTCCAATGCAACCTGGTACATATTCGGAAGCAACTCGGGATTCAGAGCGGTTCAATTCGGAATCGCGAGAGACGTACCGTTACCGTATGCCTACGCCGCTCCTTAGCCGTGGACAACTCGTATTTCTGCGGCCTCGGACCCTTGCGAGACTTGAGTCGCAGAGATCCTGTCGCGTTCAGCTAACCCTCCTCGGGAACGCGGCGGAACTTCAGCGGGATCGATAAACCCGATAATCGATCTCGCTGAAAATATTGTCGCGGTTCTCGATCTCGGCCAACAGATCTTCGTCGATCTTGCCATTCTCCAGTCCACTCGCGAGTAGATCGAAACGCTGAATGTGTGAGCGAAATCGCCTCGACGAATATTCGACCGTGGTTCCCTGGTAGATCTGGAACGCCCAGTCGCTCGACTGCGCAAGCAGGAGCTCACGCGCGCATTGATTAAGCGCCCTCAGCTCGACCCCGTCCGGGTCGTTGAAACGGTCCGCGAGTTCGGTCATTCGCCTCTCCGCGTCGTGGGTGTAGTTGTACATCCACGAAGTGCCTTCGTTCAGCCAAACCTTGTAGTAGCCGGCTTCGCCCCACGACGACGCCGAAGGTTTCTGGATCTGGATCGGCACGCCCGCGTCCAGATAGTCGCCCGGGGTCACGGCGCGGATCGTATCCTGATCGAAATGGATCTTCCGGAAAAGATAGTCAATGAACTGCGGCCCCTCGAACCACCAGTGCCCGTAGAGCTCCGCATCATACGGCGACACCACGAGCGGAGGATGTCCGCCGAAAGATCTCTGGAGCTGATGTGCCTGCTCGATTCGCTTCGAAAGAAAATCGCCGGCGTCTTCAGCGGCCCTCATCGATGCCGCCAGCGGTTTGTACGGCCGCTTTTCGTTCTGTGCGACATCCCTTCCCGTGATCCGGAAGTACTTGAGTCCGAGATGCCGCCTGTTGCCGTCCTTGTGAAGATGCGGCTTCAGGTAGTCGATCGGAAGATCCCACCCGATGTCGCGGTAGAACTCCCTGTATATAGAATTGCCGGGATATCCGACCTCGGCGCTCCAGACCTGCTGGCTTGTTTCGATGTCCCTCGCGAAGACGGCGACGCCGTTGGGACAGCTGACGGGTGCGTGGACCCCGTACTTCGGCCTCGGATCGCCGTATAGGATCGCGTGCGAGTCTCCTATGAAGTACTCGATTCCCGCGTCCTTAAGGATGTCCTCCACGCCTTCCTCGTACGCGCATTCGGGAAGCCAGATCCCTCGCGGCTTGCGACCGAAATGCTTTTCATAGTTCCGGACAGCGACCTCGATCTGCGCCCGCCTGGATTCTTCGTTGGAGATCAGCGGAAGAAAACCGTGAGTGGCGCCGCAGGTGATGATCTCGAGTACGCCTTTGTCCTGCAGCTCGCGGAAAGCATTGATAAGATTACGGTTATACTTGTCGTTCCACAGCTCGAGCGAGGATTCGAGAAAATCGACGTACATCTCGACCACGTCGTAGAACTCCGGATCCTCTTTCTTAACCCTTTCGAACTCCTTCCGGGCGAGGTCGATCAGATTCTCGAGGTGCCTTGTGTACCGGGTTTCGAGCAGTTTGTCCGCGAGCATCTCGCACAGCGGAGGTGAGATGTTCATCGCGAGCCGGGGCTTGGCGTCGGCGTCGTGAAGGCGCTCGAAGATGAAGATCAAAGGGATGTAGACTTCCGTGATCGCTTCGTAAAGCCAGTCTTCTTCGAGAAACTCCGGGAATTCCGGATGCCTTACGAACGGAAGGTGCGCGTGGAGGATCAGGCTGAAATAACCGACCGGCATAGGCTTGGTCCGTAGGCGAAAAAGAAAGCCGGCGGTGCAAGCGGCGTCTGACCGCAACACCCGCCGGCAGTTTGTTCTACCCGCTACTTATTAACGGGAAGAGCTCACGGTGTCAAACTTTGAAAGCTTGTTCAGAAGCTTGGTCGGTACGCGGCGCGTCTTGATCCGCTTCGGAAAGTTCACCGCGCTGAGCCCGAACACCGCGGGGCCGATCTCTTCTTCTTCCGAGATCTCGTCGGTTTCCACGTCGAAATTCTCCTGCAGTGCTGAGAGCGCCTGTTCACCGGAGAAATCCGCGCCGCTCGCCGAAAGGCTGTCGAACAACCGCTCGTTGATCTGCCCTTTAAGCTCGCGGATCGAATAACCCGAAGCGATCGCAAGAAGCACGAATCGGAGGTCGTCGCCGTCGTATCCCGACAGATCGAAACCGGCGCTGCCGAGCAGGCCGGCAAGCGCTTCGCGGGCCCTCGAATCCGCCGTCTCGCGGTCATCTCCGGCCAATGCCACCTCGTATGCGTCGCGGGTGTAACCTGACGCGTCGAGAACCTGTGCAAACTCGCCCGCAGAAACGGTGAACCGCGGCACATAATCGGTTCTTCGCGAGGGACTCCTCCGCGGCGTTCTTACATAGTTCGAGAAAACGATCCTGATGTACGGCCGGTTCGGAGCGTAGAACCCGACTTCAGCGCGGTACAGACTGTCGGGCTCGACATTGAACCACCAGCTTCCCTCCGGTTCAACTCGGTAGATCTCTTCGGTCCCGTTCGTATGATCCACGAGCTTCACGACGAGAGCATAGCTGCCCGTCGCGTCCCCGAAAGTACGGTTGAGCGTCTTGAAAGGGTTATTCTTAATGGACCAGTAAAAATAGAGCCTTGTCGGTGACTGCATCTGAAGGCGCGCGCGGTCTTCCCTTGGAAGTTCAGGAAGGACCGGGTCCGCAAGCTTTCTCTCGAGGGGGGTCAGGTCTGCAAGCGGATCGGGCGCGGTTTCTTGCTCGGGCACGTCCCCGGCGATGATCGCCGGCGTCGCAGGCTCGGGGATCTTCGCCGCGGCCCTGGAAGAACCCGGGAACACCTCTTCTTTCTTGAGGGTTATCTTCTTCGCACCCGCCTTTTTTGCTGCCCCACCCGCTTTCTTAACGGACTTCAACGGTTTTCCGGCCTTGTCAGCCCTTTTCGGCGCAGCTTTTCCTGCGGGCTTTTTGACGTTCTTCTTCTCTTTGCTCATATCACTCCCCGGAGCCGGATACGGCTCAGGACCAAATAGGAGATTATGAGCATTTTTTCACAAAGTTACAAGGAATCGGGAGCAGTTTGGGAGTGCGGGGGATTCGGGATCAATCGACGATCGTTTCGCCGGCCGGCGAAACGTACTTCTCAAGCTTGATCTCAACGCGGCCGAGTTCGGTATTGAGTTTGGCGCGGACAGGGACGCGGCGCTCGTCCGCGGTGAGCCAAATGGTGAGACTTCCTTTCTGTTCGATCACGCGGCCGTCGCCGAAGATCTCCGGTTCAACCTTCCAGCAGAGGACCTTGCCAAACAGTGTCTTCTCGTACTCGCGGCCCGTCACTTTGACCGGCACATCGTAAACAAGCCCCGAATCGCTGACCTTGAACATCAACGTCTTGCCGACCGCAAGGTCTTTTCCTCTCAAAACGAAGACCCCGGTTACCAGGTCTTGCGTTTCGGCGGTGATCGTCGATGCCACCCTCTTCGGCGGCTTGACCGGATCGTTAGGGTCGGTCTCGACCCACGTGACACGCCTCAGGAGATAGTCGAAGTTCGCCTCGCTGTCGCGTATACGATCCCTCTGTTCGTCACGCTTCACCGAACGGACCACCTGGAGCGTGCGGGAATCGACCGTCGACTCGATCTTCTGATAAAAAGTGAAGTTGAACAGCTTGGCGAGTGTGCCCTTGGAACGTGCCTCGGAAACTATGTGATAGATATCGTCCTCTTCTTTTCTGAGAACGTTAAACGTCATTTCCGCGATCCCGAAAGAGAAACCGAATTTCTTGTACTTGCCTTCGTACTCCAGCGTTTCACCTGCTGAGTAAGGGTTTGAGAAGGTCCTGGCCTCGGGTCCCGGCACCTCGAGCGGGCCGGCGCCGGTCTGTGCAGGCACTGACGTCCAAAGAAGCGCCAGAACGACTAAGAGGATTGGAAACGCGCGAAACTTCATCCGTAATACTTTATCAGAAATATCTTCAGAACAAGCAAAAAGGTCACAACGGCGAACCCTATCGCAGCCTGGTACTCGCGGTACTTCAAATAGAGGTCCTTGTCAAAACCGCGGTCCGAATCGCCGAACGCCGTCAGCCTTGGGAAGAACAGCGGGACCGATTCCGCATACTTCCTGTACTCGTCTCCGAAGGATTGGGTTAATTCACGCGCTTCGATTCGCATCACCGGAAGATAGATGCCAAGGTAGAACGCCGCGAAGATCAGTGCGAGCCACCAGACGCCTGCCGCGACAGTAAACCCGAGTCCTATGAGAAAACTCCCCAAATACAGGGGATTTCGGGTTCTGGAATACGGGCCGGAGGTCGTGATCTCCTTATTCTTCCTTATGTGTCCCGCGGACCACGCGCGCAGCAGCAGTCCCAGAAAAGCGATCGAAATGCCGATCGCCATCAGCAAGGGTGTCGGCGCCGCGAAAACTATGAAGAGTACCGCAAACACGAAACCGAGCGGGACACGGATCCGCTGAAGTACGGAAGTCGAGCGTTTAGCCATTACTTTGCAAGAAGGAAAAGATACTCGCGGTTCGGAGCGCAGTTCTCGCGGGTCCACTTCCCGGTCCACCTCATTTCCGCCATCACGTTTCGCCTGACGTCCACTTCAACCGCCTCCACGATCTCTCCGCAGCCTCTCATCGCAGCTTCGAGTGAATGCCTTGTCGCCCTTCCGCCTGAGCTGTATGAAAGAAGGACGTATCGCGCGGACGTCTTCGAGAGCAGGTCGCGCAACGCGTTCAAGGCAACGAACTCGCCGTCAGTCGCTATCCGGAAGTCCTCGTACGGCGAGTAGTCTGCTTCGTCGGCCGAATCCTTCCTTCGCTTAGCCTTTCCGAATAGCTCCGGCCTGTCGTTCAGGATCACCGTTTTCCAGAAGTGATAATAAGCGCCGTATCTCACCCTCGAAGGCGGCATCTTCGCGTTGTTCGATCCGTAAGGTGGATCGAAGTACGCGAGGTCCGCCGGCGTCTCTTGTGCCGCATCCGAGGCGTCTCCCTGGAGCACACGATGACCGTCGACGGTCCTTGTGAACTTCGGCATCTCGAGCCTCAGATCGTTGTATGAGCGAGGCGACCATTGCCGCAGGTACGAGGCGAAATGACCGATCGTGTTATCGACTTTGTCCAGAGCGAGCAAAAGACTTGTAAGGGCGACGCTTTTTTCATCAGGCGAAAGCGAGAGCCGGTCGATCTCTTCCCGAATTGCGTCAAGCCTGCGCGTGTTGTGCAGCTGGAAAGGCTTCTTCAATCCGTCAGGGCCTATGGACTCAGGGCCCGCCGGATCGCCGCCATAGTTCTCCGTAAACCAGCCGTCCTTACCCGGAAGCCGGTTGAAGCCTTCGATCAGCTTCGAATACCGGGCTTCGTTCGGCTCGGCCCTAAGGAAGCATTCTGCAAAGACCCTTGAAAGATCGGACGTATCGTTCGACGTCACGCGCACCCCGTCCGCAGCGAACGCCTGCGACACGCGCGTCGTTCCGGAGAATCCGTCGAGCACCGTCTCTGCACGTGTCTTCCGCACGAGCCGCAGAATGTGCGGAAGAAGACGCAGCTTGGAACCCGCGTATTTCACACCTTGCGTTCGGGATACTGAACTGTTGATGGCAACGGTCATAGACCCAAAAGGCAGGCTCAGATAGCGGCTTTTTTTTCCCCTCTGCGCTTCGAGGTTTTCAGACGGGTCCTGATTGCCTCAAGGACCTCCTTCGGAGATATGTCCATACATATCCACTTGTCGCAGGTCCTTCTATGGCAGTCGATCCTGCATCCGATGTCCTCCCTGCCGACACAGACGTCTTCGGGATTCACACTTCCGTTGCGCCACCACTCCGTCGGCCCAAAGATGCCGACAACCGGACATCCGGCGGCGACCGCCAGGTGGGTCGGCCCGGTATCTCCGCCGACATAGAGCGAGGCGGACCTCGCGAGCTCGTAGAATCCCTTCAGGCTCGGCCGCGCAGGGATCAATCGAGCGGACACGGTTGCGGCGGCGACGCGCTGGAGCAGGTCCTCTTCCCCAGGCCCTGCTGTAACGACCGGGACCAGGCCGGTTTCATCGCTGATCAGATCGGCGAGCGCACCGTAGTCCTCGGCGCGCCAGAGTTTTGTGATCCATCCCCCGCCGGGGTTGAGAACCGCGTACGGCCCTCCAGCCTTCTCGGCGATTCTCGCCGCCTCGTCTTTGTGTGAAGCATCCGTTGCGACCGGAAATTCAATTCCCGAGCGGCTAAAGGCGACGGGCTCATCCAGCACTGCCGAGACAGCCTTTTCCGCAAGGTCCAGATTGCGGAATACGACGTTCTGGCGCGGCTCTACCTCCACACGGTCCGTGTAAAGAAACCTGCACTCCGGTTCCCTTAGATTGTCCTTTGTGAACCCGAACCGGCGCCCGGCGCCGGAGAGTCTCGAGATGGAAGCTGATTTGAAGAGTCCCTGGAAGTCTATAGAAAGGTCAAGCTCTGGGGCGCGGAGTTCCTGGAACTGCCTGAATGCAGATTCCAATGTCTTCCCAAGCACTGCATTTCCACGCCTCAGAGCTTTTGTGTCGACTTCGATGAGACCATCCAGCAGGCGGTTGTTTCGGAGGATCTTCGAGCTTCGCCGCTCGGCAACCCAGTAGAGTCTTGCTTCGGGAACGGCTTCTTTGATCGCCGCGGCCGCAGGAAGCGTATGGACGATGTCCCCGATACTGCTCAATTTTACTATGAGGACCCGCATCTTTTGAAAAATATGGAGCAATTGCTGCGTCTTGGCAAATCTCTCAAGACAGGCTCGCTTGGTCACAGCCAGGGTTTTTTGTGGAAAACAGGCGGGCGGATACGTTATTCTATTACCCGGTACCCGCCTTCTCGCGTTCTCGCGTTCACATCAACCTTTCAGGAATGAGCACCCAGACAAAACGCCCGAAAAGAGATTTGCGTCCCGCGCTCGTATTTTTGACGGGCGACCTGCTGGCCGTTCCGATCCCTCTTGAACGCGAGGAAGTGATCATCGGCAGGGCCCTGGAAGCGGATGTCAGGGTAAACGACACCAGGATCTCAAGGCGGCATGCGCGTATCACGACGGTCGCGGACGAGCAGACCGGTGAGACGACCTATCGATTGAAGGACCTTGGTTCGTCGAACGGAACTCTGCTGAACGGCGAAAAGATAACGGTAGAGACCCTTCACCACGGGGACAAGATCGCCCTCGGGGAACACATTCTAAGGTTCGAACTGCTCGACGAGATCGACCGCGAGTACCAGCATCAGATCAGGCGCCTTCTGGCTCACGACGACCTCACCGGACTGCTGTCCAGCAGGTCCTTCTTTTCAGAGCTGCGACGCGAGTCGGCCCGCGCCAAGCAGGGCGATCTTCCATTTTGCGTCCTGATGATGGACATCGACCACTTCAAGAACGTCAACGATACGTACGGTCACCTCACCGGCAGCAAGACCATAGAAGAGATCGGGATGTGCATTATGAGCATACTCCGGAACGGCGACGCCGCCTCCCGTTTCGGCGGCGAAGAATTCGCCGCGTTCCTTCTGGAAGCCGAGATCAACCAGGCGATGGTTGCCGCGGAGAGGATAAGGAAGACTATCGAACGCCAGCCGTTCAGCGTCATCAGGCAAGGCAAGCCGTCGGGGATCCATCACATCACGATGAGCATAGGCGTCGCCTCGTTCCCGCAGGACTCCGAAGACCCGATCGAGCTTGTTGAGATGGCCGACTCGGCGCTCTACAAGGCAAAGCGCCTTGGCCGAAATCTCGTCTGCGCTTACAGGGACCTGACCGACGAAGAGCTTACGCGACCGCTTCCTCCCCGGACCTCCTAAAAATTGCAACCGATCGAAGCGCCCTGCGTGGTATCAAGGATGGCACCGAGGTTTTAGGGCCGCCGACCGATCGTACGTTCTTCGGCCCGCGCTGTTTGCCTTAGGATATTCGTGTTAGAATTTCCAAGTTATTCAGCCCGCCGCCCGGACGGCTTTACAACCTCGGCAATTATTACCGATTCTTAGAGGCGCAGTGTTAGACAACCTCAATCTCTCTTCTAATCCTTTCAGGAACAGGACGTTGCCGTACCTCATCTCGGCAGCGGTGGTCCTTGTCGCGCTCATCGGCGCTGTGTTCGGCATTGCGGAGTACAGAGAAGCTTCGGCCACGAACGAGCTGGTGAAGGGCGACATCGACAACATGGTCAAGAAGCTCGAGGTTCTGAAGGAGAAGGAGGACCAGGTAAGGCAAAGCCTTACTCCTCCGCAGCAGCAGCTGATGGTCGCGGCGCACACTCTGGTGGCACACAAGGACTTCAGCTGGTCGCGGCTGCTCTCGGACCTTGAGACGGTGCTTCCCGGCAGCGTGAGCGCCTCGCGGATCAACGTCGAGAATGTCTACCGCGAAGGCGCCCAGCTGAAGGCCGAGCTCGATTTCGCGGTCCTCGCCAGGGAATACCAAGGCGTTCTCGAAATGATCAGGCGGATGAACGAGTCCGGGATCTTCAGGGCCTCGCTTCGGGGTCAGGATCTTCAGAAAAGCGACCGCTTCACTTATTCCGAGTTCACACTCAGGCTTATCTACACGCCAAGGGCCGGCTACGCCCCCGCGACGCCGTCTGACGTAGCGCGGAATACTTCGGGAGGTGGCGAAAGATAAATGGAAGAGAAACAGCCATTTGAAGAAAGCGCCGCTACAGAATCGGAAGAAACGGCCGTTGTCGTCGAAGAAACGGTGGAAGAACTTCCCTCCCGGCGTAGAAAGAAAAGGGTTTACAAGGGGATGTGGGGACCATTGGAGATGGCGGCCGTCGGTCTTTCACTTTTGTTTATGCTTTTTGTTGTTGGCGGTTATCTCCTTTTCGTTCTTCCGGAATCTAGAGAGCTTGAGGCCAACCGCGCCCGGCGCGATCAGCTTGATACGGAACTTACCGCCGCGAACGCCAAGTTCGGCGATATGACGACTACCGAAGGCCAGGTCGCGAAACTTGTGGCCAGCGCAGAGGATTTTGAGGTTCGTTTTCTCCAGGAAGAATCGATCGGCAGAACTGCGATCTACCAGAGACTGAACGGCCTTATCAACGCTTTCGGGCTTCTGAATTCCACCGGTCCCGATTACACGCCGATCGAGATCTCCGACGAGGAGCGGCGGGCGGGAGCTAACGAACGTGCCCAGAGCGGACGCGCCAAGTATCAGAGCCTGTTTCCGGGAATCTACGTGACTATGACCGTGGAAGGAGCTTACGTGAATCTGCGCCGGTTCCTGAACGAGATCGAGAACAGCAACGAATACATAGTCATCAGCTCGATAGAGCTCGAGCCGTCCGAGACCGAGGAGTCGACAACGCCCGAGGGAACGCAGGCGACGACCGCCTCCGCGAACCCTTCGGCTCCGGCCGGACGGGATGACACACGAGGACGGACCCGTGGAAAGGTCGTCAGCCTGCGGCTCGAACTGGCGGCGTATTTTCAGCGCGAGAATGAGAAGAGGTTGCTGACCGCGGTGCCTGGGACGCGGTCTGAGCCGGCGGAGAACTAGTTTTTTTTCGATGGGAATTCTCGAAGGCAAAACGCGCGCGGAGCGCAACAAGACAATCGCGGCGATCGTGCTGGGCATTATCGCTGTGCTTACCTTGACGTGGGCGTTCGGCGGAATGCTTCTGCCGAGCGGAGGTCCTGCGACTCCGCCCGTCGCCGACTCCACCTCGCCTTCGCCTGGGGATGCCGGACAGCCCGCCGGGCAGCCGATCTCCGATCAGCCGGTCAATCTCGAGAACATCAACAGCGCATACGTTGTCACGCCAGTCGTTTATACCGGTGGCCGGGTAGACGCGCCGATCTCCGGAAGGAATATTTTTGCATTCTACGAGCCGCCACCCTTTACGCCGACCCCTGAGCCGATCCCTACGTTTACTCCTCCGCCTACGCCTCCACCCGCGCCGATGCTCCTTAGCTTCGTCACGCCGACGACGACCTATGCCGGATCGAAGCAGTTCAGAATGGAAGCGATCGGCGACAAGTTCGTCGAGAACGCGAGGATCATCTTCAGCGGTAACGTGCTTCAGACGACCTACGTCAGCCCGCAGAGGCTTGTAGCGGAAGTGCCTGCGTCGCTGATCACGAGATCGGGCGCCGCCAGCGTGATGGTCAACACGCCCGACGGGTCGCTGTACTCTTATCCGGTCTCGTTCAACGTCATCGAGCCTCCGAAACCCGACTTTGAATACATAGGTCTTATCGCGCGCCAGCATTACAACAACGACACGGCGTATTTTCAGGACCGCGGCCGTACAAACCAGGATCCCTTCACCGCACGGCTCAACGATGTCGTAAAGGGCAGATTTCGCGTGATCAGCATTTCCTCGAGGGCGGTCGAATTCGAGGACGTGCGGCTTGGATTCAAGCACCGCCTCGAACTCCTGAGGCCCGATGGAGGATCGGGAACGTCGACGAGCGGCGGATTCAATCAGCCTGCGAGAGAGGTTCCTACGACCAACATTCCGGGAATTCCGAGCAATATCCGCATCGCACCGCAGACCAATCGTCCGACCCGCGAGGACCTCAACCGGGCGATAGAAGAGCTTCAGAGAAGAAGGCAGCAGCAGCAAGATCAGAAGGTGGAAGACGATATCGAGGTCCCCGAGGTCCCGCCTGATCCGGAACCGGTCGACGACGAACCGCCGTACAGATAGGGTCGATGTCCGATCAACTCAATAGAAAAAGGATAAACGAAGAAAGCGGGATGTCGCTGATGACTATCCTCGCAGTAATGACGCTGTTTGCGATCGCGCTTCTCGCTGTCGCACCGTCAGTGATGACCGCGGTCCAGCGCGAGAAGGAACTGGAGGCGATCCGCCGCGGCGAAGAGGTCGCGGATGCGATCCGCGAATATGTGAACTACCACCAGGGTCAAAAGCTTCCTGATTCGATCGACGAACTGCTGGAAGGGCTTCCGAGCGGGACCAAGAAGCGGCAGATCCTGAGACCTTCGGCGGCGATAGATCCTCTCAGCGAAGATGGAAAGTGGAGACTGATCTCGCCGACAAGCAAGGCTTTCCTTAACTTTGCCCAGCGCGTTCAGGACTTCAACAGCGGACTTCTTCCGGCGACGCCGAACCAGTACCTGAACCGGTACGCCGTCGCGATAGCCAGCGCTCAGGGTCTTCCGGACGACGACGATCTGAAGTCCGCGGACGAGTCGGAGTACGAGGTCTCAACATCGAACACGCCGTTCATAGGAGTCGCCAGCCAGAGCAAGGAAACCTCGGTCGTTACGTATTACGGCGTCGAGAATCATTCGAAGTGGATCTTCACTCCGATGTTCCGCGGCGTGGGGTCTTCAAGGCCCGCGAACGCCCCGAACGCGAACACGGCCACAAACCGGAACGACTGAGAATTCAGGCCGCAAACAACGCGAGGATGCTTTCCAGTTCCCCTGCGCTTATTTCATAGGTCTCGTTGCAGAATCCGCAGTCAAGCTTCGCACCGCCGTCCTCCTCCAGCATCGACCTGACCTCTTCTTCACCTAACGCCTCGATCAATCCGAGCGCCCTTTTATGCGAGCAATTGCAGCGGAAAGCCGTTTCTTTTTCTCCAAGAAGTTCAAATCCGATACCGCCCATCGATATTCTCAGAAGTTCCTCGACGGTCGCGCCTCCGCTCATGCTTGTCGTGAGGTGAGGCGAGTTGCTGACGGCCTTCTCGATGACCGATATCACTTCTTCCTCGGCGCCCGGAAGCATCTGGATCATTACGCCTCCAGCGGCCGCAACGTACGGCGGCGTGTTCTGCAGGAGAACACCGAGCAGGACCGCCGAAGGGATCTGCTCGGACCTCGCCAGGTAGTACGCGAAGTCCTCCGCGATCTCGCCCGAAACGATCGGGACCGAGCCCACGTACGGATCGCGGTGGAGGCCTATGTCGAAGCCCGATTCGCGGATAACGTAGAACATTCCGCCGCCGACCACGCCGCTCACGTCGAACTTCCCGCCTTCTTTCGAGGGAGCGTCCGCGGCGGGATTCCTGGCGTATCCGCGAACGTTTCCGTGCGGATCCGCCTCCGCGACGATCCCTCCTATCTCTCCTTCCGCTTCGATCTTCACCGTCAGCCGGTCGAAATCCTTGAAACTGGCACCCAGAAGCAGCGTGCCGGTCAAGACCCTCCCAAGCGCCGCCGACGCGGTCGGAGACGTACCGTGCCTTCGCACCGCTTCCGCGACGATATCCGTCGTGTCGGCAGCCATCACCCGAATGCTCCCTTCTTCCGCAAGACCGTGGATCAGCCTTCCCATAATCGTTTTACCGCCCGTTGGCCGCCCGCCGAAAAAAGCCTTTCTTTTTTACCGGAGCGCGTTAACTCCCCTAACTTGAGAAACTACTTTAAGTTACCCGCCATTTGGCACCCTTTGTGAAAACAAACACAATATGTTGTGTATGTTTTCGGTTGACACCCATTTTCTATTCAAGTATATTCGTTCCCACTCGAGAGGGATATTCATTTTCTTGAATGTCCGACTAAGGTCTTCAGGCACCTTACAGCCCGCATTTTTTAATGCAACACAAATCGAGATAAAATACTAGCCCAAGGCACAATTGTCTTTTGGCTACAGAGGAAGGGTGAGCAAATGAGCACTGTTTTCGAACCCGCTTCCGCGGGAAAATTTGTCGCAAAAAACGGAAAAAGCACCGGCAATGGCACCGGCGCGGCGCGCGTAAAGGAGAGGGCGCCGCTCGGCCTGAATGCCGAAAAAGTGATCAGCAAGCGTTACTCGCTGAAGGACGAGCACGGCAATCCGCTCGAAACGTGGACGGATATCGTGAACCGCGTCGTCGGTCACGTCGCTACTGCGGAAACCGATCCGCATATGCGCGACAAGTTCTTTACCTCGATGCGCGAAATAATGCTCGATCGTGAGTTCGTCCCGAACACACCCTGTCTCGTGAACGCCGGCAAACCGAAGGGCCAGCTCGCCGCCTGTTTCGTGCTGAACGTTCCCGATTCGATCAACGGCATAATGCAGCACGCCCAGAACGTCGCCGTGATCCACCAGACCGGCGGCGGAACCGGAATGACGTACGAGTTCCTTAGGCCGCACGGCTCGATGGTCAATTCGACCCGCGGAGTCGCTTCCGGTCCCGTGTCGTTCATGAACATCGTCAACGGCACGACCGAGGTCGTGAAGCAGGGCGGCGTCCGAAGGGGCGCGAATATGGGGATCCTGGCGATCAAACACCCGGACATCCTTCGTTTCATCCACGCCAAGAACGACCAGTCTTCGCTGACGAACTTCAACATCTCCGTCACGGTCACCGACGAATTCATGAAGGCCGTGGACGAGAAGAAATGGTTCCAGACCGAGTTCGAAGGCCAGCCCTGGACGCAAAACGTGTTCGATCCCGTGACGGGAGAGGACTACGAGGTTTACACGCACGATGACGGATCGACCGTCACATTCGCCGACAAGATGGCGTTCGAAAACGCCGATCTGGCCGGGACCACAGCGGTTGAGCCTCCGTCGCCGGGAATGGTTTACGCACCCGACATCTGGAACAGGATAATCGCTTCGGCCCACAAGTACGCCGAGCCGGGGATCATCTTCATCGACGAAGTGAACCGGCACAACCACATGATGAGCACGATGGGGCCGATCTTCGCCTGCAATCCCTGCGGCGAGCAGATGCTCCACTTCAACAATTCGTGCAATCTCGGCTCGATCGACCTATCTAAGTTCTACAGGAAGACGACCGAGAACGGCGCCGACGCAGAGAAGGACATCGACTGGGAGCGCCTCGGATCCGTGACCCGTATGTGCACGCGCTTTCTCGACAACGTGGTCGACGCAGGGCACTTCCCGCTTCCCGAGATCGACGATGTTGTGAAAAGAACCCGCCCGGTCGGACTCGGGATAATGGGTTTCGCCGACCTGTGCCTGAAGCTTGGCATCGTGTACGGCGAGGAAGAGTCGATCAGGTTCATAGAGAAGATAATGGGCTTTGTGAGGAAAGAGGCCTGGGAAGCTTCCATCGACCTGGGGGCGGAAAAGGGCACCTTCCCCGAGCTCGAGGGCAACGAGGAAAGCTACGCGAAGTTCCTCTACGACGAGATCGGGATCGATCGCAGCAAGGAACTTACTCCCAGGAACTACGAAGTAACGACGATCGCTCCGACAGGAACTATCTCGCTTGTGGCCGAAACATCGTCAGGCATCGAGCCTAACTTCTCGTGGGCATACGTCCGCAGGGACACGCTCGGCGAACGCCACTACGTCCACACGCTCGCCGCGGAAGCGCTTGGGATCGAGGTCGACCAGTCGGACGAGGGTTCGATCCGCGCCGCCGCCGAATACGTCGTCGACCACGAAGAGGACCTTCCCGCGCACTTCATTTCCGCGATGGACATCACTTCGCACCAGCATGTTCAGGTTCTCGCCGCCGCTCAGAAGCAGGTCGACAATTCGATCTCGAAGACCTGTAACGGCGCCCGCGACGACACGGTCGAGTCCGTGGACAAGCTTTACAGGATGGCGAAGGACCTCGGCTGTAAAGCCGTAAGCTACTATCGCGACGGCAGCCGCGAAGGCCAGGTCCTGAACTCGATGAAGGCGGACAAAAAGAAGCAGGAAGAGGCTAAGTCCGACACCGTCGGCCAGAACCAGGAGTTCCAGGTCATCCAGCAGGAAGAAGCAAGACAGCGTGTCGCGCGCCCGTACGAACTGAAGGGCTCGACCTGGAGGATCCCGTTCGACGGAGTGAACCTGTACGTGACAGTCAATCACGACGGCGAGAACGTACTGGAGGTCTTCGCGACAGGGCCGATCTCGGAAGGCGTCGGACTTCTGGCTTCGAACATGCTCCGAGGCGGCTTTGGCGTCAAGGAAGTCGCACGCAGTCTGAACAAGGTCACGGGCACTCACGCGGTCTGGTTCAACGAGAGGCTTCTTACCTCGCCCGAACAGGCGATCGCCGAGTGCCTGCTCCTCACCGACCGAAGGCTCAATGGCGAACCCGGTTCGTCGCGCCAGCACGACGGCGCAAAGATGGGCAGCCTGATCGGGACCTGCCCGGAATGCAAAGGCCAGCTGGAGCACGCTTCCGGCTGCGATTTCTGCAGGGATTGCGGGTATTCGAAGTGCAAGTAGTCGGTTTTGGTTAAGGTAAGGTTCGTATGCTCCTTTCGGGCCCGTTTCCCGGCTGAAGGGAAACGGGCTTTTTTCTCGAAAAGAAAATATCTTGATTTTATTGAGCTGTACGCGGAAGTTTCGCTTTCCAGTCTTGGCAATCGGCTTGGTTTGAAAGTATCCGACGTGGGCGAGGACGGGGAAGTCCGGACCGCATGCCCAAAATGCGGTAAGCACAACAGCCTATCGTTCAACCTGAACTCGGAACGATTTAACTGCTTTGCGAAAAGCTGCTCGTTCAGAGGCGGGGGAGTGATCGATTTCTTTGGAAAACTGGAAGGCGTATTTGCGAAAGAAGCTGCACATCTTCTGGCTCGCCTCTTTCCCGTAGAACCTTACTCCGAAAACGCGAAAGGGGAAAGTGACCTGCCCTACATAACTGGTCCAGTTTGACAGTTAGTATACCCGGCTTTTTGAAGGTCGGGTATTTCTTCTTTTGGCATCACGGCCTCCGGCGCCGGAGGCCGATAGCCGAGCGAGCTGTGAGGGCGGACCGTGTTGTATTCCACCCTCCATTTCTCGATCAGGACCTGTGCTTCCTTCAGCGTGTAGAACAGCTCCCCGTTCAGGAACTCGTCCCTTAGCTTTCCATTGAACGATTCGCAGTACCCGTTCTCCCAAGGGCTGCCCGGTGTGATGTAAATCGTCCTTGTGCCCAGGCGCCTGAGCCACTTCCTCAGAGCCTTCGCCACCATCTCAGGCCCGTTGTCCGATCTTATGTGCTCGGGAATGCCGTGCACTTCCATCAGGTCGGCGAACACCTCGATCGCGTTCCTCGAATCGATCCTTCTCGCCGTGTGGATCGTGAAGCATTCCTTCGTGAACTCGTCGATCACCGGCATCAGCTTCAGCGTCCTTCCGTCATCTGTTCTGTCAAACACAAAGTCCCACGACCAAACGTGATTCGGTCTCTCCGGCCTGAGGCGTATGCAGGAACCGTCATTCAACCACAGCCTTCCTCTCTTAGGCTTCTTTTTAGGGACCTTCAGCCCTTCCCTTCGCCAGATCCTCTCCACTCTTCCGTGGCTCAGGTTCCAACCTTAGAGATGGACCCCATTCGTTGGACAGTTTGGCGGCTGATTTAAGGTGGAAAGCCTGTCCCATTATGCCGCCAGTTTCAGAGGTCCGGCGTAGCCGGGCCTCGCGAGTTTGTAATATGCCTCATC
>JAGFIQ010000010.1 GCA_024103495.1 Aridibacter famidurans
GAGTTCATCCGAGCCCCAGCCTTACGGGTTTGGGGATGCGAAGACGGGAAGGGCTTATGAAGACAGGGTCCTGTCTTCTCAGGACGTTCTCTTGAGACGTAGCCTCACGAAATATACCCAGACGGGACCGCTTTCAGGAGGAGTTTCATATGCCAGCCGGGACATGCGGCCCGAAAGACAGGTCTCGATCACAATCGAACCCGGTGAGAGCAACGCATTGGCGCAGCTGACGGAATTCGTTTATGACTCGAACAGCGACCCGGAATACTTTGCGGCCCTAAACCAAACACAGGTCAGAACCTATCACTACAAGGTGATCAGCCTTTCTACTGCCCAGAACTCAGACATCGACACGATCGCGGCGCTCTTTTCCAGTTCTGATCTCGCGACCATTAAAGAGACCGACTACATTTACGATTCAAACTATAAAACCCGAAATATCACCAGCCTCGTAAGCGAAACCCGACTCAAGGACGCCGGCGGGAATGTGAAGGCAAAGACCCAGATCACGTATGACGAGAGCAGCTACTGGCTTTCGTCTTCGGGATCGATGCCGTCGGCCGCTTCAGGCTCCTGGGTCGACCCGCAGTCAAACTACCGGGGACTCGCGACCACGGCCAAGGGCTACTATGACATCAGCGGCAACGGATTCACTACTACACACAGTTTTTACGATCAATACGGAAATGTAAGAAAAATAAGGGACGGTGAAGGACACGACACGGAAGCGCAGTATTCAGCCGATTTCGCGTTTGCTTATCAAACGTCTACTATCACGCCCGTTCCCGACAGCACCGGGGTAAAGGGATCGAATACGGCGTTTACATCCACCTCGGATTACGACTACCAAACGGGTCTGGTCCTCTCAACGGTGGACCCGAACGGCATCGAGAATCTCTTTGAATATGACGACCCGCTTCTTCGGCTGACCGAAGTGAGCATGCAGATCGAATCTAATCAGACTCCAGTGGGAGCCATTACCCAGACGATCTACGGAGCAGGGACAAGTGCGTCTACACGTTTTGTGAAGGTTCGCTCACAGATCGACGAGAACAACTGGCAGGAGAGCTACTCCTGGTATGACGGCTTGGGCCGAACGATAAAGACGCAGTCTGTAAACTCCGACGGGGATATCTTTGTCGAGACAGAGTATGACGATTTGAGCAGGGTCAAGAAGGTCAGTAATCCTTACCGCTCAGGAGAGACCGTTTACTGGACGGAAAAGACTTATGACGACCTCGGCCGTGCAATAACGGTCGAGACGCTCGGCGACAACTCGGAGGTCAATACGGCTTTCTCACTCGCTACAAGCGGAGACGAGATCGGCACCGTTGTTACGGTGACGGACCAGGCAGGTAAAGTTCGAAGAAGCATTACAAATGCTCTCGGGCAGCTGATCCGGGTTGACGAACCTAACGCCAGCAACCAACTCGGGACCATATCCTCGCCAAACCAGGACACTCTCTACTCCTACGACACATTCAGCAATCTTGTCTCTGTCGATCAGGGGGTTCAAACAAGGACCTTTACTTATGACGCGCTCTCGCGGCTAACGGAAGCAACGAACCCGGAATCCGGAACCATTTCATATAGTTACGACGACAATTCGAATCTCGTAAGCAAGACGGACGCGAGGAACATAACCACGAGCTATGAGTATGACTCGTTGAACCGAATAACGAAGCGCGAGTATTCGGACACCGTCACGCCGACCGTTGATTATTACTATGACAATCTGACAAACGCCAAGGGTAAGCTGATCAAGGTCGCGAACTCCAACTCCACAACTGAGTACACCGAATTCGATCCTTTGGGGAGGATCACAAAGAGCAAGCAGATGACTGACGGGACCGCCTTCCCAGTGATGGAGTATTCCTACAACCTCTCCGGAGTGCTGATAGAGGAGACCTATCCCTCGGGCAGAAAGGTGAAGAACATCCTTGATAATGATGGGGAGCTTTCGATGGTAAGCAGCAGGAAAGACGTTTCCTCCGGCTATTGGAACTACGCCAGCTCGTTTAAGTACTCGGCCGCCGGAGCTGTGACCCGGATGCAGCTTGGGAACGGAACCTGGGAATCAACTACTTTCAACTCTCGTCTTCAGCCCGAACAGATCGCGGTCGGAACCACCCCCGCGGCCACAAACCTGTTAAAGCTCGATTACACATACGAGAGCATCTCGGGAAGCGACAACAACGGAAACGTCTTAACTCAGAAGATTACCGTTCCTGATGTCGGGTCTTATCAGGGATTCGTCGCGGAACAAAGCTACACCTACGACCCGTTGAACCGGCTTGCAAGCGCAGAAGAAAAGATCGACGAGACCTCCTCTTGGAAACAGGCCTTCTCCTACGACCGATACGGCAACCGAAACTTCAACGAGAACCCTGCAAACACCAGCACATTGACTTGGGGTTGCGGGAACCCGACCGGCACAGAGATCTGCGATTCGGATCGGATGCGCGAGAATCCTGAAATCGATACTACAACTAATCGCATCAAAACTAACCAGCCAGGAGGTCAATCCAACGACTACGGATATGACATGGCGGGTAACGTGACGCTTGATCCAGATGGCAATCAGTTCTCTTACGATGGAGAGAACAAGCAGATTAAGGTTCTGGACTCAGAAAGTAGTTTGAAGAGTGAGTACTGGTACGATGGAGACGGAAGACGAGTAAGAAAGCATGTTCCCTCAACAGGTGAGGTAACTGTGTTTATATATGATGCAGGGGGCAAGGTTGTTGCGGAATTCTCCACGATCGTCGCCTCGCCGACGAACGCAAAGGTCAACTACCTCACTCATGATAATCTGGGAAGCCCAAGGATACTCACGGGCAAGAATGGCTCAGTGAACTCGAGACGAGATTTTATGCCATTCGGCGAAGAGATTACCTCAGATGTCACGAGTGAGCGATCAGTGAATCTCAATTACCCCCTAGGCCTCAACGACGGTGTCAGGCAGAAATTTACTGGTTATCAAAGGGATAATGAAACAGAATTGGATTTCGCCCAAACCAGGTATTTCGCTTATTCTCTAGGTCGATTCAGTGGGCCAGATAGTTTTCTGAAAGGGCCATCCAAGGGGACACCTGCAAGCTGGAATTTGTACGTGTATACAGAGAATAACCCCATGAAGTTTGTCGATCCAAAAGGCCAAACGATTTATGTGTACATAGGCGGAATATATCAGAATGGAAAGCTCATTTACCGCGATGGTGAGCTCTATCATTTGAACGGTGATAAGTATGAAGGTGATGACGAGTTTGCTAGAGCCGTACAGAGGGACCTCAATGGCATTAGGGCAGCCAATGAATATGCCGCTGGGGTCATAGATGCGCTCGTCACGAGCGATTTAGACCACTACGTTTCCAATGCAGACAAAGGTAATAGCTCCGATCCGACGGGTAGGCCATGCTTAGCACCCGAACGGTGCGGAAGCCTAATAAGTTACAATCCGTTCAATCATATGATCGGTCCAGAAAGATCCAAGAACCGAGGAGGTGGGCGGGATATTGGTCCAGCATTTATCAACCTCGCTCATGAAGTCTGGCACTCCTACCAAGTAGATATCGGGAAAAGACTCCCAAATTCGAAGCGGATTGACACTTCAAAAGGCAATCCGGAGATGCTAGACCCACCCGAGAACGAGTTGTATGCGGTACAATTTGAGAATCTCGTTCGTGAAGGAGTCGGGCTTAAACTAAGAGAGTCTTATTATAGCCCTCCAGATCGAATGGATCCGTCTTTCTTGCAGCCAGGTTATGGGAATCACATAACTGAAAAATTTCCAATACGTCGAGAAAAGGCTGTCACTCTGACGCCAACAGATAATAGGTAAGACTTATGTATATTATTTCTCGCGCCCGAACTGGCATTCAGTATCTTGTTTTGCTCTTCGTGCTATGTATGTTTTTCAGTTCTGTTTACGGACAGGAAATGCCGAAGGGATGCAATAGCTGCAAGTGTCCAAACACAAGTATTTGGACAAAGTCGTTTGAGGCTCATGAAGGCGAAACTCTAGTCTTTCAAGTCGTTTTTGAGAATCCCAATGATGAAAAGTGTGACGTCACATTCGAGTGGCTTGTTTCACTTGGAAAGATTATTGATGGTCAAGGTACCAGACAAATGCGACTTCGAGTTCCTAAACAATCCGTCGGCAAATCTATATTAGTAGTAGCGCACTTGCACCAGGGTGAGGTGAGCTGTGAAAATCATCCTGCGGAAGAGATCAGAATCGTACCGAAGTAGCTAAGAATCGCATCGACAGTAACTGTGCCCTGGGTTGCCATCATTATTGAGCGCTATGTGAGTTGTACGCGTATTATAGTATGTTGTGTGTATCGCTAACATCGTTTCACTTTTCTGATTGCCATTTCAACTGAATAGTCGCGGTTTTGAAAGTGCTCTCGCTTCGGGTCGTAGTGTGCTTCGATTTCCATCTGGGAGGGAGTGACACCAGAGAGTTGGCACGTCTTTTCAATCGGCGTAATTCCGCCGAGGGCACTATGCGGCCGATGCCAGTTGTAGTCAAACTGCCACTGTTCTACCTGTTCTTCAAGCTCGCTGGAATTCAGATCTATCAGCGGATAAAACTCGACTTTATCGGTCCTCTGAGATCTCTCTACCTTACCGTTCAGGTGAGGCGCGTACGGGCGGATCGGGCGAAACTTGATCCCGAATCTACGCATAGATTTCTGGAACGCTAGTCCGAAGAACTCGGCGCCCCGGTCCGTTTGGATCCTCTGAATCGGAAACGGAAACTCTTCAACCATTCTCTCTTCCAGGAAGTGTTTGCTGTTTGCAGCCGTCCGTTTGGTGTAGATTCCGAGAACCCTAAATCTCGTGCAATCATCGATGTTAACAAGCGTGAAAAAATGACCCCCTGACAAGCGTTTATTTTTGACCCCCCTTGAGAGGGCATTTCTGATAGCTTTCCAGACCTGGAGGGTAATCGAGAGATGCTTGGAATGGAGGAGTGGATGGAGGTCAGGGATCTGAAGAGGCAGGGTCATTCGATCAAGAATATCTGCCGGTTAACAAGCTATTCGCGGAACACGGTACGGAAGATCTTGCGTGAAGCCGGGCCGGACAGGGGAGCGAGAAAGAAACGCCGCTCCAAGCTGGATGAATACAAAGCGTATCTGAAGAAGCGATACGAGGAGACCGGTCTGAGTGCGGTTCGGCTGGTGGAAGAGATCCGCGGGATGGGGTTCACCGGATCGGTGGACATAGTGCGGCGATATTTGAAGGAACTGGATTCGGCCAGGTTTCCGGCCGTCGCGACCGTAAGATTCGAGACGCCGCCGGGCGAGCAGTCGCAGGTCGACTGGACGGAGGCCGGATCGTTTCTGGACGCGAGCGGGGTGAAGCGGAAGGTCCATGCTTTCGTGATGCTCTTGAGTTTCTCGAGAATGCTGTACGTGGAGTTCACGTTGGGCATGCGTATCGGGGAACTGATCCGGTGTCACCAGAACGCGTTTGAATACTTCGGAGGCTGGACGCACTCGATCCTCTACGACAACATGGCGCAGGTGCGGCTTCCGTCCGGGAGATTGAACCCGCTGATGCGGGACTTTCTGACATACCACGGCATCGCGCTCAAGACCCACCGGCCATACCGTCCGAGGACGAAAGGCAAAGTGGAAAGAACGATCAGATACCTGAAGGACAATTTTCTAAAGGGGCGTGAGTTCGCGGACCTTGCGGATCTTCAGCTGCAGGGGACCAGGTGGCAGGAAGAGGTGGCCAACAGGCGGGACCATGGAACGACGAAACAAAGGCCGATAGATCTGTTCGGCGACGAGAAGCTGGTTCTGCTCGATTCGGTGCCGAGGTATTGCCTGAGCCTTCGCCATGACCGGACGGTCAGTGCCGACGGGTTCGTGCAGATCGCAGGGAGCCGGTATTCGGTGCCGCCTGAGAGGGTCGGGCAAAGAGTCATTGTAGAGCAGGGCGAGCAGCGAGTGGTGGTTCGCGCGGGTGAGATCATCATTGCCGAGCACGAACGCGCAAGGCGGGCGGGCGAGTGCGTTGCCGATCCGGTGCATGTCGCGCAGATGTGGAAGCTGTCGCTCGCAAGACAGGAAGTGCCGTCAAAGCCGCCCGAGAGGCTGCTGTTCCAGAAAGTTGAGTCAACACCGCTGGCGGTGTATGAGGAGGTGCTCCGGTGAAAGTCTTCGAAGAGAGAGCCCTTGCGGGACTGGAAGAGCTGAAGCTCACGACGGCGGCGCTCGACCTGGACACGGTGAGCCAGCAGGCGGCCGCCGGGGACTGGAGCTATACAGAGTTTCTGGGTCATCTGCTCGATGGCGAGCTCAAACACAGGCACCGGGTACGGGTCGGGATGAGTCTGCAGTTTGCACGCTTCCCGTATTTGAAAAGACTTGAAGAGTTCGACTTCCAGGCACAGCCGGCTGTGGACAGGCGGCTTGTCGAGGAGCTGGCGACCGGAAGGTTCCTCGCCGAGGGCCGGAACATCATCTTTCTCGGTCCGCCCGGCGTGGGCAAGACGCATCTTGCGATCGCACTGGGTGTGGTCACGGCGGAGCTAGGGCATCGGGTTTACTTTACGACCGCGATCGATCTGGCGAGAAAGCTCACCCGGGCGATGAATGAGAACCGTCTCTTGCGGGAGATGAAGAACCTGACACGTCCGAAGCTGCTTATCATCGACGAGGTAGGTTATCTGAAACTTGAACAGCCCGAGGCAAGTCTCCTGTTTCAGACGATCAGCCAGAGATACGAGCGGCAGGGGGCCATGATCCTGACGAGCAACAAGGCATTCTCGGCCTGGGGCGAGGTCTTTGCCGGAGACGCGGTGATGGCGAGTGCGGCTCTCGACCGGCTGCTCCACCGATCGACGGTGCTCAATATCAGGGGCGAAAGTTATCGTTTGAAAGAGAAGCGGGCAGCAGCGAAGGACACGGGCCTTGTTCAGGAAGTGGCGGCGATCGCCG
>JAGFIQ010000026.1 GCA_024103495.1 Aridibacter famidurans
CGTACTTGTCGGCGCGTGAGACCTTTCCGCGGAAATTGTTCACTTCGCTGAGCAGACTCGACGTTTCCTTCTCGAGCGAAGAGAGCCGTCCCATCGGCGACTCGGGATCGTCCTTCGACCCCTTCACGTCGTCGTCTTCGGCACGAAGCACGGACGTCGCGCTGTTAAGGGAACGCTTCATCGTGTCCAGCTTCTGCCTCATCACCTCAAGCCGTTGCTCCGGCGTGCCTTCGACCTGGGCGAGCGCGGGAACAACCGCGAAAGCCAGCAGCAGGAGTGCAGCAAAAAACATCGATCGGTAAAGCTTGGTCATAATTGCCTCAATAAACTGAAAACCGCTCTGGCGGCCTAAAATTCTGGATCTATACCCAAACCGTCGCGGCATCGATCATTTCTTTCACGGACTCAGTGGGCGTTCCCGCTCCGAATACCGCGGATCCCGCGACGATGATCTCCGCGCCTGCCTCGACCACCTTGCTGACGTTTGAAGCGTCGATTCCTCCGTCGATCTCGATCCTCACAGGCAAACCCAATTCGGTGATGGCCGACCTGAGCTTTCGAAGCTTGTCGTACGAAGTCTCGATAAAGCTCTGGCCGCCGAAACCCGGGTTGACCGACATCAACAGGATAAAATCCGAAAATGGAAGCACTTCTTCCAGCGAAGAAACCGGGGTGCCAGGGTTGATGGCTACTCCGGCTTTGGCACCGGCTTCGCGGATCGCAGTAAGTGTGCGCTGCAAATGAACGTCTGCTTCCACGTGGACCGAGACCATATCGGCTCCGGCCTTTACGAACTGAACCGCGTAGCGGGACGGCTCTGAGATCATAAGGTGGCAATCGATGATCATATCAGTCGCCTTTCGCAGCGACTTGACCACCGGTAGCCCGATCGTGATATTCGGAACGAAGTGGCCGTCCATCACGTCGACGTGAAGGACCGTTGCCCCGCCTTCTTTTACCGCTCTGATCTCTTCGTCGAGCCTCGTAAAATCGGCCGACAGAAGAGAGGGTGCGATTTCAAACATAATCTCTGGAAAAGATTTGGAGAGTTGGTTGCCCGGTCACCTGAGCAAGTTGCTCACCGGGGTCTTACGCGGTCTGACCTCACCGGCCGTCGGAGGCCTTGTAGAATCGGCCCCCGGCTTCGGTGGATCTGCCTTCGGCTTGTTTCCCGCGGGATCGTTCTTGTCCCCCTGGGACTTGTCGCCCGCCGCATCGCCTGAATTCTGCCCCGAGTCACCGGGAGCGTCCGTTCCGGTCTTCTGGTCAGATTTGTCTTCGATCACGTCACGGGTCTTCGGTTCCTCTTTCTTATCTTCGGATTTTGAGCGTCTGCGCGATTTCTCCGTCTCGAGTTCCGGAAGGTCCTGGATCTCTTCGATCGCCTCGTCGTCGTCCTTGACCTCGGTGGGGGCTTCGGTTCCCGGCGGATTTGGCTCGCTGACCACCACCGAGATTATCAAACCCGATTTAGCAACAGATCCGGCTCGCGGTCTTTGCTCAAGGATCGTGTTCGGCTGGTCATTGCTGTACCGCGTCGCGATCTTCTTGATCCTGAGGCCCATTCTTGAAAGTTCGTCCTGGCCCTCGTTGAAGTTCTTTCCGACGACCTTGGGTATCTCGACCTCGGTCCCGGATAACTGCAGGTAGACCACTCCGAACAGCCCCGCGAAAAAGGCAGAGGCAAGCGCCGCCGCTATCAAGAGCTTGCCGAGGGCAGAGGCTCCGTGTCGTAATGCGTCCATTTGAAATTCGCCCTGAAACGGGCCGCGTTAATTCGCAAATTCTAACATTTTTCGGCCTAAAGCCAAAGAATCGGGGGTCAACCCGAACGCCTGAAGGCCGCTATGAAGAACCCGGATGTGCCGTGTTCCTGAGGGAAGATGTTGACCCATCCGGCATCATCCGAAAGCTGCCCGGGAACATTTGCCGACGCCGGTTCGAATTCCACTGACTGCGCGAGGAACGATTCCGCGACCGCCTCGTTCTCTTCTCTCTCCAGGGAGCACGTGGAATAGATCAGGACCCCTCCGGATTTAACGGCCTTCGATGCGTTCTTGAGAATCGCGAGTTGTTTTCCGGGAAGGTCCTTCAGGTCTGCTGCAGTCATTCGGTACCTAATCTCGGGATTGGCGGCGATCGTTCCGGTTCCCGTGCATGGCGCATCGACGAGAACCTTGTCGAATGTTCCATCCGCGAAGGCGAGAGGGCGGGAAGCGTCCGCGCGAATCACGTGCACGAAATCGGCGCCCTGTCTTAGGCAATTCCCTTTCAGCCCGTTTGCCCTCGCTTCGTTGAGCTCGCAGGCGACAAGGAGCCCCCGCCCCGGGTCTATGGATCTTGCAATGGCCGTGCTCTTGCTCCCGGGGGCGGCGCAGGCGTCGAGCACCGCGTCGGTCGGGCGACCGCTCACTGCCTTTGCCACAAGCTGTGAGCCTTCGTCCTGAAAGTAGATCAACCCCTTCTCGAACAGCTCGCGCAGTCTTCTGTCGGACGATCCAGCCCTGAAACTTCCCTCCACAAGATTTCCGGGCGTGGAAACCGACGCCGCGTAATTCTCGACCTCTTTTCGCTCTTCATCCGGAAGCCGGTCGAATCGTACTGTGAAGCGGAAATCGGAAGGAGGCGGCGAGTTGTTGATTTCCACGAGCGCTTTCGCGCCTTCAAATCCGAACCTGTCGATCCATCGTTCGAGCAGAGGCCTCGGGTGTGACCCCACCACGGAAAGTTCTTCGACCGGGTCGGCGAACTCATTTCTAGAGGGCCTTCTTGCCGAGCTTCTTAGCACCGCGTTGACAAAGCCTTTTGCGGAGCGCTTGCCGGCGCGGACTACGAGCGCGACGGAATCGTTCACTGCCGCATGCGCAGGTACGCGGTCCAGGAACTCCAGCTGATAGATCCCCATACGCAGGGCTATCAGAACTTCGGGATCGATCTTGTAAAGGGGTTTGGAGGAATGCACGGCGATGACCGCGTCGAGATACATCTGCCGCCTGAGGGTCCCAAGGGTGACCTCGTGGCAGAGGGCGCGGTCCCTGTCTTCGAGGGTTTCCGCCGATTCGGCCAGGAGCACGGATGAATAGGCGCCTTCCGAGCCAACGCGGCGCAGGATGTCGAACGCGGTCTTTCTTGAGGGAGCGATCGGCATCAGTCGCCTTCTTCACGCGATCTGTTCTTAAAGAACGAAGGATCGTCCGAGCCACCTTTTCGGAGCTCTCCGTCCACCGAGACCCTCTCGTCGAAAACGAAGCACTCGCCTTCCCATAGGCTCTCTTCTTTCGGCACCGTTTCAATGTATTTCAGTATGCCGCCTCTCAGCTGGTATACCTCTTCGAACCCTCTCTGGCGAAGATAAGGAGCGAACTTCTCGCACCGTATTCCGCCCGTGCAATACATCGCGACGCGCTTGTGCTTTTTGGGATCCAGGTTTCCT
>JAGFIQ010000031.1 GCA_024103495.1 Aridibacter famidurans
TCAGCGACTCGGGCAGGACGAAATAGAGCGCGATCGCGTTGGCGAACGTCAGCCCGGCGGCGAACAGGAACGGGACGTGGATCCCGTAGCGGCTCAGGATGCCTCCGATCGCCGGCCCGAACACGAATCCCAAGCCGAACGCGGCTCCGAAGAGGCCCATTCCTTTCGCGCGGTTCTCCCTGGTCGTCACGTCGGCGATATATGCCTGTGCAGTGGAGATGTTTCCGCCGGTGATCCCCGCGACGATCCTTCCGAAGAACACCATCCACAGCGCGGTCGCGAACCCTATGAACAGGTATCCGACCGCCGAGCCGAGGAGGCTGAAAAAGAGGATCGGCCGGCGGCCGTATTTGTCCGAGAGCGAGCCGAGAACCGGGGCGAAGATGAACTGCATCGCGGAGTACGAGGCGAAAAGGAGGCCTATGTCGAGAGGGGTTGCGGCAAAATGCTCGCCTTCAACGTAGAAGGGCAGGGCGGGGATCACGATCCCGAAGCCCACCAGGTCTATGAAGACCGTTGTGAAGATGATGGCTATCGGCTTGGTGAAGAATCTCTCGTTGTCGCCGCCGCCACGCCGTCTCTGGCTCATTTAGGCAAAGTTCTGGGTGCAGGGGAATTGTAGTAAGATAGCAAGACCTAAACATAACATCCAAAGGGAGTTCCTGAAAGTGATCCAAAATCCGATCAGATCGAGAGCAGTCATAGTTGCGTTCATATCGGCGTTCCTGGCCGTTTCGGCGACCGTAGTGTCCGCCCAGAGCGCGCCCGAGATCAGCTACACGGTTTCAATGTCCAAGCCTTCGTCGCACCTTATCGAGGTCGAGATGAGGCTTAACTGGGCGAACCTTCCGAGCCAGGCGGAGGTGAAAATGCCTGTCTGGACGCCCGGATCGTACCTGATCCGCGAGTACGCGCGACACGTGCAGGATTTCAAGGCGTCGGCCGGCTCGCGGAGCCTGAACTGGCGCAAGACGAACAAGAACACGTGGCAGATCGACACCGGCGGCGCGAAGAGCATCGCGGTCAACTACAAGGTCTACGCGAACGAACTGACCGTGAGGACGAACGAGCTCAACGACGAGCATCTTTTCTTCACACCCGCGGCGTTGCTTATGTTCCCCAAGGGCCAGATCTCACAGCCCTCTACCGTGAGAGTCGTGCCGTACGGTAACTGGAAGGTCGCGACCGGTCTTCCGAGGGTCACCGGCCAGGAGAACACGTTCAGGGCCGCGAACTACGACATCCTGTACGACTCGCCGTTCGAGGTGAGCGATTTTGTCGAGAAGAAATTTACGGTCGGGGGAAAAGAGCACAGGTACGTGGTCACCGGCGAAGGGAATTACGACCTCGACCGGATGGCAGCCGACACCGCGAAGATAGTCGAAGAATCGGCGAAGATCTTCGGCGAGCTGCCTTACGACGATTACCTTCTGATCCTGAACCTGCGCGGCGGAGGCGGTCTCGAGCACCTGAACTCGACTGCGTTGCAGTTCAACCGATGGGCATTCAGCTCGCCGCAGGGTTACTCGGGCTTTCTTGGGCTGGTCGCGCACGAGTTCTTTCATCTTTACAACGTCAAGAGGATCCGGCCGGACGCTCTCGGGCCTTTCGATTATGAGAACGAGAACTACACGAAGCTGCTTTGGGTAGCCGAAGGCACTACGTCCTACTACGAGAATCTCCTGAAGATCAGATCCGGACTGACAACTGCTCAAGGAGTGCTGGCTAGCCAGGCTTCGATCATCGAGGGCCTCTACGGCCAGCCGGGGCGTTTCGAAACGAGCCTCGAGGAAGCGAGCTTCGACTCATGGATCAAGTACTACCGCCAGGACGAGAATTCGATCAACAACCAGATCTCGTACTACTCGAAGGGCGAGCTTGTCAGCTTCCTTCTCGACATAATGATCCGTTCCGAATCGAACGGCGAGAAGTCGATGGACGACGTGATGAGGCATCTTTACGACGAGTTCTACAAGAAGAACAGGAATTTCTCGCCGGAAGACTTTCAAAGGATCTGCGAGATGATGGCCGGCTCGAGCCTGGACGACTTCTTCAGCAGGTATGTCCGCGGGAGGGACGAGATCGACTACAACCCGATCCTGAACCGGATCGGCCTCCAGCTTGTCTCGTCGCGCCCGGAGAACGACGACGCGTATCTCGGAGCGAATCTCTCGGCTTCGGGTGACGCGCTTCGGATCCGCTCGATCCCGGCAGGTTCACCTGCGTGGGACGCAGGTCTGAACGTCGACGATGACATCGTCGCCATCGACGGTTACAAGATAAGCCAGCAGTTTCTGAACTTCTACCTTAATTCGAAGAAGGCGGGTGACAAGGTCACCTTCTCGCTCTTTCGCCACAGTAAATTGAGGAGGTTCGAGGTCACGCTCGGCAAAACGCCGGCTTCCGGTTTCGCGATCAGGCCCGTGGAGAACCCGACCGAAGATCAGAAACGGATCTACCAGGGGCTGTTCGAATCGAGCCTCAACTGAGCGGGAATTCCGAATGAGTAAGAAAACAGCTATCAGCGCCGCACTCTGCCTGTGCCTGGCCGCACTTGCGGGATGCGGAGGCGGCACGGGCGGCGACGACACTTCGGCGCCGGTGTCATTCCGCGAAGTTCCCGCCCAAAGGCTGAATTACCGTTTTGAAGCCGACGTTCCGCCGTCGGAGATCAAGGTGACGCCGGCGATGATCCAGAAGCGGAACGAAGCGGTTCAGAAGCACTTCGACGAGAACCGTCCGCAGGAGATCCTCGACCGGACGATCGAATCGCCGGACAAGAAGCGGATCGCCGCGGTTTACAGGCAGCTGACCGACGAGGTCGCGCAGTTCCGCCTGGACATATACTCGCCTGACGGCCAGCTAGTGAAGAAGGTGACCCACGAAGAGATGGCGGTCCATTTCCCGGACACGATCGTCTGGTCTCCCGATTCGCAGAACCTTGCGTTTGTCGCGATGGTTCGCGCAACCGAGGGAATGGTGCCCGCTGTGCCGGATCCTCTGAAGGGCAAAGGCCCGGAAGAGGTGGCCGAGGAGAGCCCCGACGCGGAAGTGAACGCGAATGTGAACGCCGAACCGGCTCAGCCCGATACGGCCCCCGGGGAACCGCCGAAGGACGTGATCACGTTCCGGACCGAGCAGATCTACCTGTGCAACGCTGACGGCGCCGATCTGAAGCCTCTGACGAAGAACGAGGGGCTTATGTACTTCTACTTCGTATGGGCGCCTGACAGTTCGGCTTTGGTCTCGCTCGCCACGAGCATTACCGAATGGCGGGTGAAACAGGCCCGTATGCAGGGAGCGGGAGAGGTCTTCCTGCCGGAAGGACGGCCGAGACTGGTCGAGAAGAACGGCCGCGAACGGCTTCTGGACGATTACGCGACGACGGTCCGCCCGGTCTGGTCTCCGGATTCGGCAAAGGTCGCGGTCGCGTTCGACAGGCAGATAAGAATCTACGACGCGGTAGGCGAACGCCCGACACAGGCGGCGATCCCTCTCCAGAACGAGCTTCTGATCGCGTCGAAGGCGTGGGAAGAGAAGAAGAAGGCCCAGGAGGGCCCGGGCGCGCTGGCGACGCCTGATTCGAATTCCGAAACTGCGCCCGGGCCTCCCGCCGCGAACTCGAATTCGAACGTGCAGACACCGACATCGGCATTGCCCGACCCGAGCACGCTTGTGTCATTCAATCCGATCGTCGCTCTGGAATGGCCGGAAGAGCCGCTGATCTATTTCCAGACGGCATTTGTGAAGAACTATCTGGACTCGGCAGAAAACGTGTCGAGCTTTGCCCGCTGGCACAGGCTTATCCTGAGCCCGCAGCAGGCGGTGATGGAGACGCAGGGAAACTGATGGAAGAGTACTCCTTTGAATTCTCGACCGTAGGAGAGATCTATGAAGCGAACGACCGTGTCCGCGAAAGGCTCTTGTCGGTCGTTTCGGGCTTGACGGAGGAACAGGAAGCGCTGAGGACGGAGAAAGGCGACTGGACGGTTGCGGCGATCGTTGAGCACCTTGCGGTAGTAGAGGAGGGAATGGCGAAGATCGCGAACCGACTGTTGAAAAAGGCCGCGGAGGCAGGCCAGGCCTCAGACGGCAGCGCGAAGATATCGGAACGGACGGTCGAGAAAGCCGCTGAATGGAATCGTGGCAGGTTCGAAGCGCCGGACATGGTCCTCCCGACCGGCGCGGTACCGGTGGCCGAATCTGTTGCAAAGATGATGGTGAACCGGGAGAAGCTGATCGAGCTGAAGGAGACCTTCGAGAACGTCGACGGCACAGGGTTCACTTTTCCCCACCCCATGTTCGGCCCTCTGACGGCTCAGGAATGGCTCGCGCTGATCGGAAGCCACGAGACGAGGCACGTGACGCAGATAGAGAAGATCCTGAACAAGTAAAAAGTAAAAAGTGAAAAGTAAAAAAGTGTGGGACCGCGAAAGTGAAAGGCCGCTTTTTTACTTTTCACTTTTTACTTGTACCCCTGCTCTATTTTAAACTTGTCAGGTTTTCCGCCCTTGTAGCTCAACGGTTAGAGCAGCGGACTCGATATTTGAAACCTAAGTGCGAAAGCCTGGATTGTGTAATTCAGCATGACAGTTGTGACAGAGAAGAATGCATTTCTCGGACTCTGATCTAAGAGCTTCCCAAGAACGGTTTGAGCATTGCCTCAGGTCGATTTGGAAAGACTTCTTGTCAGGATCCTGATGGTGGAAGCAAAGTGCGGCGTGGTTTCTTGAATAACCACAAACGCTGCAAGAGCCACCGTGAATTGAAATGAGCCTTGTTTTCCTTCTTCTGCCTCGAATTTGTTGAGCGGCGTAATCCTGATGCTTCTTGTTTGTAGAGGCGTTCTTGCATTGCGTTGAACAGAACTTTGTTTGACGACCCGTGAGATTCCTGCCGCAGGTGAGACACAGCATTCGCATATGGATATCAATGAAATGGGTTGCTAGTTTGTTACGAAAAGCATTCTAGTAGAATCTGTTAAATTCGGGGAAGCCTAAGTCGAAAGATACGGTGATCCCGAGCGAAGCCGGAGCGATCCGGAACGTGTAGAGACTTGACAGCAGACTCGTAAAGAGAAGAGAAAGTCCAGACCACAAACCCGAAAGGGGCGTCGAAAGGCGTAGTTGGTAAGCATAATCCGTTGGTTGGAGGTTCGAATCCTCCCGAGGGCACCAATATCAAAAGGCCGCCGGTCATCACGATCGGCGGCTTTTTCTGTTTCTGTTTGCGGCTCCGCCGCCCTGATGTGCCGTTTAGCCCGCGCACTTGTGCGTGGGATTTCTTGCGGCTCCGCCGCCGGTGTGTGCCGTTTAGCCCGCGCACTTGTGCGTGGGAATTCTTGCCTGCGGCTTACCGGGAGGCTGCCACATATGACATGCGCGGAGGCTTAGCCTCCGCGCAAAGAAAAAAGGTGGAACCCCCAGCCGGAAAGGCAAGCCTTTCCGCACATCACGGCGGCATAGCCGCGAAGAGAATGGGCCCATCTCAGGAAAGGCAAGCCTTTCCGCACATCACGGCGGCATAGCCGCGAAGAGAATGGGCCCATCTCAGGAAAGGCAAGCCTTTCCGCACATCACCGCGGCGAAGCCGCAGACCGCAAATTATCAATTGACAATTCTCAATCCTGTGCTAAACTCATCAGTAAATTAACCAATTGGTTAAGTACATATGCAAGTTTCACAGCTAGACAAGACGTTCTTCGCACTCTCCGATCCGACACGCAGGGCGATGCTCGCGCAGCTCGCCGAAGGCGATGCGCTTTTGAAGGATCTCGCCGAGCCGTTCGATATGACCCTGCCCGCCGTTTCGAAACACCTGAAGGTGCTTGAAGATGCGGGACTGGTCAAGCGCACGCGCGAGGCGCAGAGAAAGCCCGCGACGCTTGACCCGAAGCCGCTCAAGGAAGCGGCGGACTGGCTCGAGAAGTATCGGGAGATATGGGCGGCAAATTTTGACCGCCTCGAAGGACTGCTTGATGAAATGAAGAAGATCAAAAAGGAAGGAAAGTAACGATGAAAAATTCTGAGACCTTTGAGGTCCTAACCCCCGCCGACACGGAACTCGTAATGACGAGGCTGTTCGACGCGACCCCCGAGCTCGTCTTCGACGCTCTTACAAGACCCGAATACATAAAGCAATGGATGCTCGGCCCCGAAGGCTGGTCGATGACGGCGTGCGATTTTGATGTGCGGGTCGGAGGCAGGTTCAGGCTCGTATGGCGGGACGAGGAAGGGAACGAATGGGTCGTGGGCGGAGAGTATACGGAGATCGATCCTCCGGGCCTGATCGTCCACACGGAGTACTTCAACGATGACGAAGCAAGCGGCGGGTCCGTCGAAACCGACACAATCGTTTCGGAAGGCGAGAAAACGAGACTGACGATGACGATGGTCTATCCCTCGAAGGAGATCTGCCAGCAGATGATCGAGTCCGGAATGGCCGAGGGCAATCGGGTGTGCTTCGACCGCATGGAAGAGATCTTTGGCGAAGCCGCGACCGCGGCCTGAGGAACTAACTGTAAGGAAGGTACGAAGGAATGAATTTATCTGACACGTTTGAAGTTACATTGCCAGGCGACCGCGAGATCCGGATGACAAGGGTTTTCGACGCGACGCCGGAAATGGTCTTTGACGCTTTCACGAATCCTGAGATCGTGAAGCGGTGGCTGCTCGGCCCGGATGGCTGGTCGATGCCGGTCTGCGAGATCGATCTCCGCGAAGGTGGCGCTTTTCACTATGTCTGGCGCAGCGACGAGGATGGAACCGAATTCGGGATCCGCGGGAACTACACCGAGATAGACGCTCCGGGACATATGGTTCATACGGAGACGATGGAGGGAATTCCGGGGGCGGAAGGCGAGTCAATCGTCACGAACGAGATCGCCGAAGAGGACGGGAAGACCCGAATGACGATGACCGTGCTGTATCCGTCGAAGGAAGCACGCGACGGCGCGAAGGCGAGCGGAATGGAGACGGGCGTCGCGATCAGCTACGACCGGCTGGAGAGCATTTTCGAGGATAAAGCCAGGGCGGCGTAGTCGTTTTCTCTTGTAAGTGTTTGTGCTCATCGCGGCTGTGCCGCCGTGATGGTGAGGCTGCCTGAGGAACAAGTTTGTACGCCATTACCAATGGTTTCGCACAAAATATCGCTTTGCCGGGAAACATCAGTTGCCCCCCGCTTCAGCGGGGGATCAGAAAGCCTTACCTAATTCTTTGGGGCTTCAGCCCAAAAACAATAGCCGGCTGAAGCCGGCGAAATGATTTATTGACCTTTTCGATCCACCCCCGCTGAAGCGGGGGGCAACTGATATCCTCCGGCTATTCAATCTATCCAGCGAAACTATATGAAAAAGTGTCTGGACTGCATTTCAAACGGCCTCCGCGCAAAGGTAAGTAGTGGAGCACCTCGCCGGAGAGGCGAGCCTTTCCGCACATCACGGCGGCGTAGCCGCAAACAACGCGGAAGAAGCGACGGAGGTGCTCTCCGTGGTGCCCTCACTCTTAAGTAAAAGTCTCGAAAAACTCCTTCTCCGCCTCCACCCCGCCGATCAGCACGATCTCGCCTGTCGGGTCGAGAGTGATACCGGGGCCAGGGTTGATCTCCATCAGGCCGTTCTTCTGAACCGCCACGATCGTGCATCCCGTGCTTTCGCGGATCGCGCAATCGCCGACCGCTTTTCCCGCGAGGTCCACCGGCACTTCGATCCGGAAAAGGCTCAATCCCTCGGTCACCATAAGCACGTCACTTCGTTTCAAAAGATTGAAGATCGTATTCGCGCCCATCGAAGCGTATGACATCACGTAATCCGCGCCGGCGTGATGGAGCGTGCCCACGATCTTCTCGCGTGTCGCCCGTGTGATGATCTGGATGTCGGGCCGCAGCTTCCGGCAGTAGATCGTAAGGTAGACGTTCAGATCGTCGTCGTGCGTCGTGATGACGACCGCGGGGCATTCCATAATTCCCGCTTTGTTCAGGACATCGATGTCCGCCGCGCTTCCGAGAACATAGTGCGGATCGTCAGGCACCATCTCCGGCACCTTTTCGACAATGCGGTAGTCGAGCCCTCTTCGTGCGAGGCCACGGCCCGTTGCCCGGCCGACCCTTCCGCCGCCGAGGATCACGATCGGCGACTGGGGATCGTCCGATCCCGGAAACAGGCCGTCGAACTCGTCTAGTTGGTCCCTCGATCCGGCCAGCAAGAGCACGGTATTCTTCGTGATCGTCGTGTCCGGATCGGCGGGTGCGAACACGCCTCGTTCCCAAAGACCGACGATGTTCACGTTCGCCTTCTCGCGGAGCCCGCTCTCTCGGACGGTCTTTCCTACAAGGTCCGTTTCCGCAGCGGGCGCCTCGGCGATCAGAAGCTCGTCGAACGTGCCGACGACCTGGCTGACCGCTCCGCCGGCCATAAGCCTCCGCGAAAGAGCCTCGCCCATCATCTCGCCGAGCCGCAGAACGCGGTTGGCGCCGGCCAGTGTGAGGATGTCGATCGAATCCTTGTCCTTTACGGTCGCGAGGATCTCGACATCCTCATCGACGCCCCGCGCGGCGGAGATTACCGCCGTGTTCGCGATGTCGGTTCCCGTTGCGGCAAGAAGGGATGCGTTCTCAAGACGCACGCTGCGATAGGTCGCGGGATCGTCAAGGTCGCCGAACACCATGTTGATGTCCTCATCCTGCGGTGCGAGAGCTTTCCCTATGTCGTTGACGAGCAGCACATACGGATACTGGTATTTCTGGAGCATCCGGATCAGCGTCCGCGCGACCTCGTCATCGTGGGTCAGGATGACGTGGTCCTCGATCTCCTCGGGAAGCGCCCTTTGAACACGGGCCGCGCTTTGGGCCTCCATCCAGG
Source organism: Aridibacter famidurans (assembly GCA_024103495.1). Classification (GTDB taxonomy): domain Bacteria; phylum Acidobacteriota; class Blastocatellia; order Pyrinomonadales; family Pyrinomonadaceae; genus Aridibacter; species Aridibacter famidurans. The sequence continues at coordinate 8,858 of JAGFIQ010000031.1, forward strand.
GCGCGTAGAAGAACTGTATGAAGGTGAAAGGGAGCAGCGTCAGCATAAAGAGCATCCCGGAGAGCAGGACGACGATGGAGAAGATCCGGCCGAGATCGGTCTGGAACGTTATGTCGCCGAACCCCAGCGTGGACATCACTGTCAGGGTCCAGTAAAAACCGGTTATCCAGGAGTACCGCTGGCCTTCCCATTCCATGATGAAATGGAAGATGATGCTGTAAGCTGTGATGAGCCCGACGAGTACCACCAGAAACCGGATCAGCACGCGTATGTTCCTCTTGGTCGCCCCGTGGCCGACGAGGGCGAGCAGCATCGACATGAAGTTCTTCATTGGGCGAAATTATAAACTATCCGGACGGTCGAACCACGAAGCCGCACGAAGGGGCACGAAGAATCGGGACCCGCGGCGCCGCAGGCGCCGAATGTTACTAGCTTTGCGAACGACAAATCGATCCAGCTCTGTAGGAGCGGCATGTCTGTTCTCGGAGTTTGGTGAGTTTATTGAATTGGCCGAGTTGACTGAGTTTGTTGAGTAAGTCGGGTCTATTGAGTCTATCGAGTCTGTTAAGCAAGAGCATTGATACTAGCCCGTTGCTTTAGCTTCGGGATCGAGCGAAGCAGACGTCATATTCATAGCCCCATGCAAGCCGAAGGCGCAGCGTGGGGTTGGGCGTAACGATTCTTCGCAAGCCGCTTCAGCGGCGGCACCAATCCACCTTAGAATGCGCCTGAGATAATCATTGAGAGCGGGTATCGGACTCGATGTCTGAGATCAACTGGTACATTTTGGTTTTCACTTCCCTGATCGTCCCGGGAGTCTATCTGTTCGAGTATCATGTGCCGCTTATCATAAAGGGTAAATGGCGTAGCTACTTCACTGCGCTGTGCCTCGGAATCGCGATCATTGGGCTGATCCTGTTGATCGTGAACGGCTTCGACCGGCACGCTAAAGGGACTGCGGTCTTCCTGTTTGCTCCTCTAGTCCATCTTTATCTGTTCAAAGGGCTATACGCAGGGTTCGTAGCGTGGGTCGGGCGCGGGCCTATTGCCGTCGATAACAACTGGGAACCGGGTCTGTGGAAGGACAGGGCCTTTGCTTTTGTCGTCTGGCTCGGATTTATTTTTCTAGTTATGGGAGCGTTGGCACTTGTCTGGATGTGACGCAAACCCACTGCTCAGCGGGCAGGATCGAACCACGAAACCGCACAAAGGGTCACGAAGGTGGAACCAGCGCGGGGACAAGCCCCGCCCCTACTTTACCGCCAAAACCCGCGAGTACGCCTTGAACTTCGCAAGGCTGTCCGCCGAGAAGTTCCCTTTCAAACCCGCCGCCGAGAACGAGGCCGAAGCGGCCGATCCGAACTCTTCCACGATCATCTTGTCCACTTCCCAGCACACGCTCTCGCGGGCGCGACCCTTGAATTCGCTCGTCCTCTGGCCCTCGCCGAGCAGAATGTCCTCACCGGCGAAGGTCAGGATCAGTTCCGTGCTGTTTTGAAAGAGGAAACGTTTGCTCTGCGTAGAGGCGCACAGGACGACTCGGGCGGGATTTTGGTCGATCCCCTTGACCGAGAACCAGGACTCGAGCGTCCATTCGAACTTCTTCGTGGACTTCTTCAAAGGCTCGTTCTCGTCGCGGGAGTCGATCGTGAGCTTTGCGATAGTGAGGTAGCGGGTCTCGTCATAAGCGACTGAAATGGCAGGCGTGGCCGCGGCTTCTTCCTGAGCCTTTTCCAGGGGCTTGGTTTGGGCGGAGGCTACGGATAGGAGAGCCGCGAGAATGAACGCGGGCAGGATGAATATGCGGGCTGATCGATACGTGATCATTGATACGTGTTTCCTATCTGCCCCCGCGCTAACGCTTGGGGTTCTGCCTTCGCTCACTCTCGTTCGCGGCCCCCGCGCTGACGCTTGGGGTTCTGCCTTCGCTCACGCTCGTTCGCGGCCCCCGCGCTGACGCTTGGGGTTCCGCCTTCGCTCACTCTCGTTCGCGTCCCCCGCGCTGACGCTTGGGGTTCTGCCTTCGCTCACTCTCGTTCGCTGCCCCCGCGCTGACGCTTGGGGTTCCGCCTTCGCTCACTCTCGTTCGCGGCCCCCGCGCTGACGCTTGGGGTTCCGCCTTCGCTCACTGTCGTTCGCTGCCCCGCGCTGACGCTTGGGGTTCTGAATTGGCTCACTGTCGTTCGCTGCCCCCGCGCTGACGCTTGGGGTTCTGTATTGGCTCACTCTCGTTCGCTGCCCCCGCGCTGACGCTTGGGGTTCTGCAATATCCGCTCGAGCTGCTCACCGCTCACTCGAACGTCGCTACGCGACTAAGGAATTCGTTCGCGACCTGTCCCGTGGCCTGAAGGCCACGGCTAAACTCAGTGTTCGCTACGCGAACGGAATCCCATTTACTCATCGCTCACTCATATTGAACTTGGAACCGGGAACTCCCGACGGTAGCCCGCGCTAACGCTTGGGCTTCGGACACGTTCTGCTCATGGGACGCCTGCGTTCCGTTAGCCCCTACCTTCAACCTGGAACTGCCGACGGTAGCCCGCGCTCACGCTTGGGCTTCGGACACGTTCTGCTCATGGGACGCGGGCGTTCTGTTTGCCGCGACCCTGCTTTTGGGCGGGGACAAGCCCCGCCCCTACTTAGGACCTTGAACCTTGAACTTTGAACCTTGAACTTCTACACGTTGAACCGGAAGTTCACAACGTCGCCTTCCTGCATCACGTACTCTTTTCCCTCCGAGCGCATAAGTCCCTTCTCTTTCGCCGCCTGTTCCGAGCCCAGCTCGACGAGCTTGTCAAACGACACGATCTCGGCGCGTATGAAGCCGCGCTCGATGTCCGAGTGGATCTCGCCCGCCGCCTTCTGCGCCTTCGTCCCGACCGGGATCGTCCACGCGCGGACCTCTTTCGGGCCCGCCGTAAGGAAGCTCATCAGCCCGAGAAGCTTGTACGCCGACTTGATCATCCTCCCGACGCCGCTGCCTGTGACGCCAAGTTCGGCGAGATACTCTTCGCGCTCGGCGGGATCGAGGTCGACCAGCTCTTCCTCGAGCCTGGCGGAGATCACGACGGTTTCGGCGTTCTCCCGTTCTGCGTACTCACGGACCGCCTTCACGTGCGGATTCGAGTCCGGGTCGGCAAGCGTTTCTTCGTCGACGTTCGCAGCGTAGATGGTCGGTTTCAGCGTCAGAAGCGAAAATGTCCTGGCGATCTTCGCCTCTTCCTCAGAGAGTTCCGCAGTTCGGGCCGCGTGGCCGGCCTCGAGCGCCGGAAGCAGTTTTTCAAGCACCGCAAGCTCTGCCCTTGCCTGCTTGTCTCCCGATTTCGCCGTCTTCTCCGCCTTGTCCTTCCGCTTTTCGACCGAAGCGAGATCGGCGAGTGCGAGCTCTATGTGGATCGTCTCGATGTCCCGGACCGGATCGACAGAACCTTCTACGTGATGGACGTTCTCGTCCTCGAAACACCGAACGACCTGGATCACCGCGTCGGTCTCGCGTATGTTCGCTAGAAACTGGTTCCCGAGGCCCTCGCCCTTCGAAGCGCCGCGAACAAGACCCGCGATATCGACGAACTCGACCGTCGCCGGCACGACCTTCTGCGACTTGTACATCTCTTCGAGCACAGGAAGGCGCTCGTCCGGAACGGCGACTACGCCAACGTTAGGCTCGATCGTGGCGAACGGATAGTTCGCCGCCAGCGCGGCCTGCTGTGAGGTCAAAGCGTTGAAAAGAGTGGACTTGCCGACGTTAGGCAGCCCGACGATACCTACTTGAAGCATAAGACGGATCAAACATCGCGCTGTACGCGACGGAACGAAAATCGGCCTTCGGCCAAAGCGATTATTCTACCCGCCGGCAGGGGATTTGGGAAATGCGGGCGGAAGGGCGAACTTGCCTAAAGAGGGGTGAAAATCTAGTATTTCGGACGGACGCATTTATGCTAACCGCGATCGCATTTACGGCGGCGGTCTCGCTCGGAGGAGCCGCGCTCACATATCTCTTCGCAAAGGACGAGGGCCTGCTTTGGCGCCTGTGCGCAGGGAACGTGATCGGGTCGGTGCTGTTCTTTTTTCCGGCGTACCTTCTCGGCTCTTTCCTGTGTCTGAATTCCGCCGCACCCTGGATCCTCGTCGTATCGCTGCTTCTTGTTTCGCTCCCGCTTTTGCTTCTGCGGCGCAAGGGTATAAGCGCCGAGTTCCGGCACGAGAGGGACCTCGCGAAAGGCAAGGTGCAGGGTGCGACGTTCAATAAACTGGTCCGTTTCAGCTACTACGCTTTCTTCGCCGTTCTCTTTGTCGTGTTCTTCGGGCGCGCGATGATCGTCGCCGGGGACGGGATCTACACCGGGAGCACTCAGAACCTTGGCGATCTTCCATTTCACTTAGGCGCGATCTTCAGCTTCTCCGAGGGCTGCAACTTCCCGCCTCAGAATCCCTCGTTCGCCGGAGCGACTTTCTCTTATCCGTTCACTGCGGATTTCCTGACCGCGGTCCTTGTGGCTGTGGGCGCCGAGGTTGCGAGCGCGATGTGGGTCCAGAACGTCGTCTGGGCGTTTGCGCTTCTCGTCATTCTCGAGCGTTTTGTTCTCAAGGTCACGGGAGACCGGCTTGCGGGGAAATTCGCGGCTCCGATCCTTTTCTTTAGCGGCGGATTCGGCTTCTTCTGGTTCATCGGCGATTACTGGGCGGGTTCGCAGGGCCTCTGGGACTCGCTTTGGAACCTCGGCAAGGATTACACGATCGGGGACGAATTCCGCTGGGGCAGTTCGCTGGTGACGCTGTTTATCACGCAGAGGAGCCTTTTACTGGGAATGCCTCTGGCGCTGATCGTGGCGGGATTTCTGTGGAAGAAATTAGCTGCGGATGACGCGGATGGCGCGGAAAAAGGGAAGGCGGCGGGCGAGAAGATCCACGCGCTGTTCCCGGCTTTTCTTGTCGGGCTTCTCGCGGGGACTCTGCCTCTGGTTCACGCGCACAGCTTGTTCGTATTATTTGTCGTTTCCGGATGCTGGTTCTTCTTCAGTCTTGAAAGATGGAAGGAATGGGCCGCTTTCGGAATAGGGACAGCGATTGTCGCGGTCCCGGAGCTGTACTGGGTCCTTTCGGGGAGCGCTTCGAGAACAGGCGAGTTCTTCGCGTGGCATTTTGGCTACCAGGCGGGGGATCAGAACGTCGTCTGGTTCTGGCTGAAGAACACGGGCCTGTTCATCCCGATGCTTCTCGCGGCTTTCGCCCTGCTGTTGGCTGGAAGTCGAAACGGTAAGAAGGGTGCTGATCCGGAAACGGAAGGATCGAAGCGAGGCGGGTCCCAAAAAGGCGAAGCCTCGATTCGCGATGCGTTCTTCGACCTCCCTAACGGTCGGGCTACTGACACGATCCACGTACTTGCCGTTTTCTATCTCCCGTTCTTGCTTCTCTTCCTCGTCTCAAATCTCTTCAAGCTCGCACCGTGGGAATGGGACAACATAAAGGTCCTGATCTACTGGTTCGCGGGCTCGATCCCGCTTGTCGCGCTTGTTCTGTCGGGCTTTTGGAAGAAAGGTTCGGCGTGGAAGGCGATGACGGCCGTTTGCTTCGCCGTGCTTGTCTTCTCGGGAGCTCTGGATGTATGGCGGACGGCTTCCGGGCAGATCAGAAATCAGGTTTTTGACATCCGCGCAATCGACCTCGCCGAATGGATGCGCTTTTACACTGAACCCGACGCGGTAATTCTAAACGCTCCGACATACAACTCTGCCGCTGTCCTGAGCGGCAGGATCTCCGTGATGAGGTATCCCGGCCATCTCTCGTCGCACGGGATCGATTACCAGGGCCGGGAGGATGAGGTAAAGAGGATCTACGCGGGCGCTCCCGACGCGGATTCTTTGCTGCGAAAGTACAACGTGAGGCACATACTCGTTTCGCCGCGAGAGCGCGAGGCATTTCCGGTGAACGATGGATACTTATCGACATTTGAATATTCCCATGAGGTCGGCGACTACAAGCTCTACAGGGTTCATAGAGGCGAAAGCGTCCGGTGAATGAAATGAAACCGAGGAAAACCCTGACGTACGAGACAGCTTTCCGCAGGGCGTGCTGCAGCCGTTTGACCGCACTGCCCTGAATGAGAATCCTCTAACTTCTCGAAATCACTACGAATGCCAATCGATCAGCAGAATTCAGAAACGTCCCAGAACGGGTCCCTTCGCTTCGACATCCCCTGGATCGTCCTGAGCCTTCTCGTGACCTTGGTCGCGGCCTTCCTTCGTTTCTACTGGATCGACCTTAAGCCGCTCCACCACGACGAAGGCGTCAACGGCCACTTTCTGACAAGGCTCTTCCGCGACGGCGTTTATCAGTACGACCCCAGCAACTACCACGGCCCCGATCTCTACTACATCTCGCTCCTTTTCACTAAGCTCTTTGGCCTGAACACGCATAGCGTTCGGTGGAGCGTGGCGGTCTTCGGCGTCCTTACGGTCGTGCTCGCGCTGTTCCTGAAGCGATGGATCGGCAGGATCGGAGCGCTTTCGGGCGCACTTTTCCTGGCCCTTTCGCCCGGGATGGTTTACATCTCCAGGTACTTCATTCACGAGATCCTCTTCGTGTTCTTCAGCTTTTCGTTCGTCGTCGCGATCCTCTACTTCATCGAGAGGAAAAAGGCCGGCGTGTTCGCAACTGGGTGGATGGCACTGATCCTTATGGTCTGCTTCCTGCCCCCGGCGTTGCAGTTACCGGGAATGCTCGTTGACGGTAATTCGATGCAGTGGGCGTTCTCGATGGGGATCTTCGCGATCGAGGCCGTGCTCGTTTTCCTGGTGATGCGGATGCTGCTTCTCTGGGACGGCGGCAGGCCGATCTACCTGTTTCTCGCGTCTGCCTCGCTGATCCTCTTACTGGCCACGAAAGAGACGGCGTTCATCACGATCGGCACGATGGTGATAGCGTGGGTCTGCGTTTCGATCTGGCAAAAGATAACGGCGCTCGAAGGGTTCCGGTCGAAACGGACGGGCCTCTTGTGGATCGTGCAACTGGGCATTCCGGCCGCGGCCGCGCTTGCGATCGTCTCGTATTTCGAAGAACTAAGCGAAGGCTACGAACGGTTGCGCGACTTCTTTGAGTATTCGAAGAGCGGCGACCAGACCTGGGTATTCTACGGGATCATCTTCCTTGTGCTCGCTTCCGCATTGACGTGGATCATATGGCTGACGGCGGAGCAATTCGGCACGAAGGAAGAAGACGCCGGAGAATTCGACGAGCCATCGTTCTCGAGGTTTAGAAAAGCCATCTCGTCCCGGATTGACCTGGTCCTGATCTGCGTCGGCTGTGCGTTCGTTTTCATCTACGTCGGAGTGCTGTTCTTCTCGTCGTTCTTCACCTACCCGGGAGGCGTGATCGGAGCGTTCGAGGCGTACGCGATCTGGACCAAGACCGGCTCGCGCGACCACACTCAGAACGGCACGTTCGCGTATCTGCGCTGGATGATGGAAACGGAGGCTCCGATACTTGCGCTCGCGGCGCTCGGCTCCCTGATGGCCTGGATAAGAGCGAAGCACGGTGTCGCGCTTTTCACAGGTCTGTGGGCTTTCGGTCTGTTCGCGGCGTACACGATCATTCCGTACAAGACGCCCTGGCTTGCGCTGTCGTTCATCCTGCCGATGTGCATTGTAGGGGGCTACGGAATCGGAAGGCTTCTGAATTCCCCTGATGTGCTTCCGAAACTTCTCGGCGGACTGCTGGGCGCGGCCGCTGTCGTCATCCTCGCGTTTCAGACCTACGATATGAACTTCGTTCGCTACGACGACGACCGCATGCCGTACGTTTATGCGCATACGACGAGGGGATTCGAGGACCTTATGACGCGAGTGAAGCAGATCGCCGAGGCGTCGGGGAAAGGGCGCGATATGAAGGTCGACGTCGTGTCTGGGGATTACTGGCCGATGCCCTGGTACCTGAATGATTATCCGAACACTGTCTATCACGGCGCACTAACCGACTCGAGCGACGCGGAGGTGATAATCGCGGGCAAGTCCCAGGAAGCGGACCTCGGCACGCGGTACGGTACGACTCACGACGCGGTAAGCGAATATCCGCTCCGACCGGGCGTCGATCTGATCCTGCTGGTGAGGAAGGATGTGAAGGGCGGGAGGTGACGGGACCGTGTTAAGATATCTTCAAATTTAGAATCGCGGTCTCCCACGGACCGCCTCCTCACCGATGAAACATATTTCGAAGGACTCACCCCTTCTATTTCTCACTTTCATCACGAATCAAAGACTGCCGGTTTTCAGAACAGAGGCACTTGCTGAGATAGCCGCCAAAGCGTTCGATGAGGCCAGGAATTCAGGCGGATTCTCGATCTACTCGTACGTCATCCTGCCGGATCATGTCCATATGATCACGGGAAGCGAACGTAGCCCGTCCGACACGCTTAGATTCCTCAAAGGCATCTCCGCACGACGGGTCATAGGGCATTTGAAAGAGGAAGGCCACGCCAGCTCACTCGGGAAACTAACGACACGTCGCCTCAGGGGCCCGCAGACCTATTCTCTTTGGCAGCATCATTCGAATACTTTCACAATCATGAGCGAGCGCATGTTGATGCAAAAAGTCAGCTATATTCACTTGAATCCGACCAAGGAAGAATTGGCTGAACTTCCTTCCGAGTACCGATTTTCCAGTGCAAGAATTTGGGAGCGGCGACCGATGGAGGATGAGCCAATTGAGATAGACCTCAGCGACATCATGTGGTCGAAACAATGAAATGAGTCTGCGCCGAAACCTACTGCCTACCAGGAAGTGTGATCGGTTCTCATCGCAGTTTCCGCGCCGTGATGTTCGGTCTTTTGCGGCTGTGCCGCCGTGATGTGCGGTAAGCCTCCGGCTTACCGGGAGGCCGCCACTTAAAATTCCGCGCAAAGAAAATACACGGAGGCACCAGCCGGAAAGGCAAGCCTTTCCGCACATCACTGCGGCGCAGCCGCGGGGAAAGATGAGGGGCGGCTCGCCGGAAAGGCAAGCCTTTCCGCACATCACGGCGGCGCAGCCGCGGGGAAAGATGAGGGGCGGCTCGCCGGAAAGGCAAGCCTTTCCGCACATCACTGCGGCACAGCCGCGAAATGAAAAAGGGCGGCTGGCCGGAAAGGCAAGCCCTTCCGCACATCACGGCGGCGCAGCCGCGGGGAAAGATGAGGGGCGGCTCGCCGGAAAGGCAAGCCTTTCCGCACATCACGGCGGCGCAGCCGGAGGAAGAATGAGAGTCCCCATGCCGGAAAGGCAAGCCTTTCCGCACATCACAGCAGCGCAGTC
>JAGFIQ010000049.1 GCA_024103495.1 Aridibacter famidurans
GCAGTGCCCTTTAAGCCTGTACAGTGAATTGCCATCTACGATCGCGACCTCGGGCGTCTTGATCTTCCAGTTCTTCGACGCTTCCTGAAGTCTGGAAAGACTTGAAATGGGAGTTTCAGGGTCCTTATACACGTAAACCGTCAGCGACAGTTCCGGGTTGAAGTTCACGTACTTGTCGCCGACTCGATCCGAAGTGAAACGGTAGTGCCGGAACTGAGTCACGTCCCCGTACTTCTCAAGGTCTTCTTTGTTGAACTCCGTCTTGATCAGAGGTCGGCCCACGTATTCGGCACCTACCTGCAAGAGGAATTTCGACTCGGGGCCGTACTGGGCCGATGCACCGGTCGAAAGAACGAACAGGATACAAAGGGTGGAAAGGAATTCGAAGCCGCGTTTCACAACGCGAGTCTATACCCGATTCGAGCGATCCGGAAGAAAAAGCTTTAACGGGCGGACACGTTCCCTGAATTCTGATTCCCGTTTAGAGCAGCCCTCCGGGCTGCCCAAGCCGGCGAATGCCGGCTGACTCGACTGCCCCGCGAGCCCCGTTTAGAGCATCCCTCCGGGCTGCAAGAGACGTGCTAAGCACGGCTAATTGGTGAAGGGTTCGCGCGGCTCCGAACGTTTCGATTCGCAGGGAATCGAAACGAAATTGCTCGGTACGTGCCCTTCCCCCAATACCGCAAAATTCAGCTTCCTCTTGATCGAATCCCAGGTCTGGATGTCAAAGTAACAGGCTCCCCAGAGGCTGAAAAGCGTGTCTTCCTTTACGAGACTGTAGTTAAAAATAAGGTACTTGCCTTCTGGTCCGGTGTCTCTGACAATCGAAAGTGCGTCAAGGGCATCCTCGGTTGAGGCGTATCTTCTCGCGATCAGTATCACGAGAGGAGATTTTAGAACACCGTCAGAATTAGGCGTCGCTTTTTCCTGAAGTCGTTCACCCCACATCCAATTAACCCCCTTGAGATCGAGGAAATCCCAATCCTCTTCCCTGTGAAACGGGAAATGTCCCAATGAGGTAAATTCCTTCATGCTTTGTGAAAAAGCCTTGATCTCGTCGTACTGCGCTGACGAGTTGCTGGCCAAAGCGAACAACAAACAAACTAGGAGGAATGTCTTGATCTGGCGATTCACGGCACTAAGTATAGACCATCAACGGGCGAGCACGAACGAAAAACAGTTGCGCGGGCGCGGCTTGGGCAGCGCAAGCGCCGCTCTAAACGGGTGTACGATAAGCTTCAGCTTGTCGCGGGCCGCTCGCGGCCCGGGCAGCCGTGAGGTTCCGCGCGTTCGCGCGGCGCAAACTGAAGTTCGCGTTACCTCGGCAGCGCAAAGCGCTGCTCTAAACGGATGTACGATAAGCTTCAGCTTGTCGCGGGCCGCTCGCGGCCCGAGGAATGTTCCGCGCGTTCGCGCGGCGCAAACTGAAGTTCGCGTTACCTCGGCCGCGCAAGCGCCGCTCTAAACGGAAGTACGATAAGCCTCAGCTTGTCGCGGGCCGCTCGCGGCCCGGGAGGCCGTGAGGTTCCGCGCGTTCGCGCGGCGCAAACTGAAGTTCGCGTTACCTCGGCCGCAGAGCGCAGCTCCAAACGGGCGTTTGACCCGCTGAACGTGCCGGGCGGGGACAAGCCCCGCCCCTACGTATAACCGCTCACCGGCCAATGAACCGAGCGATCTTCTCAACCGCGTGTTCGAGATTCTCCATCGAGGTCGCGTACGAGATCCGTATGAACCCGTCGGCACCAAAGCCCTCGCCGTCCGTAGTCACGACGTATTCCGAATTGAGGAGCGCGTCGACAAGGTCCGCAGACTTCCGATACTTGTCGCCAAGCAGCTCCCGGACATCGACGAAGGCGTAGAAAGCGCCTTCCGGCATCGCTGTCTTGAATCCGCCGATCTTCTGAAGTTCCGGTATCAGATAGTCCCTTCTTCGTCCGTATTCAGCAAGCATTGTCCCGACGGCGTCGCTCATTCTCGCCGGGTCCTGCAGAGCCCTTGCGCAGGCGTACTGGACGAACGATGTCGGATGCGAAGCCGAATGGCTCTGCAGTTTCAGCATCTGCTTCGTCCACTCCTCGCCGGCGATCGTGTAGCCGATCCTCCATCCCGTCATCGCGAACGTCTTCGAGAACGATCCTGCCACGCAGACGTATCTTCGAAGCTCTTCAGGGAGGACCGCAGACGTGAACACATCTCCCGGAGGATAGACGAACAGCAGATAGCATTCGTCTGTGAGCACGTATACGCCCCGTTCGGCGCAGGTCTCAATGATCCGACGCATCTCCGCAGCGGGAATGACCCGCCCGGTCGGATTGTTCGGAGAGTTGACTATCAGAAGCTTCGTCTTTGGAGAGATCGCGTCCCGGACCTGGTCCGCGGTCAGTATGAAATCCGTCTCTTCCGTGTCGATGAACACGTTCTTTGCTCCCACAAAGGTAACGATCTCGGGAAACGTGACCCAATAGGGTTTCGGGACCAGTACCTCTTCGCCTTCGTCGACAAGGGTATTCACTGCGTTGAACAGCGCCTGCTTGCCGCCGCACGAGGCAGCGATCTCGGCCTCAGAAAGTTCGGCACCGAAGACCTTTGAGTAGTACTCGATGATCGACTCTCGGAACAGGCGAAGGCCCGCCGTCGGCGTGTACTTCGTAATGCCTTTTTGAAGGCCTTCGAGCGCGAAGTCCTTTATGAACTGCGGCGTGTCGAAATCCGGCTCGCCGACCGTCAGATCGATCACGTCGCGGCCTTCTTCCTTTAGGCGGGTCGCAATCTGGGCGGCCTTTAAGGTCGAAGAACCCTTCATTTTCAAGATGTTCTTCGAAAAGGCGATGCCTTTCTGTGCCGCGCTTTGATCGTTCATAGTCTTAATCCGTCTCCGCCCGTTTTTCGCGCATCCTCGTCTCGACCAGTTCCGGAACCAGCCCGTCGACACGTCCTCCGAGTGTGAAGACCTGCTTCAGAAGTCTCGAGCTGACGTAGGAATACTCTTCGGCGGCCATCAGGAAGACAGTCTCGATCCCCGGCTCCAGGCGCTTGTTCATCAGCGCCATACGCACTTCGTAGTCGTAATCCGAAACCGCGCGGATCCCCCTTACTATCGCGGTCGCCTCACGCTTCTTCGCGTAATCGACCAGAAGTCCCGAGAAGCTCTCGACCGCCATCGTGCATTCTCCGGTGTCGGTATCGACCAGCACCTCGGCGATCATCCGGCAGCGTTCCTCCGGTGTGAACATAGGGTGTTTTTCCGGGTTGTCGAGCACGGCGACGATCATCTCGTCGAACAGATCGACACTCCGCTCGATGATGTCCAGATGGCCTTTGGTAAGCGGGTCGAATGAACCGGGGAAGATGGCTCGTTTCATATTCTATTTTCGCCGGCCGGTTTCAGGAGGTCTTCTGCTTCAAAAGCGATTCGGCGTCCTTGAGCGCTTCTTCGTATTCTGGAACGAAATCGGGATGGGGCTCCATCGCCCGTAGCTTCGAGACCATTTCCTTCGCCTTCTCGTCCTGTTCCGTCACGAAATAGGCTTCGGCGAGATAGAGGTAAATGTAAGCGTTGTCCTTGTGCTTATCGAATCCTTTTTCGAGATATTCGAGCGCGCGTTCCGCGCTGCCGCCGGCAAGCCCTCTCGTGTTCAGCTCTAGCCTTCCTAATCCCATGTAAGCGCTTCCGGATTCGAAACCGGGTTCGATCTCCAGCACCTTTTGCATTCCCGAGCGGATCTTGTCGACCGAAACGATCCCGACGGTCACAGGAGCCCGCTCGGCGCGTTCGCCGATGATCGCGGCTTCCCAGAAATGCCCATCCGGTTTGTCGGGCTGCAGCCGGCGGGCGATACGTGCGGCCTCGAGCCCCGCTTTCAACACCTTTTCCGCCTCGTCGTAATTAAGCTGCTCCCGGCTTCCGAGAAACCAGCTGAAACGCGCAAACGCGGCTTCCACTTCGAAGTTCCTGTTGTCCGGATCGCGGGCCGTCTGAAGTATCTCGAGAGCCTTCCTGACACGGTCCGGGTCCTTCCTCGCCGCCCAGTGCTCAGTCGCCTCGGCGAGCGCCTTCGAGGGCTCAACAGCCGCTCGGTCTGTAGCCGGCTCATCGTCGGCTCCCGAGGAAGTCGAGCAAGCGCTAAATAGCAAAATCAAAAGGGTTAGGAGCCCAAGTACTGACCTGATCTTCATAATCCAGTTGCGAGTGTAACAGTTTGGTAATTTGTGGGTTTCAGGCGCCGCCAAAAGGGGCCTCGGTTACCAAACAGCACTGTAATTTGGTATATTTTTGTTCTTTAACCGGCGTCGGAAGAGTCCCGTAATTTTAGTCATAATGGCTTCTAAATCACAAGCGGCATCCTTCTATGATCTGGAAGGCACACTCGTCAGCACGAACCTTGTCCACACGCTCGGATTTTACGCGCGAAGGCAGCAGGGACTGTTGACGACCATCAGGAAGAGCGTCGGCACGGTGGCGAAGCTGCCTATGTTCGGACTGACTGACCTGTACAGCCGTAACGTCTTCAACGAGTATTTTTTCCAGAGTTACAAAGGCGAGTCTCTTGACCGCCTTCGATACTTTTCGGAAGAGCTCTTCGAGGATGTTCTGAAGCCGGCGATATTTGACGGGACCGCCGATCTGATCGCGAAGTCCAAGAAACTCGGGCATATACAGGTCGTTGTCACTGGTGCGCTCGATTTTTCTGTCGAGCCGCTGTGCGATTACCTGGGGATCGACGTTTATGTCGCAAACAGGCTGGAATTCGTGAACGGGTACGCGACGGGGAGGCTTCTTCCGCCGGTGATGGCTTCGGCGACGAAGGCGAAGTGGATCCGGGAATTCGCGGAGCGCGAGAACATCAACCTCAGCAAGTCATACGCTTATTCGGACTCGATCTCGGACCTCGCGATGCTCTCGATCGTCGGTCATCCTGTCGCGGTGAACCCGGATTTTCGTCTGAAGCAGACTGCGCTTCAGCACGACTGGGCGATACTCGACCTAAGATAGTAAAGAGTAGCGAGTGATGAGTAATGAGTGAAGAGTAGTGAGAGATGAGGACTGAGGGGAACGCCCGCGTCTCGCGGGCGGTGATCGAAGCGAACGAAAGCTTGGGTGAAGAATGACGAGAGTTGAGTATCGAGTGAAGAATAATGAGAGATGAGAGATGAGAGATGAGAGATGAGAGATGAG
>JAGFIQ010000061.1 GCA_024103495.1 Aridibacter famidurans
TGAGGTTCCGAGGGTTGCGTGTGTCTCCGTCGGCGCAGGTTGTGGGGGGTTGTGGTTGTGGGGTGGTGTCGCGGGGGGGTTGGGTGCGGGTGTGTTGTGGTGGGGGGGGGGGGGGGGGGGGGGGGTAATGCACTAACTACCTGACCTTTCTTCCCGGATGGATCGGGAGTTTACCGGCCATTCCAGCTCACTATTTTCCCGAGAAGTTCGCCAACCCTATCAGATGGCGTCAGGATGTGTCAAGAAGTTTTGAACATTGCGATGTGAATGGCGCGTGTCCGAAGGCGGAACCCCGCGCGTAAGCGAGGGGGCTGTCGGCAGTTCCAGGTTCAAAGTTCCAAGGTAGGAGGCAGACGGTAGCGATTCGAATCACGCAATCGCTACGATATGCGTGAATTATGTGTCGCCTTCCGTGGGTTCCGCTTCGCTCCACCCACGGCTAAAGGCAGGTCGTCGCTGCGCGACTCTTAATTGGGCATTGGGCAATGATCAATGAAACGATCCGTGTTCATCTGTGGCTGATTCTTCGCTGCGCTCTCTGTGTGCTCGGTGGTTTCCGGTATTGTTCCTTTGCGTCCGTTGCGGCCTTTGCGTTGAAATTCGTGTCGTCGCTCTGCGACTGCGGGAGGGGGTACGCGGCTCCGCGTGCCACAGACGTGCCGCGCCGATGGTGCTCCTCATTGATCAATGGTCATTGCGCATTGGTCAATGTCGATCCGTGTCGATCCGTTTCCATCTGTGGCTAATTCTCCTCCGCGCTCTCTGCGTGCTCTGCGGTAGAAGACCGACAAGCTGAAGCTCGTCGGACAGGAGCAAGCTGAAGGTTGAACTCTGACGCGTCAGCTCAACGCCCAATCAGTCTCTGCGATCTTTGCGTGCTCTGCGGTTCCATTTCTTCCGGGTTCCGATCGCGAGATTCCGTTTGCCCGGCCGCCGATCCATCAATTAAATTAAGAATTGAATGAACAAAAAAATCGTCAGAGCGGCGCTGATCCAGCAGCCGCCGGTTTTCCTTAATCTCGAGGCATCGGTCGCGAAGGTCTCGGACCTCGCCCGCGAGTGCGCGAACGAAGGCACGGAGGTGATCGTCTTTCCGGAGACATGGCTTCCGGGATATCCCGTGTGGCTCGACGACGCGCCGGAAGCCGCGCTGTGGGAGCATCCACCGGCGAAGCGCCTGTTCGGGTACCTGTTCGAGAACTCGGTCGAGATCCCGGGTCCGGAGTTCGGCAGGCTTGTCGAGGCGGCGAAGGATTCCGCGGCTTACATAGTGATCGGGATGCACGAGCGCGACGGCGGAACGCTGTACAACACGACCGCGACGATCGCCCCGGACGGTTCGTCGAAGATCCACCGGAAACTTACGCCGACGTACACGGAGCGACTCGTTTGGGGAGTCGGCGACGGAAGCACTCTCGAAACGACGGAAACACCGTACGGGGTTCTCGGAGGCCTGATCTGCTGGGAGCACTGGATGCCTCTGGCACGCGCGGCAATGCACGCCCAGCACGAGGCCGTCCACACGGCGCAGTACCCGACGGTTCACGAGCGGCATCAGATCGCGAGCAGGCAATACGCATTCGAGGGCCAGTGCTTCGTGCTCGCTTCCGGATCGGTGCTGAGCCGCGACGAGGCGCTTGAGGGATTCGATTCGCTGGGAACGGATGACAAGGAAGTGCGCGACCTTCTTTCGTCGATGCGGAACGAGAAGCTCCTCCGCGGAGGCAGCGCGGTGATTGCGCCCGACATATCTTATGTAACGGAGCCTCTCTTCGACGATCCTTCGACAGTTTACGCTGACCTGGACCTTGCAATGGCGGCGCAGGGCCGGCTTCTTCTCGACACGGACGGTCATTATTCAAGGCCCGACGTGTTCGAGCTGAAGGTCAACACAAGGAAGAACGTCAACGTAAGGTTTTCAGACGTAGGCGGGGACTGAAGCTGAAATGAAGTTTGAAAGGACGATCTTTGTCACCGGATTCCCCGGCTTTCTCGCCGGGAGGCTCGTCGAGCGGCTCGCGGCGCCCGACGTCCGGTTCTTCCTTCTGGTACAGGAACAGTTCATCGACAAGGCGATGAAGGACATCGCCTCGATCAGTGAGCGTTCCGGCGTGTCTGCCGTGAATTTCACGGTCATCCGCGGCGACATTACCGGGAAGAACCTCGGGATGACCGACGCCGACACCGGGGTCGTCACGAGCGAGACAACGGACGTGTTCCACCTCGCCGCGGTTTACGATCTGGACGTCGCGAAGGACCTTGCCTACAAGGTCAACGTCGAAGGCACGCGCAACGTCAACGACCTCGTCAAGCGTATGGAGAACCTCCGGCGCTACAACTACATTTCGACCTGCTATGTCGCGGGCAAGCGCGACGACCGGATCTACGAGAACGAGCTGGAGCACGAAGAAGGGTTCCGGAACTATTACGAAGAGACAAAGTATTTCGCGGAGATGGAGGTCGAGAAGCTCAAGGACGAGGTCCCGGTGACGATCTTCCGTCCTGCGGTCGTGTGCGGGGATTCGAAAACCGGCGAGACCGCAAAATACGACGGGATCTACTACGTTATCAAGTATCTTCTGCGCTTCCCGGAGATACTCCGGCTTGTGAACGTGGGGAACGAGAACGTTCGGCTCAACCTCGTGCCGGTCGATTTCGTGGTCGAAGGAATGGCATTGCTTTCATCGGACGAGAACGCCGTAGGAAAAACGGTCGCGCTTGCGGATCCCGAACCCCTTTCGACAAAGGACATCTGCGATTCGATCGCCGAGTCGATCACGAAGAAACGATCCGTCATTACTCCGCCGGCGAAGGTCGTCGAGACGTTCCTTAGCTCGCCCATTTCCCCGAGCCTGACCGGCCTGCCGCATTCCGGCGTGCCTTACTTCTTTATCCCGCAGACATACGACACGGCGGTGATGGAAGAACTGCTGGAACAGCACGGTGTCAGATGCCCTTCATTTCACGAGTACGTGAGGAACCTGGTCGCTTTTGTCGAGAAGCATCCGAAGCTCTGAGGCGGGCGCGGATGCAAAGCGAAGGGGACGAGCCGCATCGATTGAAACACGCGGTTAGATTTTGAGTTTGGATTTGACGGAAGTGCTTCGTTTGTTTTGTCCACGTGTATGTCGAAACCGCATTTGACGTTCGTGTTTGTTCGAATCGAGTGAATAGGTTCCTGAACGAGATCAGTTGCCCCCCGCTTCAGCGGGGGGTTCAAAAGACAGAAGGCTTTCGGGGCTTCAGCCCCTGGTTAGCCGGCTGAAGCCGGCGAAATAATCTATTGGCCCTTTCGGTCCCCCCGCTGAAGCGGGGGGCAACTGATGCTCATTTTCTCGAGATTGTGAGCTCAGATCTGATCGGAGAATTGCCGGCTCTTAGTTTTCAGGCAGCCTCCAACTGACAGGAGCGCAATTGATCAAGAGAATTATGTCGTTTACCGCCCGATCGCTTTCCGTAATCGCAGTCGCCCTCACGGCTTTGGCCTCTGCCTCCTTTTCACAGGACCCTGCTCCGACGCCTCCGCCGTTCAATGACGATACGCCCGTCAAGGTCGTAACGGAAGAGATCAAGCTGAATGTTTCGGCGTACGACAGGTTCGGCGAGTTCGTCTCGGGCGTCTCAAAAGACGACCTTGTGATCGTCGAGGACGGACGGCTTCATCAGCCTTCGAGCGTCCGCCGAATGCCCGCGAACGTCCTTATAATGCTCGACACAGGCGGGGAACAAAGGCAGGTGAAGAACATAAGCCGGACGCGCGACGTCGCCAAGGAACTGATCAACAGGCTGGATCCGGGAAATTCTCTGGCAGTACTCGAGTACAGCGACAAGGCGAGGATCCTTACCGGATGGACTTCAAACAAGTTCAAGGTTCTTGAGGACCTCGACAAGAAGCTCATCTTCGGACGCCGTTCGATGTTCTCTGAAGCGCTCAACCTTGCCGCCCGGTTCCTTTCGAATTCAGAGCTTGAGAACCGCCACCTCGTCATCGTTTCCGACGGGACGGACAGTTTCTGGAGCGACGAGCGCCGCGAGGCGGAGATGCGCACGCTTCTGGGCACAAACATAAACGTCCACGTGATCAGCTATACCGCGCTTGAGAAAGAGGTGGTTGAAGAACGCTCGTCTCTGATCCAGAAGACGCCGGCAAAGAAAGCTATGCCTGAAGAGATCGCGCAGACGCTTCCAAACGGCGTGCGCGACACGGCTACTACGCCGAACTCCGTCACGGTCAACACCGACGCGCAGTTCATAAAGACGCTGAAGGAGCGGGAAGAGGCGCTTGAGAAAGGCGAGGATTACCTGATGAAGCTCGCGACGGACACGAGCGGGCTGTTCATCCTTCCCGAAACTCCGGACGAGATGACGGAGAAGGCGTACCTTATCGCGAACGTGATCGATTCCAACTACGTCGTGACCTATGTCCCAAAACGGCCGCTGAGCGAATCCGAACCGGGCGAAACACGCGTTATCGAGGTCTCGTCGAAGAAGCCGGGACTGCGGGTCCTCGCCAAGCGGAAGCTCGTCATCGGTCCGGACGAGCAATAGACCTTCTGCAAACGAATCCGCAAACCCTCGGGAAATCGAAACCGGTATTGGCAAAAACCGGACGATTCCCTATTATCTAGGGTTAAACCACTAATCAAGTTTCAAGGAGTAAGTGATGATCCTAAGAAGAACCTTTGTCTTTCTGACCGTCGCGATCCTCGCTCTCACATCGCTTATGAGCGCGCAGGGACCGAACCAGCTTCCAAAGCTGAAATACAAGGAATACAAGCTTAAGAACGGCCTGCGGGTGATCCTCCACGAGGACCGGTCCACGCCGATCGTCGCCGTGAATGTCTGGTATCACGTCGGTTCGAAGAACGAGGTGCCCGGCCGCACAGGCTTCGCGCATCTCTTCGAGCACATGATGTTCCAGGGTTCGAAGAACTACAACGACGACTACTTCAATCCTCTGCAGGAAGCCGGCGCGAACATCAACGGTTCGACGAACCCGGACAGGACGAACTATTACGAGGTCGTGCCGTCGAACTTCCTTGAGCTCGCATTGTTCATGGAAGCCGACCGCATGGGCGGACTGCTTGAGGCGATGACGATGGACAAGCTGAACAACCAGCGCGACGTCGTCAAGAACGAGCGCAGGCAGAGGTACGACAACCAGCCGTACGGAACGGCGTTCGAGAAGATCTCGAGCCTTATGTACCCGGCGGACCATCCTTACCACTGGACGACCATCGGATCGCTCGAGGACCTTTCGGCGGCTTCTATGGAAGACGTGCAGTCGTTCTTCCGCAAGTACTATGTTCCGAACAACGCTTCGCTCGTGATTGCGGGGGACTTCGACGAAAAGCAGGCCCGCCAGTGGGTCGAGAAGTATTTCGGGCCGATCAAGGGCGGCGACGAGATCGACCGTCCGACCCCTGAACAGCCGAAGCTGGACGGGGAGATCCGAAAAGAATACGAGGACGCCGTCAGATTGCCGCGCAGATATTTCGTGTGGCATTCGGTGCCGTATCTCGACAAGGACGAAGCGGCGCTCGACATCCTCGCATCGATCCTGTCTTCGGGAAGGGGCTCGAGGCTGCAGAGCTCACTTGTTTATGACAAGAAGCTTGTCCAGTCCATCTTTGCCAACAATTCAACCCGGGAGACCGGAGGGTCATTCTCGATAGTCGCTACGGCTCGCCCGAACGGTTCGCTCGACGATGTAGAGAAAGAAATCGATTCGATCATCAACGACCTCCGTGAGAACCCTCCTTCCGCTGAAGAAGTGGACCGTGCCAAGAACGCGTACGAGTCGGGTTACATTTTTGGGCTCCAGACCGTGCTCGGGAAGGCCGATCAGATGAACAGCAACGCAACGTACGCGGGCTCCCCGGATATTTTCCAGAAGCAGCTTAACGAGTATCTGAAGGTCACTCCTGAGGACGTGCACCGCGTGGCGAAGGAATACCTGACGAAGAACCGCCTCGTGATGAGCTTCGTTCCCGGCAAGTCGCAGGGTGCGCCCGAACGCGGCGCCACCGCGAACCGCCCGACGTCGGTGTCGGGAGGCGGGGACGACGAAGAGACGGAAGCCAAGTCGAAACCGAAGACCGACTATTCCAAGAACCTTCCGAAACCCGGGCCCGATCCCAAAGTAAGCCTTCCGAAGATCCAAAAGAAGTCGCTTTCAAACGGCCTCCAGGTCTGGATGGTCCCGCAGAAGGAACTTCCGATGGTGGCGATGAACCTTGTGATCAAGACGGGCGGCACTGCAAATCCTGACGGAAAGGACGGACTCGCCGGATTTACCGCGGACATGCTCAGCGAGGGCACGAAGAACCGTTCGGCGGTGGAGATCTCGAACGAGCTTCAGTCGATCGGTTCAAGGGTGTTCGCCGGTGCTGACTGGGATTCGACAGACGCGGGAATGTCGACGATCACGAAGCATCTGGACAAGGCGCTCGGGATCTACGCGGACGTGGTGATGAACCCGACCTTCCCAGCCGAAGAGTTTGAGACACAGAAGCGAAGGGCGCTTGTCTCGCTGATGCAAAGGAAGGACAACCCCGGCGCGATCGCGAGCCTTGCCTACAGCAAGCTTCTCTACGGAGAAGATCATCCGTATGGCCGTTCGCTTTCGGGCACGGAAGATTCGATCAAGGCGATGAAGCGCGATGACCTGGTCAAGTTCTACGAGACCTACTACTCGCCGAAGAACGCGGTGATGATCGTCGTTGGCGACGTTGACGAAAAGACGCTTATCCCCAAGCTGGAGAAGACGTTCGGCGCCTGGAAGGGCGGGGACGTTCCCGAGACGCCGGTTCCGGACAAGGCGTCGTTCGACAAGCCCGGGATCTATATCGTGGACAAGCCGGGCGCGGCGCAGTCGGAGCTCAGGATCGGCCATCCGGGTGTATCAAGGGACAATCCCGACTACATTCCGATCATGGTGATGAACAGCATCCTTGGCGGCCAGTTCTCCGCGAGGGTGAATATGAACCTCAGAGAGGATAAGGGTTACACGTACGGAGCAAGGACCGGATTTTCGACCCGCAAGGGCGCAGGTCCGTTCACTGCTTCGGCAGGCGTCCAGACCGCCGTCACCAAGGAATCAGTGATCGAGTTCATGAAAGAGCTCAACGGAATCCGCGGTTCGATCCCGGTGACCCAGGCAGAGCTTGATTACAACAAGCAGAGCCTGATCCGCAGGTTCCCGAGGACGATCGAGACGGTCGGCCAGATCGGAGGCCAGCTGGCGGAGCTTGTTGTTCACGACCTTTCAGAAGACTACGTGAACGACTATCTGGCGAAGATCAGCAAGGTCACTCTCGACGACGTGAAGCGCGTCGCCAACAAGTACCTGGATCCCAACCAGATGGCTATCGTGGTCGTCGGCGACCGCAGCGTGATCGAACCGAGGCTCCGGGAGATCGAAGGCTGGGGCCGGATGATCAACTACCTCGACACCGAAGGAAACCCTGCGAACGTCGCGGCCAAGGACTAGCGACGTCGTTTGGTATCAGATCAAAAGGCTGTCCCGGGACCGGGGCAGCTATTTTTTTGAAGGGGGGTTGAATTTGGGTTGAGGGACTGTCTCAAATGGCAGTCTCTTCTTTTTTCAAGGCTCGAGAATTTCATCCGGCGGGTTTTGAGAAGCTATAAGTTGCCCCCCGCTTCAGCGGGGGGTGCAGCTGCGGAACGGTGTATTCGGGGCTTTAGCCCCGAGATAGCCGGCTGAAGCCGGCGAAATAATCTATTGGCCCTTTCGGTCCCCCCGCTGAAGCGGGGGCAACTGATGGGCATTTTCCGACGATAGATGACTCAGACAAGCCCGAAGAAATCGCTAAGAGTAATTTTGAGACAGCCCCTCGATGATTCCGGAGCCTGCCTCACCGTGGGTTGCGCCCTTCGGGCTTACCCACGGCTAAATGCACGTGACCGCTACGCGGTCGGTTTCGCCCGTCGCTTGCGCTCCGGGTTCCGATTTCGGTCGGCTATGCCCGTCGCTTGCGCTCCGGGTTCCGATTCCTGTCTCCTGTCAAAGCTCCGAGAACGGCACGTCGAAGATCTCGTACGACTCCCAGTCCTTGTAGTCGAAATGCCACCACTCCTTGGGATTTACGACGAATCCTTCCGCCTCCATCGAAGCCCTGAGCTTGTCCCGGTTGGCGCGCTCGATCTCGGTGCCTCCCGTGTAACCCGGCGAGGCCTTTTCGTTGAACTCGTCAAAATCGGAAGGCATTGGCAGTTGAGCGCCGGTCGTAAGTTCGCATAGCGAAAGGTCCACCGCGCATCCTCGGTTGTGTTTCGAGCCCTTCGCGGGATCCGCGACGAAGATCTTCTGTTCTTCCGTGACCGTCTCCCAGAACAGCTTTGTGACCGACCAGGGCCTGTAACCGTCGTAGATCACAAGCCCCAAGCCATCCTCCTGGAGGGATCTGTGGACCCGTACGAGCGCGTGTGCGGCATCCGGCTGAAGAAATGCCCTTGCCTCCGAATATACGGGGCGGCCGACGAAATTGTCGTCGCGGGCGTAGCGTATGTCGAGGCGGATCGTGTCGTCGAGTTTTGTCAGTTCAAGCAAGGCGGTCGATGGGTAAGCAAGCGCCGGTAGGCGTCTTGAGATTGAGAATGAAAAATGGTCCGCCTGAACTGGCGAACCATCGGATTTTACAACGTGAATGGCCGATCTGGCGAACGGCGCTTATTCGCCCGGCGGCGGTGGCGGAGGAGGAGGAACGGAATCGTCCCTGTCCTCTGACGGGGCCGGGGTCTCTTCGTCCTCCGGAATCACGATATCGTCCTCGTCGGTGATGATTACCTCGGTACCGAACTTTTGGTAATCGCGGAACTGGATCAGGTTTCGCGATTCGTACGATTCCTTGCCCTGCCGGAACGTGAGTCTCACGTCCGACTGGGAAGGAAGCAGGTAACGAACATCGCTGATCTCAACCCAATCGTAGTCGATCATTCGGCTTGCGGCAGTGACCGGAAAACTCGATGGTATCTCCGTCGCGATGCTCTCGAGTTTGAGCACCCGGAAGTTCTCCCGGTCGATCCAGATCCGGCCTTTCATACCGGTGATCGTCGAATCTGAAAGGATAGCGTACGAGGTGATCTGCTGGCGCGCCTTGTCTCGTGAAATGATGTATTCGAACACGATCGCCCTGCGCTCACGGACGACATCAGTATCGATCACATCGAAGAGGGTGTCGCTCTCGGGCTTGAACACCGTCTCCAGCACCGAAACGAACTCACCGGTCGAGCTTGTTCCGCCCACCTGTGAGTAATTACCTTTCGGTTTCGTGTCCGTCTGCCTGACGCCGTTGACCGACAGCAATTCGTATTCTTCCTGACCGCTCGCCCTGTAGCTGACCGCCACGATCAGATGGTCGCGGCTCCGGAAGTTCCCCGTTCCTGCGTACGCGACCGAACGGCGTATCCTCTGCTTGACCACAAAGTCCGGCATCTCGCCCACTGCCGCCAATGCCGCTTCTCTTGCTTTTCCGAGCACTCTCGAAGCTTCTTCCGGGCTTGGAAGCCTGGCGGCTTCCGGATCCTTCAGCCGGCGTGACGCTTCTTCGACGGTTCGTCTGACCTCCGAATCGTTCCCCGACTTCGAGGCGGTAAGGCTGCGCAAGCCGCTGTTCATCTCGAATCCGAGTCCCCGTTTCCTGATCTGCTCGATCAGGTCCGACTTGGACAAAGAACCCGACTCGACGGCGTAGAGCATCCGGACGTACTCGCCCTGCGAGATCTTCTCCGGCTGCGGTGTCTGGCCGAAGGCCGCCCCCGCAAGGAGTGCCAGAAGCACTGGGATTACAAGCTTTTTCATTGGCCTAGTTGATGCCTCCGGCATTTCGTCCGTTCGCCCGGCGGCAGTCTCCCATATTACACAGAAAGGCGGGACGAGTTTCAAACCCGCCCCGCCATGCTTTACGTTTCAAGGACCGATCCCGGCTTTAGTTAAGCCAGTCGTCGCCTTCGTAATTCAGCCTCAGATCGCGTGTCACCCAATCCTGGGCCGCGGCGAGAACCTTGTTCTTCCACTTCTTAATGTTCTTCACGATCGCGAGCGCCGCCTGGGGCTTACTGGGGTCGCGTTCGACCCTTATAACCGTCGCAGGGATCTCGATGATGTGCTTGTCCTCGTCAAAGAGTCGAAGCTTGACGCTGCTGCCCACCTTGGGAAGAACGTTTATGTTTACTAGTGCGTTCGATTCGCCGACATTCTCCGTGTGTCCCAGGATCGACACCCTCTCGTCACTGTCCTCATCAACCCAGCTGACCTGGGCCTGAAGCCGGGCCTGGATCCGTTTGTGAAGCGGAAGCGACTCCGTTACTCCTGTATATGCTAACTGTCCCATTTCTTCTCCTTATAGAAGTCTGTTAAATGACTGCCTGTGATTAACCCGTTCCGAAAAGTGCCTAAAATTTACTCTCAAAAATGCGATTTGTCAACTTAAATCCGCTCAAACCGCTCATTCATAAGATTATCGTAGTTACTGAGGGAGGCTAAATCGCTCAAACCGAACGACTTGTGATCCACTCCGTGCGTCCGGCACCGTATAGGATCTGCGTTTCTGAAAGCGCCGTATGGTTGCGATAGCGTCTTACCGGGTTGCCCGGCATTTCACCATTCCGAATCGCTCTATGCCTATTCCTCATTTTCGGGAAAATTGATGTATATTTGTCTCACTCGTAACGCCAAGTTAACTTCCTGCTGAGATACTTACCCCTTTGCAAATGGGACATAGTGGACGAAAACCGCTGGGAATTCAAATTGCGTTTTCGTTTTTTCACTCGATCAATGTGAGTGAAGCGGGAAGTGCCCGACCTTTGTCAGGCTAAGGCAAATGTCTGCTGACTCGGGCTTAAGGAGTCCCGCGCCGTTTTCGGAGCGATCCTTCCGGCCAGATCGACCTGTTGTTGGGCAGGCAGATCCATCCGGGAAATCGTAAAAAAATCCGAAATTACGGATAGCCGATCAGCACTAGTTCTACCGATCTTTCAAACCTAAAAAGCAACAGGGGACACTATGACTAATAAAAGTAAATCAGGGTTATTAGCCATGTTGGTCTTTTCGTTGTTGATCGGGGTCACAGGCGTGTTTGCCCAATCTCAGGCAAGCACCGGCCAGATCACCGGAGTCGTATCCGACTCAACAGGTGCCGTGGTCCCGAACGCAACGATCAAGGCCGTAAACAACAGCACCGGCGCTGAAAAGACAACTACTACCAGCGACGCCGGAATTTACCAGTTCATTCTTCTTCAGCCGGGCACCTATACGGTCTCGGCCAGCGGCAGCGGGTTCGAAGAGCTGACAAAGGAGGCCGTGGTCAATGTAGGACGTACGGTCGACGTCAACTTCGAACTCGGGGTCGGAGGCGTCTCGGCCGTGGTCGAGATCACGGGCGAAGAAGTTCAGACAACGCAGAGCGTTCCGGACGCGGTCCTGAGCGACAGCGCGATCAGCAATCTGCCGATCAACGGACGAAGGTTCCAGGACCTCGCCACGCTGACGCCGACCGCTCAGGTCGATCCTCAGCGCGGTCAGATCTCCATCTCCGGCCAGCGCGGCATCAACGCGAACATCAACGTCGACGGCGCCGACTTCAATCAGCCGTTCTTCGGCGGTATCCGCGGCGGAGAGCGTTCGAACAGCGCCTTCACGCTTCCCCAGGAAGCCGTCCGCGAGTTCAACATCGTTTCTGCCGGATACTCGGCGGAATTCGGACGCTCGACCGGCGGCGTGATCAACGTTGTCACAAAGTCCGGCGGCAACAGTCTCAGCGGAAGCGCCTTTTACCTGATCAGACCGGAGGAAGCGGCCCGCGCGCACGACTACGCTGACGCGATCGCTCAGAGCCTCCCGTCTACGATCGACGCGACGCTGGCCCCGACGCAGCACCAGTTCGGCGGTTCCATCGGTGGTCCGATCGTTGAAGACCGCTGGTTCTACTTTGGATCGTATGAACAGCAGAGAGTGAGAGCTCCGCGCCAGGTCCTGTACCGGAACCGGCTTGACGTTAACACCGGAACGCTGACGCCAGCTCAACTCGATGTTTACAACCTTTACCAGTCGCTGGAAGTTCCTTTCACCCAGACCAACGACGCATATGCGGGTCTTGCGAGGATTGACGGCAACTTCGGCGGAGGGAACAACTTCAACTTCCGGTTCAACTACAGCCGGAACAACGCCCAGAATGCCGTGACAACGGGGGAGTTCTCGGTCGACCCTACCACGAACCGCTCGCTTCTCACGAACGGTACCGAGAAAAACCGGAACTACGCGTTCGTCGGTCAGCTTGTCAGCAGTTTCTCCGCGAACCTCATCAACGAGTTTCGCGGCCAGTATGCGCGTGAAGACAGGCCGCGCCTCGCTAACGCTGAGGTAGCGCTCGTTTCGAGCACGTACGGAGATATCGGCACCCGTTCGTTCATGCCGACGACGCAGTTCGATACGAGGATCCAGATCGCCGACGCTTTGACCTACCTGAAAGGCAACCACACGTTCAAGTTCGGCGGCGATTTCAATCAGATACACGCCGACCAGCTCTTCGGATTCAACCAGTTCGGAAACTACAACATTTTCGACAACAATGACGGCAGGTTGCTGAATGTCCTCTCGAACGTGCCTAACGCCGATGCGCCGTTTGGCCGGTTCGACAACACCTTTGCGACGTTCCGTCAGCAGATCGGAAACCTCGAAGCTGCGTATACAGTATACGAGGTCTCGGCGTTCGCGCAGGATTCGTGGAGGGTAACGCCACGGTTCACCGTCAATTACGGGCTTCGCGTCGAACAGCAGTACAATCCCGAACCGGAACTCGGCAACGATGCTCTGATCGACATTGTTCAGAGCGCAAGCTTCCCGATCCGAGGCGGACGCGGTTTCGACCCGACTCAGATCGTGGACAGCGGCTGGCAGTGGGGACCGCGTGCAGGGTTTGCATGGGATCCGTTCGGCGATGGAAAGACGGTGGTCAGGGGATTTGCGGGACTTTACTACGCGCGCACCCCGATGCTGCTCTTGGCCGGACCGTTCAACAACTTCAGGGGAACGCCGGGCGACCTTTCGATCCAGTTCCCGTTCTCGATCCCGGGCACTTTCGATCAGGCGGCGTTTGACGCGGCCAATCCGCAATACACGGCGCTCGTCGGCTTCGGGGTCAGGCCCGACACTGTTTACAGGCATTTTGCCGTTCTTGGCATCGACCTGAACCAGTTCCAGCTGACGAACATGCCCGGCCTTACGGCCGGACAGCTCGGAGACATTTCTTCGGCGATAATCGCCGCGTCTCCGGGAGCACCTACCAGCCCGCTTGGATTCTTCACCGGAGTTCAGCCGATCGGATTCGACGAGGATTACAAAAACCCCAAGTCGCTTCAGTTCGGCATCGGGCTTGAGCGCGAGGTCGCGAGGAATCTCACCTTGGGATTCGATTACTCGCACATCAACACCGTCTATCTGCAGAGGAACAAGGACATCAACCTTCCCGTTCCGATACTCCTCGACCCGAGCCTGGATCCGGCCCAAAGGCCGTATTTCGGCATCGTCAGGGGCAGAGGACTTCCCGGCTCGGTGCCGCTCAGACAGCGGCCGGTTCCCGAACTAGGAAGCCTGCAGATCCGTGAGTCTTCCGGGCGCTCGCTATACCGGGCGTTCACATTCAGGACGCGGTACAACGCAAGTTGGCTCAGGCTGAACACGTACTACGTTTACTCCACGAGCTTCTCCGACGACGACAACGAGCGAAGCGCGGGCGGTACGACGTATGACAACGTCTTCAACCTGATCCCGGAATATAATTACTAGGAGCTTGACGTGCGTCACAGGTTCACGGCGAACCCCGTGTTCTTCCTTCCCTACGGATTCGAGGTTTCCTCGGCTCTGAGGTTCAGATCCGGAAGGCCCGTTAATGTCGTTGCCAATGGAGACCTGAACGGTGACGGAACAAGCAACGACCGCCCGTACTACGCTCCCGGCCAGACGATCGAAAGGAACGCGTTCCGGAACCGGAACGAATACGAGGTCGATCTCAGGATCCAGAAGGGCTTCGGCTTCGGTGACCGCAAGAGGCTCGTCCTCTCCGCCGAATTCTTCAATGTGTTCAACAGTGCGAACATTCAGTATTCGGGCAGCGGCACGACGCGCTACTGCTCCAATGCCAACGACAGGGAATGCGGATTCAATGGTCCGACCAACTCCACCTTCCTGCAGATCGAAGACGGCAGCGGAAACCTGATCACGTTCGCGAACTTCGCCGGATCACCAGTGTTCCAGGCGCAGTTCGGAGCGCGATTCTACTTCTAACCTGGCATACGGAAGCCGGCGCTCAGCCGGCATCCGCGGTGCAGTGAAAATAAAAGCCCGCCGCCCCTCGGGGAGGCGGGCATTTTTCTTTCTCCCCGAAGAATTCGCCTGCCCGACCACCGCCGATAGACCCCGGAATCGGGACTCAAAATTGCCTAAAATCCGCGGATCAACTCCAAAATTTCGGCCGCCGGGGAAACGGAATCAGGGACCGTCAGTCGGCGTTTGTAAGATTCTGATGATCAACCACTTAGCGTTGGGAGCTGGTTGTCGTGGAAAGTTCTGAAGTATCTGGCCTCGGAGAGGTGTGCAAAAAATCCGAATCTGCGGACAGAAAATCCAGAAATTCCATCGGTTTCGACATTTGCCGGGCACCGGAGAAGATCGTCCGAAAGCAATATCCAAAACTTAACTGAAATTTAAGGGGACGAATGATGATCAGAAGAATATCGAGTATCGTGCTGCTTAGCCTGCTGCTCTTCGCCGTACAGGCGTTCGCGCAGGGCACGACCGGGAGCATTACCGGTGTCGTGGCCGACAGCAGCGGTGCGGTCCTTCCCAACGCAACTGTGAGGCTGACTAACGAAAGCACGGGCGTCAACCTGACGACGACAGCCGCCGGAGACGGCGTGTACAACTTCACTCTTCTAAAACCGGGTACGTACAAGGTTACTGTTACCGCGGAAGGATTCGCGGACAATACCAGGGTTGTCGAGGTCCAGGTGGGACGCGCGACCACCGCCGACATTACATTGGGTGTCGGGGACGTGGCCGCCGAAGTGACCGTCAGCGCAGAAGGTGTGCAGACGACGGAAAGCAAATCCGACGCGGTGCTCAGCGAGACCGCGATATCGAACCTTCCGATCAACGGGCGGCGATTTCAGGACTTCGTCACACTGACCCCGACCGCGCAGGTCGATCCGCAGCGCGGCCAGATCTCTCTCGCCGGGCAGCGCGGAATCAACTCCAACATCAACGTCGACGGCGTCGATTATAACCAGCCGTTCTTTGGCGGAATCCGCGGCGGAGAGCGCGCGAATCTCGCGTTCACGATCCCGCAGGAATCGATCCGCGAGTTCAACGTTGTTTCGGGCGGGTATTCTCCCGAGTTCGGCCGTTCGACCGGCGGCGTCGTCAATGCTGTCACCAAGTCGGGGACCAACGATGTGCGCGGCTCCGCGTTCTATCTCTGGAGACCCGAAGAACTGTCTCGCCAGAATGAGTTCGTTGACGAGATCGAACGAGTTCGAAGCGTTGATGCGATCGCCGCTCCGACCCAGCACCAGTTCGGCGGATCGATCGGCGGTCCGATCGTAACGGACCGGCTGTTCTACTTCGGCGCCCTCGAGTTTCAAAGGTTTGAGGCCCCGCGAGAAGTGCTCTACAGCAACCTTCGCAACGTAGTAAGGAGCCCCACCACCGAAGAGGCGTACGCCATCTACTCCGGCAACCAGACCTCTTTCACGCAGACGAACGACGCGTGGGCGGCTCTGGGCCGTGTCGACTGGCAGGCGAATTCGAATAACCTGCTGACGGTCCGTTTCAACTACAGCAAGAACAACGCTGAGAACGCCAATGCGACCGGAGAAACGACTCTCGATCCGACCACGAACAGGGCGCTTTCTACGAACGGAACTGAGAAGAACCGCAACCGCATCATCGTGGCTCAGTTGATCAGCAATTTCAGTCCGAGCATTCTGAACGATTTCAGATTCCAGATGGCCCGTGAGGACAGGCCGAGGTTCGCGAACGAGATCGCTCCGAACGTATCTCTCGGCGGTGTTGGCGAGTTCGGAACAAGGACCTTCCTACCGACGACCCAGTACGACGAGAGGCTGCAGTTCGCCGACAGCCTGACCATCCTGGCGGGCAATCACACTGTCAAGCTGGGCGGCGAGTTCAGCGACATTTACGCGAACCAGCTCTTCGGATTCAACCAGACAGGCGCATATTTCCTGGGCGGCGCCGCGCAGGCCGCGTTCGAGTCCGCTTCGCTGACCGCCGGATCTTCGACGGACCGCCGTTTCGACAACACCTCGGCAAACTACCGCCAGCAGATAGGAAACCTCCTCGCGGACTATACGGTTCGTGAACTCGCGTTCTTCGCCCAAGACAACTGGCGAATTTCGCCCAGGTTCCAGATCGACTTCGGTATCCGCGCTGAGCAGCAGTACAACCCGGAGGCCCAGCTGGGTAACGATTCGCTGATCTCGCTTCTGCAAAACGCCAGCTTCCCTGTCCGTGGAGGCCGCGGACTCGATCCGACTTCCATTCCCGACAGCGGATGGCAATGGGGTCCCAGGGTAGGTTTCGCGTGGGACGTCAGCGGCAACGGCAAGAGCGTGCTCAGGGGCTTCGGCGGCTTGTTTTACGCAAGGACGCCCATGCTGATCCTGGCGGCCCCGGTCAACAACTTCCGCGATCCCGCGGGTGACCTTTCCGTCCAGATCCCGTTCTCGAGTTCCGCTCTTTCGGCGGGCACCGCGTCGGGCGTGACCGCGTACAACGCTTTTCTTACCGCGAATCCGGGATACGTCGCGGCTTTGACGGCGACGGGACTTTCGTGCCCGCAGGTGGTCAACCCGTCCGATTCCAGAGCGTGCGTTCCCAACTCGGTCTACAGGCAGTTCCTTCTTGCCGGTGTAAACCTGAACTCGTTCGGACTGGCGAGCCTCCCTCAGCTTTCGCGGTCAGATATCGATGCGATCGCGGCAGCGCTCGGGCAGGGACTTCCGGGGCTCGCTCCTATCGGAATAGACGAGGACTTCAAGAACCCCAGATCGGTACAGCTCGGGCTCGCCTACGAGCGAGAGGTCGCGGACGGATTGGTTGTCGGAGTCGACTTCCTGAACGTCAACACCTCGAGGCTTGAGAGGAACCGCGAGCTTAACCTCCCCGCGCCTGTGAATCTGACCCAGTACGCACAGACTGTCGCCGGACTTACCCAGGCCCAGAGGGATCAGCTGATCGCGCTCGACACGGGTCGTCCGATCTTCGGAATCACAAGGCCGACGAACTTCCCCACATTCTTCCCGACAAGGGCGCGGCCGGTCACGGCACTCGGCAGCGTTCAGATCCGCGAATCGTCGGCTCGTTCGCTCTTTACCTCGCTCACTTTCAGGGCCAGGCTTTCGAGGAGCTGGGGAATCCTCAACGCCTATTACACCGTCTCTAGGTCGCTTTCTGATGACGACAACGAGAGGAGCGCGGGCGGACAGGATGCGGTCGATACGTTCAATCTGATACCGGAATACGGGCCTTCGAGGCTCGACAGGAGACACCAGTTCGTGGCGAACCCGGTCTTCTTCCTTCCGTACGGATTCGAGGTCTCGAGTGCGATCCGCATCCGTTCGGGACTTCCGGTAGACGCGATCGCGAACGCTGACCTTAACGGCGACACGCTTTTCAACGACCGTCCGGTCTATCCGAACGGAGAAGTATTCACCAGGAACATGTTCCGCAACCGCAGTGTGACGGACATTGACGCGAGGGTGCAAAAGGGATTTGCCCTGGGTGAGAACCGAAGGGTGATCCTCTCTGCCGAGTTCTTCAACGTCTTCAACCTGATGAATCTCCAGTATTCGGGTTCGACCGTGACGGCTTACTGCAATCCTGTCGCGATCAACTGCGGTGTCAATACCGCCACCAATCCGAACTTCCTCAAGCTGAGGGATTCGAGCGGAAACCTCCTGCTTAACAATTCGCCCGGAAGCCAGGTCTTCCAGATGCAGCTTGGAGCGAGGTTCCAATTCTAGTCATTTCACAGATGGCGATTTCGGCGCGCCTCTTCGGGGGCGCGCCTTTTTTCTTCAGCCGTTTAGTTTTAGCGCCGGTTCCGTCTAGAATTGACCCCGATGCGGGTAATGCAGATCTCATCCGCCCCGGCATTCGGGAATACCGAGAAGCACATATGCGAATTGTCCTCGGGGCTTTCCGCGAAGGGCGTCGATGTCCGTTCGATCCTTCCAACCAACTGTGAGTGGAAGAACCGCATGGCGGCTGCGTCATTTAACGAGCCGTACGGGGCGAACCTGAGCAGAAGCGGAAGGCTTTTGCAGGGATTTCGGATCGCGGGGATCGCACGGGAGCTCGCACCGGAGATCATTCACGCGCACCTTCCGGGCGATTACGGCCGCGCGGCGATAGCCGCCAGACTTTGCGGTGCTTCTCTGGTCCTGTCTCATCACTCGGCCGCGCCTATCCCGCTTGCAACGCGGCTGCTCGTACGTAAACCTGGTGGGTTGATCGCGACTTCTTATGTCGCCTGCCAGACCCTGACGGAACATTTTGGCCTCGCACGTCTGACCGGGATCCCTGCGTTCGCATCGGTACTTGAGCGGACCGGGGACGAGAGCAAGGGGCTCGCGGCCTCGTTCCGGCACAAGTACGGGATCGGCGGGGAACGACGGGTTGTGGCGGCGGTCGGCGGGCTTTCACCCGGAGACGATCTGATCCTTGCGGCCAATGAGGTTGTCAGGGACTTGCCCGATGCGTACTTCGTGGTAGTGGGGTGGGCCTCCGGAGGTGACGGCCTGTTCAGGCGAAGGCTAAGGAGGCTGATCAAGGTATTCGAGCTGGAGGACAACTTTCTCTTTCTGGACAAGCTTGAAGATCTAGATCATTTGTTGGCGGCGGCATCAGCGTTCGTACACGCTTCGAGTTCCGCGAGTGCGCATCTCGCGGCTCTTGAGGCAATGGCGGCTCGCGTACCCGTGATCGCGGTAAGGACAGGACCGGAGGGAGTGCTTATACAAGAAGGAATGGCGGCGCTCGTTTCGGAAAGGAACGATGCTGTCGCGCTGGCGGCGAATATCAAGAGGATCGCTTCCGACGGGGTCGAATTTTCCCGGAGCTTGGATTCGGCCCGGCAGCTCGCGGAACAATTGCTTTCGAGGGAGAAGATCGCCGATTCGACACTGAAGGTCTACGAAGCCGCACTCGCGTAGAAACGGAAGCGTTCTCAGTAGGGTACGATCGAGCTCACCTCCTCCGGGACAGACGAAAGTCCTTCAAAACCCTCAACCGCGCCGACCGGCGAGATCCCTCGAACGGCAGATGTCACGAATATCGCTTCCGCATCAGTCCGGAGTTCTTCTAGACCGAACTCGACTTCCTCAACTCGCAAACGGTCGGCGACATAGCCTCGCGTCGTACCCGGTAGGCACCCCGTCGAAAGTGAAGGCGTTCTCAGTACTTCCCCGCCACGCGAGATCCAGAAGAGATTCGCTAGACAGCACCCTGTGACAATTCCCTTTTCATTCACCCTGATCGCTTCGTCGAAACCCCTCCGGGCTGCTTCTTCTTTCGCGAGCAGGGGTTCGAGGTAATTGCAGGTCTTAAGGCCAGCGAGCGGCGAAGACGAGTTGAGTAGGTAGGGCGAGACCGTGAGGGCCATAGGATCCGTGGCAGAGGGACGTTCCGATGTCTGGACCAAAACAGAGCAATGCCTGTCGGAGGCTCCGCCCCAAAGCTTCGGAGCGGAAAGATCGAAGATCGTGATCCTCGCCTTTCCGTCACCTGTCCCGTTTCTTGCCGCCAGTTCCGTCAGCGCGTTCCGAAGATCTTCGATCGCCGACGGGCCGAGTTCGAGACCCAGAGCGAGAGAGTTCTTCGCAAGCCTCTCAACGTGCCTCAGCCATTCGAACGGTTCTCCGCCGTACAACGCGATCGTCGTGAACACGCCTTTGCCGTAGAGCACTGCACGGGAGACGGCCGCCGCCCTCACGCTTCCCGCGCTGGCGAAATCGCCGTCGAGGAATACCGATTCTTCGTTTTTATCGGAGGGTGACAACAGGGGAGACCGGATGGATCAGCTCGCGATCTTCTGCGGTGTTCGTGTGGCTTCCGGAAA
Organism: Aridibacter famidurans; assembly: GCA_024103495.1. Taxonomy (GTDB): domain Bacteria; phylum Acidobacteriota; class Blastocatellia; order Pyrinomonadales; family Pyrinomonadaceae; genus Aridibacter; species Aridibacter famidurans. The sequence continues at coordinate 20,157 of JAGFIQ010000061.1, forward strand.
CGCTAGCTCAAAAGTGGTGCCTACGCCCTTCTCGCTAAGGACATCGATCGTGCCCGAATGCTCCTGGACGATGCCGTACGACACGGCCATTCCGAGCCCGGTCCCGCTGCCAACGGCCTTGGTAGTAAAGAATGGGTCGTAGATCTTCGAAAGGTCGTCGGGATCGATCCCCACTCCTGTGTCGGAAATTCGAATGATGACCGCGCCCTCACTCTCGATCTTGGTCTCAAGCGTGATAGATCCCTCGTTCAGGATCGCGTCCTGGGCATTGATGATGATGTTTGTGAACACCTGCTGAAGTTTCCCGGGATTGCCGTTGATTTTCGGAACGGCCTCCGAATATGCCCGTACGATCTCGACCTTGCTCCTGCGTATCTGAGGCTCGAGCAACTGTAGAGTGTCATCCAGCAGCTTGTTCACGTCAACATCCGTGAACTCACCGGAATTTCCGGCTCTCGAGAAATTCAGCAGATTTCCGACGATGTTCGAGGCCCGCTCGGTCTGTTTGTGGACCTTCTGGAGAAGCTCGTGTTTGGGGTCCGATTCCGGGATCATCCCGAGCAGCATCTGCGTGTAGCTCGAAACACCGGTCAGCGGTGTATTGACCTCGTGCGCGACCCCGGCTGCGAGGAGGCCGATGCTGGAGAGCTTCTCGTTCTGCTGCAACCCTTCTTCAAGCTTAACTCTCGAGGTGACGTTCTCGAGCACTACGATCGCGCCCTTCTGCGAACCGTCCGGGCTTCTCAGCGGAGCGATCGCGACATTCAGGATCAAAGGCTCGCCGTCCAGTCTTTTCGTCTCAAGCTTGTAAGCGTTCCGGATCTCCGTAAGGTGCCAGCTGGACTTTCCAAGCACCTGCTCCAGGCTGTTAGCGAATTCCTGATGGAACACGTCCGCGGCAAGCCGCCCGACCGCCTCCGAACGGCTGAAACCGAACATCTGCTCGAATGACGTATTGCACCTCGTGATCAGCCCGCTCTCGTCCACAGCGATAAGCCCTACGTTGACAGATTCAACGATCGATTCGTTGAATTCCTTCAGAAGGGCCAGTTCGTTGGCACGCGTTTCCTGTTCCTGATAGAGGAGGCTGTTCTCGATCGCCACCGCGACATATCCGGAGATGGTCTGGATGATGCCTATGTCCTCCGAAGACAGGAGGCTTCCGTCGCGGGCGCGTCCCAGGCCGATAACCGCAACCATTCTTCCCCTGACGACGCACGGCACGTAATAGTGAAGCTCTTGTCTGACGATCGCCGCGAGATGTCCGTTTCCGTTGCCGTTGCCGTTGCCGTTTCCGTTTGCTGAAACGAGCGCCGGCTTCTCCTCGCTTGCGGATGCATCGCCTTCCAGCAGTGCAAACTCGTCAGCCCGCACGATGCCCTTCTTCGCCGATTTCTGGCGGATCATCTGCTTGAAATCGGAGGGGATCCGGTATTCGTCGCTGAGTCCCACCGATTTCGCTATCCTGTAATTCTCTTCGGCGTTCTGGTCCTCAATGAACACGGCGACCTTTTCGACGTCAAGCACCTGCTGGAGCCTCACCGTGAGGCCGTCCAGGAGTGGCTGAAGCGCCGTGCTTGCGGACAGCGTCTTTCCGAAATCAAGAAGTCCTCGTCTGAGGTCGTATTTCTCGCCGTAGAAATACCGTTCGACCCGCTCCTGGAGGAAGTTCTTCAGCGGCTCGGAAAGCATTATGATCGCGCCCATCGCCACGACCGCGATCACCGCCCGGAGGGCGATCTCGGTGTTCGAAAGATTGTTACCGATCGCCAGGAACACGAGCCCGAGCGCGACCGCACCGATCATCATCGCGATCGTTACCGTGGTCAGCGCATAAACGAATGCCCGCCTAACGACCACGTCCACGTCCATCAGCCGATAACGGACGACCGAGTGTCCGAAGCTTAGCGGTATCAGCGCGAGCGGCAGGATCGTTAGAGAAGCCGTGATGCTGTCGTCCGAGATGTATATGAAACGCCTGGCGGTTTGGAGCAGCAGGATCGGGATCACGGCGACGATCGTTCCCCACATCGCCCACTTCAGTCGCTGCCGGACAAGCGGCTTCCGGTTCTTGAAAAAGCGCCAGCTCAGAACACCCGCGCCGAGCGAAATGCCTGCTACGAAGTGATAGAAGTTAACATCGCGTATGAGGGTCGGGATGTCGTACTCGATGATCGCCCTGTAAAACGAATCGCGCACGGCGACCGGCAGTACGAGGTCAGCAAGCGAGATCACGAAGTACGCCGAAGAAATCGCTGCGGCGGGCAGGTAAAGGACCAGGGTCTTCCAGCGCTCGTCTTCAAACACCTCGCTGCGAACCGGATAGCGGAGGCAGAAGTGCAGGAACAGGGGAGCAAAGAACGCGAACGCAAGATTGTCGAGTAGCGACACCCCCAGGTCGAAATCCTCACCAAGCCCGAGCGGATTGTAGACGTGGAACACAAATGCCGCGAGGCAAAGGGTGGCAAAGTGAAGGATGAACGGGGACCGGCTGCCCTGCTTAAAGAGCACGAATACCCCTATCAGCAGCCAGATGCAGCCTACGACAGCCAACAGTATGTAGTTGGCAGTCCAGCGGGGAACGGAATCGATGTTCCGAAGATCGGCGTAGTAGAAGTTATTCGAAAATGACCAGGAAGGCCTTTGGTAGAAGTACGTGAGGTTTCCGCCGACTCCGGCAGTCTCGAGATAAAGTACTACATCGCCTCTGAGGCCGATCTCCTGAACCTTTTCTCCCTCGAAACCGATCCCTATCAGCTTGTCCCCGACCGCAATGCCGGCCCTCGAGGCCGCATAGCCGGGTTTCACTCTTTCGGCGTAAATACCGTCGTTCTTCTGGACCCATTCCACGCCGTCGGTCGGAGGGAGCTGATTGTAGGCCCTTTGGGAAAGGTTGAGAGCGCCGGCCGCGATCATCAGGACCGCCGCGAGCAGCCAAACGAGGCTCCAACTTGTCAGCACTTTCCCCTTCATCTCAACAAGACGGACTTAACCGATTGAAATATTTAGGCAATATGCATTCCGTCAGCCCGGCTTAAGAATGTGCGTTCTAACAGCGTTAAACGCTGGCTTTTTCGCCTCACTGCCGCCGATGACCGTCCGGGTCATCCGTAATTCCGAGACAAAATCCGAGAATTTGGAAAAAATTACCGCAGGCCTCCGCAGATATACACAGATAGTGCCGAACAATGTCTGCGTGTATCCGCGCTAACCTGCGGGGTTGCGTCTGTCCCAATTTGTCTAGAAACGAACAAGGATGCCGCCGCGAAGCATACGCCTCTGCAGATTCAGCTGCAGAGTCCCTTCGTCACCGGAGATCCCGGCGTGACGGTCAAACAGATTTCGCGCGTCCAAAACGGCCTCGGCGTCGATCGGAAGGCCCCAGCTCGGCAGTTCCTGCGTGACCATCACGCTGAGGCTGGGATCATAGATCGCAAGCCGGCCTTCGAACGGATCTATCGCAAACACGGTCGCCCTGGGTGACAGCCTGAAGATCGTCTTGACGCTCGTCCCGGACCTGATGTCGGCATTGAACTGGCCGAAAACCGTCTGGAAAACGTCGTTTCGGAGCACGCTCGCCGGATCGCTGATCGCTTCTTCTGAAAGTCTCTGACCCGTTCCGTAAGCGTAGCCCGCAGCAGTGCTGAATATCCCGTTGAGCCTGCGATTGTAAACGACCCGCATTCCGAGGGCGTTTCCATTCTGCTGCGCGACAAAACTGTTGAATGACTGAGGACCTTCGGAAAAGCCCTCGAACCCAAGGCCCCGGCCGACCACGGAATCGAAGAACAGGTTCGCCTCGACCGACGACCTGTTGTCAAGCACTCGTTCCACTCCGAACTCGAGCCGGCTGCTCTTGTTCATCAAAGGCCGGTTGTCTTCAAGCGGAATGTCCTGAACGGCAACGGGCTCGCGGAAGAGGACCTGCGAACTCTCAAGTTCGATAACCCGCTGCCACGACCTCTCTTCATTTACGGTCGTGTAAGAAGCTCTCACACGGGTCTTTGAATCAACGTCGTAGAGGAAGCCTATTCTCGGCGAGACGGAGAAATCATCTCCGGCGCCGACAAATCGCGAGTAATCGATACCGAGGACAAGGATCACGCCTTCGCGGACATTCCACTGGTCCAAAGCCTGGAAAGAGACCTGACCGAGTGTTTCTTCCCGCTTCCCCGACACGACCTCGCCGAGTTTTGCCAGCGAGCCTTTAAATCTTAACCTGTGGTCATCGCCGGCCTTGAAGCTGAATGCGGTCTCGAACCTTTGCGGAGCGCCGGGTCCGTATCCGGTCTGGCCGGAGATCACGAACTCAGCGTCCTTTCCGACCGGTTGAAGCGTCGCAAAATTCACGCCCGCGAAATTGCCTGCACTGCCGGAGGCGTAAAAGGTCTCGACGAACGAGCGGCCTTTTCGTCCGGTTCCCTCGCTCTCTCTGAAATCGGCAACGGTCTCGTCGACACTTCCGCCAAACGGAGCCGAAACGACAGAGCCTTCGTCAGTGGCGGCGGATGCCACCTCGCCTTCCCTGACCTGGTAGATCGACCTTTGCGCTGCGCGGATCGCGGTCCTCGCGCTCAAACGGTCGTTACGCTTTTCAGGGAGCGTGTTGCCGCTGCCCGCCTTTTCCAGGTTGAAGCCGTAAACCAGTTCCGATTCGCCGTTTACCTTTACTTTCTCTAGAGTGACCGGGTTAAAGCCTTGAGCGACAGCCAGAATGGTATAAGTGCCGGGAATGATCTTAGCGATGAATTTGCCGCTTTTTGTTGCCGTTACCTGTTTTAGAAGTTTTGATGTGCCTGACCTGAAGACAGCGACCGTCGCGTTCGAAATGGGATTGCCGGCCTTGTCGCGCACTACGCCCTTGATCACGCCGAGGCGTGTGGATGGCGCGCCAGCCTCCGTTTCAGTCTCAGTCTTGGCGCTTGCGGGCAGAGCCGCGGCGAAACCAAAAGCCCATACCAGGGCGATCAGTCCATAAACTCCGAACTTTCGCGGCAGATCACTCATAAGGTGGTGTCCTCTATTGTAAGAAACAGCACTACGGGAAGACATCTTTTCCGGCCGGCTACCGTCGCAGAAAAACGCCTGAAAACCTAGGGTTTCCGCACAACGGGTTATTGTCTTTCCTTTGTCAAACAGTGTCAAGTAACTTGCGGGGTCGATATGCGGCGTGGGATGCGGGTCAACTTGACAAAGTTCGCCTGAGGGCTAGAATGAACTTTGCGTCTGAGCCCGATAATTCGGGAGCTTCAGGCGCAGATTTGGAGGCGTGGCTGAGTGGCTGAAAGCGGCGGTTTGCTAAATCGTTAAGGGTGTAACAACCCTTCACAGGTTCGAATCCTGTCGCCTCCGCCATATTCGAAGCTGAAACGGTTATTTCCGGCTATCAACGACGAGTTTGATAGCTTTTTGTATTTTTGGGGCCCGTACTGCCGAAAGAGGCGCGGTTCCCTGCAGTCTTCAAGAAGATGAACAGAGTCCGCTTTGCCCCGAGCCCGACCGGATACCTTCACATCGGTTCCGCAAGAACCGCCTTATTTAACTATCTTTTCGCCCGGCACACGGGCGGAAAGTTCCTCGTGAGGGTCGAGGACACAGACCTGCAAAGATCGACAGAGGAATCCACCCGATCCATCCTCGAAGGCCTGAAATGGCTGGGCTTCGAGCCGGACGAAGAGATCGTCTTCCAGTCAGACAATGCGGACAAGCATCGTGAAACGGCACTGAGCCTGCTGGCGCAAGGAAAGGCATATCGCGACTTCACCCCGAAAGACGACCGCGCCGACGGGGACGTCAAGGCGGCTATCGCGGAGAAAGCCCGGGAACAGGGACCGGACAAAGACCTGCGCGACAATCCGTACAGAGATCTGGAGAAAGCCGAATCCGACGAAAGGGCCGAAGCAGGAGAGCCGTTCGCGGTCCGCCTGAAGGTCACCCGCGACGGAAAAACATCGTTCGATGACGCGGTTTACGGGCTTCAGGAGCGGGAGCATTCGGACATCGAGGACCTCGTGCTGCTGCGCTCGGACGGCCATCCGCTTTACAACCTTGCGGTCGTCTGCGACGACATCGAAATGGGCATCACCCACGTGATCCGCGGACAGGACCACCTGACAAACACGCACAAGCAGGTACTGATCTACGAGGCGCTCGGCGTCGAGCCCCCTGTTTTCGCTCACCTGCCGCTCATCCTCGCGCCCGGAGGCAAAAAACTGTCGAAGCGCCACCACGGCGAGATCGTCTCGCTCACCACGTACCGAGACAGGGGCTTCGTCGCAGGCGCGTTTAGGAATTTCCTCGCGCTGCTCGGCTGGTCGCCAAAGAGCGAGAACGAGATCCTCGGGCTGGAAGAGCTGATCGAGGCATTCACGCTGGAAGGCATCAACAGATCCAACGCGGTCTTTAACTTCGACGCGAACAATCCGCGGCGCTGGACGGACGACAAGGCGCTCTGGATGAATGCCGAATACATCCGCACGATGCCGCTCGATGAGCTGATCCCGATGGTCCGCGCCGAACTTAGGAACGAAAAGCTCTGGAGAGAGGAATACGACGATGAGGACAAGAAGTGGTTCGAGAACGTCGTGGACGTTATCCGCGAGCGTTTCTTCACCCTCAAGGACTTTTCCGAACAGGGCCGCGCGTTCTTTTCTGAAGATTTCGATTTTGACCCGGCTGCCGTCGCAAAGCACCTGAAAAAGCGGCCCGAGCTCGAGGAATGGCTGCCCGAATTCGCCGGCCGGCTTGATGATCTCGACGACTATTCACACGACCCCATTTACGAAGCCGCCAACGAATTCTGCGAAGAGAAAGACACGAAACTGGGCATTCTGCTTAACGGCGCGCGTGTCGCCTTGACCGGACAGGCGGTCGGTCCTTCGATGATCACTGCATTCGAGCTTCTCGGAAAGGAGCGTTCGGTCATGAGGCTCCGGAGCAAAGTGGCATGGAACGAAGCCTGAAGGTCTGTCACAAAGCCTCCCGTTGCGGTGTTTCTAGACTGTAAAGAGACAGAAAACGGAATCGGGAGAATGTTATGAATAAGAACCTTAAATTCCTTGCCGGCGCACTCGCCTGCCTTGTCGTGATCACCATCGGGTCGATAGTGATCTCGGCGCAGACCACGATCACGGGAACGTGGAAGGCAAGTACGGAGAAGGCCCGCAAGGTAAAGGAAAAGACGGACAAGGAGAACGGCGACTACAATTTTGAGTGGAACGACGGCAAGAGCGATATCCAGATCACCTTCAGCTACTCCAGCGCCGACGGAGGCTCGAACAACCAGGGAACAGGCTATTCTTTCGACGACCTTCGAGGGCTCTCGAGCTCACAGGTCGAAGGCGTGTCACGCGGAGCAAACTTCACGATCCAACGCGAAGCCGGGACGATAGCCTGCACGGGAAATTTCGAGAACGGTAAGGGCTCCGGGACGTTCGTTTTCACTCCGAGCGCCGGTTTCAGGTCAGCGATGAGCAGCCGCGGCTTCGAGTTCAACGACCGCAAGCAGTTCGCTGCCGCGACGCTGGATGTGACTGTCGCGCTGGCGGACGATCTGTCGGCTTCGGGATTTCAGAATCTTGACACGGACGACCTGTTCAAGGCGAAGATCTTCAAGATCGATTCCAACTTCATGCGCGAGATGGCTGCGACCGGCTTTCCCGATCTTGATATGGAAGACCTTGTAAAGGCACGTATCTTCAAGATCGACGCCAACTTCGTCCGTGACGTCGTGGCGATGGGGTTTCAGACAAAGTCGTTCGAGGAACTAGTGAAGTTCAGGATCTTCAAGATCACGCCGGATTACCTTCGGGAAATGCAGACTGCGGGATTTCAGAACCTGAATTCCGAACAGGCGGTCAAGCTTCGGATCTTCAAGGTCACACCCGAGTTCGTCAGGCAGATGCAGGGCGAAGGCCTCGTGAATCTCACGGTGGAAGAGGCTGTAAAGCTTCGGATCTTCAACGTGACCGCGGACTTTATAAGGGACGCGCGAGCGAACGGCGAAACGGATGTTTCGGTCGAGTCGCTCGTGAAGCTGCGAATACACGGGAAGATCAAGTAGCGATATGTAGAGGCGGGCCTTGTGCCCGCCTTTTCAGTGAGCCGTGAGCGGTGAGCGGTGAGCGGTGAGCGGTGAGCGGTGAGCGGTGAGCGGTGAGCGGTGAGCGGTGAGCGGTGAGCGG